>NZ_JAPEOR010000001.1:1929561-2251154 GCF_026341125.1 Streptomyces sp. NBC_01142
GCGCGAGGAGTTCGACCGGGCGGTCGCGGAACGGGTCACGGCCGGGGCGACGGTCGTCTTCGTCGACCACGACCCCCGCCGACTGGCCGGGGCGGTGGATGCGGCCTACGCGGTGGACGGCGGCGCGCTGGTGCGCAGCGCGGGCGCGACCGGCGCGAGCCTTGCCACCGGCGCGAGCGGCGACGCGGCCGAACAGGGCCCGCGGGTAAGGATCGTGGCGGCCGGACCACCCGGCGCACCGGTGCCCGCCGGGCTGCCGGGCGCTCCCGCGCACGAGGCAGGACCGGACGGCAGCACGCTGCTGACGGTGGCGGCGGTGTACTCCGACGCGCTGCTCACCGCACTGCTCACGTCCCGACCGCCGTGGCACATCCGCCAGTTGAGAGAGACCGAAGCCGCCACAACGACGAGCACCACGACGAGGCACGCCACTCCATGACCGCACTCTTCGGCTACCAGACCGCCCTGCTGCTGCGCTCGCAGCGCTGGCTGCCGCCCGTCCTGCTGTACGGGATCTTCCTCGTCGTCGGCATCCAGTCCGGGCAGCCCGTGCTGGACTCGCTCGGCTACGCGGCCGCCGCGCTGCTGCCGGTCACGGCCTGGCTGGTACGGGTCTGCGCCAACCAGGAGCCCTTGGCCGCCCGCAGCATCACAGCCGCCGCGACCAGTCCGCCGCGTGTGCATCTGGCGTCCCTGCTCGCCGCCGTGGCGTGCGCCGGTGCGGTGGGCGCGGCGGGAACGATGTTCGTCGCCCTGATCAGCCGGGCGAAGAGCGCGGACGGCCAGGTGGAGATCCCGCTGCTCCCGGCGATCGCCGCCGGGCTGATCGCCGCCGCGGTCTGTCTGCTGACCGGCGCGGCGGTCGGCGCGCTGTGCACCAGGCCGCTGCTGCACGGCCGGGGCTGGTCGATGTCGGTCACGGCACTCTGCGCGCTGCTGGCCCTGGTGACCAGCGGCTCGCCCGCAAAGTACGCCGTGACCGGGCTGGTCACCGGTTCGCGGACCGGGTCGGTGCAGCCGGCCGTGCTGCCGCTGGTCGCCGCCGTGCTGATCGCGGGCGCGGCGACGGCGGCGGTCTGCACCCTCAGCTCGTTCCGGACGGCGGACGGCGCGAGCTAGACGCGAGGTTGCGGGCCTGACGAGGAGGCGCGAGCCGGACGCGGGCGGTGCGAGCCTGACGCGGGCGGTGCGAGCCTGACGAGGACCGCGCGAGCTAGAGTCGTACGTATGGACGAGCCGTACTGCGAGACGCCGACCCCCGCGTCCGCGGCGGCCGCAGGCCACCCCGGAACGGGCGGCCCGTTTGCCGAATGCGTGCTGTGCCGGAAGCCCACCGAGTACCCGGAGTCGGTGAAGGGCGCGACGCTGTGTCCTGTCTGTGAGTGGCAGGAGGCCCAGCGGACAGCGTGCTCCGGGTAGCCCTGCCTGCCCGGTCCGCCGGCCCCGGCTAGCCCCGCCCTCCCCGTTCTGTCGGCGCCCCCCGCATCAGCTCGGAGACCTTCACGAAGCGGTAGCCGCGCTCGCGCAGCTCGGGGACGATCTGCGTGATCGCTTCCTCCGTGACCGGGGCGGCGCTGCGGGTGCAGTGCATCACCACCACGGACCCCGGCTGCACCTCCGCGAGCACCTGCTGGGCGACCGCGTCCGCGTCCGTAGTGAATGCGTCGCCGCTGATGACGTCCCACTGGACCGCGGTCATCTTGGCAGGAGCGATCTCCCGCAGTGCCGTGTCGTTGTAACAGCCGCCGGGGAAGCGGAAGTACGGCACCACATTGCGCGCCCCGGCCTTCCTGAACGCGGTGAAGGCCCGGTCGACGTCGGCCCGCATGTCGTTCCTGCCGATCGTGGGCAGGTCGTAGCAGGGGGACGTGAAGGCGTAATGGCTGTAGGAGTGATTGGCGATCTCGAAGAGCGGGTCGTTGCCGATCGCCTTCGTCTGGTCCGGGTACTCCTCGGCCCAGCGGCCGGTCATGAAGACCGTCGAGGGGACGTTCAGCCTCCGCAGCGAGGAGATCAGCGCAGGGTTGTCGAAACGCTCGCCCTCCGCCGCCCGCGGTCCCTGATCGGCCGTCATGTCGGCGTCGAAGGTGAGCGCGACGGTCTTCTCCGCCTTCGCGGCCGCCGCCGGCCTGAGCCCGCGCTCGAAGACGGGCGTCAGCCCTCCGGGCCCGGGCGCCATGGTGGGGGCCTTCTTCGCGATCCCGTCGAGCGGATTCCCGGGCTGTGGTGAGGCGGCGCCGGTCCTGTCGGGTGAGGCCTTGTCAGGGGCACTGCCGCTCCCGCAGCCGACGAGTACGGCTCCCATGACGGTCACGGCCATCAGTCTTCGTACGAAAATGGTCACTGACGGAAAATATATGATCAATCCGATAATCGACGTTTGTGGCACTCCGGCGTTCGGGTTACGCGTCGTCAGGAACTGATTTTCATAAGGGAATGAACACACCTTGCGCCTCGGCCGTATCAAGTGGCGGACGCGTCCCCCCGGTTCCGTCGGCAACCGGGCTCCGTAACCCCCCGCAGGAGGCGACGAGTTGAGTCACAGGCGAATACCCAAGCGAACGGCCGTTCTTGCAGGCGCAGGGGCGGTGGGCATTGCTGCAGCAGCCATTCTGCTGCCCCACGCCAACGCCTCGCAGGACGGTTCCGAGGCGGCCCAGGCCCCCAGAACGATGAGCGCCGCATCGGCGGCAGAGCTTGTCGCCCAGCTGGGCAAGCAGCTCGGCGAGGCATACGGCGGGGCGTACTACGACGCCGAGAAGCAGCAGGTCGTCGTCAACGTCGTCGGCAACAGCAACAACGTCATTGTCGACGTCAAAAAGGCCGGCGCCGTGCCGAGGAGTGTCCAGAACAGCTTCGGCGAACTGAAGGCTGCCACGAACACACTGGCCCAGCAGGCCACCATTCCGGGAACGGCGTGGGCCGTCGACCCGAAGTCCAATCAGCTCCTGGTCACGGCGGACCGCACGGTCACCGGTGACCGGTGGAACAAGCTCGAGGCGGCAGTGGGTTCACTGGGCTCGGGCATGGCCCGGGTGCAGAAGTCGGAAGGCGAGTTCAAGCCCTTCCTCGAAGGCGGCGACGCCATCTTCGGCGGCGGCTCGCGCTGCTCCCTCGGCTTCAACGTGACCACTCAGGACGGCAGCCCCGGCTTCCTGACCGCGGGCCACTGCGGTGTCGCAGCCGAGCAGTGGTCGGAGGAGGCGAACGGAGCGCCCATCGGTACGGTCCAGGAGGCGACGTTCCCCGGTGACGGTGACTTCGCACTTGTGACGTACGACGACCCGGCCGTCGAGGCCCCGAGCGCGGTCGACACGGGTAACGGGCAGATCCTGCAGATCACCCAGGCGGCCGACGCGGCGGTCGGCCAGGAGGTGTTCCGTATGGGCAGCACCACCGGCCTGAAGGACGGTGCGGTCACCGGACTCAACGCCACGGTGAACTACCCGGAAGGCACCGTCACCGGGCTCATCCAGACCGATGTCTGCGCGGAGCCCGGCGACAGCGGCGGTGCCCTCTTCACGCAGGACGGAAGCGCGGTCGGCCTCACCTCCGGCGGCAGCGGAGACTGCACCGTGGGCGGCGAGACGTTCTTCCAGCCCGTGACGACCGCGCTGGCCGCGGTCGGCGCCCAGATCGGCGCGGGTGGCAACGGCGGCGGCGCGGCGGACAACGGCGGTGCCGGTGACGCGGGTAACGCGGGCGCGGGTGACGGCGGAGATGCCGAGGACATCGGCGGTGCCGGTGACGCGGGTAACGCGGGCGCGGGCGATGCGGGTAACGCGGGCGCGGGCGACGCCGGAGATGCGGGCGCCGGTAACGCGGGCGACGCGGGAGGGGGCCAGGTCGGTCAGACCGGCTGACGCGCGGTCGGGCAACCAGGGGTAAAGGGAGGAGGACCCCGGGCATCGGCAGATGCCCGGGGTCGCCTGCGTTGTCAGGCGTCAGGCATCCGACGTCAGCCGTCGGTGGTTGCGCAGTCGGCGGCGTCCAGGTCGGCCGTGTCCAAGGTGGCGGTCAGAGCGTCCAGGCCGGCGCGCAGCTCCCGGATCTGGTCCAGTGACATGCCGGTCGCCGCTGCGATCCTGCGCGGTACGCCCAGTGCCTTCTCGCGGAGCGCGGCGCCCTCGGCGGTGGGCCGGGCGGTGACGGAGCGCTCGTCCTCGGGGCTGCGCCTGCGTTCCACGTAGCCCGCCGACTCCAGCCGCTTGAGCAGGGGTGACAGGGTGCCCGAGTCCAGGCGCAGATGCTCACCGATCCGCTTGACCGGCAGCTCGCCGTGCTCCCAGAGCACCAGCATCACCAGGTACTGCGGGTAGGTGAGGGCCAGGTCCTTCAGTGCCGCGCGGTAGACGCCGTTGAAGGCGCGGGACGCCGCGTGCAGCGAGAAGCAGATCTGGTGGTCCAGACGCAGGAAGTCCTCGTCGGGCACGGTGGTCGGCGTCGTCTTCTCCATGGAGCCAGCGTATACCTGCGCATCACTTGGTTGTGTGCAATTGAATTGTGTGCTGTACTTGCGTCATCGGTTCCCCACGGACGAAGAGGTATGCAACTCATGGACGCGCTCTACACCGCTGTCGCCACCGCCAACGGCCGCGAAGACCGTGCCGTCAGCTCCGACGGTCACATCGACCTGCCGCTCGCCTTCCCTCAGGCGCTGGGCGGCAACGGGCAGGGAACCAACCCCGAGCAGCTCTTCGCCGCCGGTTACGCCGCCTGCTTCGCCAGCGCGATGGGCGCCATCGGCCGACAGGAGAAGATCGACGTCAAGGACGCCTCGGTGACCGCCGAGGTCAGCATCGGCAAGGACACCGACGGCGGTTTCGGCCTCTCCGTGATCATGCGGGTCGAGCTGCCCGACCACCTGCAGGGCGAGGCGGGCCGTGACCTCCTCGAGAAGACCCACGCCTACTGCCCCTACTCCAAGGCCACCCGGGGCAACCTCCCGGTCGAGCTCGTCATCGAGTAGCCCGGGACGGGTGTCCGGGGCGTCCCCTGTCCGCCGGTGCGGGGATGACCCGGCACTCTCTCGGGTGGGGGTGACCGGGACGCTCAGCCGACTGCGTCGCGTTGCGCCTTGACGATCCGCGGGAAGGTCTTCACGTCGCCGGCTTTCCTGCTGATGGCATAACGCTGGGCTTTGGCGCCGGGGCCCACCTTGTCGAAGCCGACCACGACGGAGTCGAGTGTCTTGCCCTGTTCATCGACGAAGTCGACCTGCACCGAGTAGAACGCCGTTTCGTTCGTGCTGTTGGTGACCGTGACGAGGGCAGCACGCAGCCCGTCCGTCTGCGCGGTCGGTACACCCCTCTGGCCCACGTCCGCCATGGCGTTGCCCTGGCCACTCGCGTCGCGCAGAGCCGCGGACGCGGATGCCTGAACGCGAGCGGTTTCCGCATTCGCCGAAGCCTCGAACTCCTCCGATGTTCTCGGCTGCGGGGCGGATCTGGTCGGACTCGGCGATGGGTGAGTGGTGCTTTCGTCCTCTCCGCACGCGGTCAGGCCGGTGACCAGCAGCGTCGCCAGGAAGGCTGGTGCTGCCCGCTTTGCGAGCCCGCCGGGCTCGACGCGGCGAGTGCGGAAGTACGTCACGATGCCTCCGGTCTGCGGTGCCGGCCGCAGTGTGCGCTGAGGCATGGGCAGGGGGAGTGGGCGGCGGGAGCGGCCGGGAGGCCCTCGCGCGCGGCGGCGTCGGGTGAGTCGCACTTCCATACCGTGAGGGTGGCCACGGCAACCTCCGTAGAGCGGGACGAACGAGACTCTCGGGGGCAAAAGTATTCCAATCTCCCTCATGCCGCTCGTCAATGCGGCTGGACGCCGACCGGTCCGTGCCGAGACGGGCGCGGATCGACGCCGGGGCCCAACGGGACCGGTCCGCGGTGGACGCGGATCTGCGCAAGGCTCCGGACGGGTTGACCTTCTCCACCGGGCCGGACGAGTGGCAGGTCCGCGCAGCGGCGTCGATGCTCGGCCACAGAGTGGCACAAGCCGAGGACTGGCCACAGGCGGTGCGTGGGCGACGAAGTGTCCCTGCCGCTTGTCCCTGCCGCATCCGGCAGGGACGGTGTGTCGATTTCCGGTGGGCAGCTGCGACGTCTCTGATGAAAGCCGGGTCACCGGAGCGTTCACCCTGAGGAAGGGACGTGGCTGGAGATGTTGCTGGAGAACAAAGTGGCTGTGCTGTACGGGGCGGGCGGGCCGATCGGCGCTGCGGTGGCGGGTGCGTTCGCCCGCGAGGGGGCGCGGGTTTTTCTTAGCGGGCGCACCAAGCCGAAGCTCGACGAACTCGCTGACACGATCCGCTCGCAAGGCGGCGTGGCGGAGGCCACCGTCGTCGACGCCCTGGACGAGCGTGCTGTGGGCGAGTATGTCGACGCCATCGCCTCGCAGACCGGGCAGATCGATATTTCGTTCAACGTCATCGGGTACGGAGGCGTCCAGCAACCGCTGGCCGAGATCTCGGTGGCAGACTTCCTGCAGCCGATCGCAAACGCCATGCGGTCACAGTTCCTGACGACCAGGGCTGCGGCGCGGCACATGACCCCACGCGGGTCGGGGGTGATCCTGGCGTTCGGCGGGGGCGGTCCGCAGACGCAGCCCGGACTGGGCGGCTTCAAGATCGCTCTCGACGCGATCGAGGGGCTGCGCCGCCAGTGGGCGTGCGAACTCGGCCCGTACGGCATCCGCGTGGTCACTCTGAAAACGGGGGGCGTGCCCGAGTGCCTCCCCGAGGGGTTCGCAGGGCGCGACGAGATCACGGCAGGGATTCAGCAGGCAACGCTGTTGAACCGGACCGCGACCCTGGGAGATGTGGGCAGCGTGGCCGCGTTCGTTGCCTCGGACCAGGCCCGCACGCTGACATCCACTGACGTGAACATCTCCTGCGGCGCCATCGTGGATTAGCGGGCCGGGCGGGAAGACCTGGCGTTCACCCCGCCGCGCCGCATCACAGGATCCGTCTGTCGGCACCTCACCTCCCGGCGATCGTGCCACCGCCCGCCCCGCTTCGGCGCAGGTCCGGCCGCAATGGCCCCGTCCGTTCCCTGAGCGCGCCGGTGATCGGCACGCCCGTGGCGCTCGGCGTGGGACTGATCGTGGGCGAGATGCTGACGCTGGTGGTAGGGCTTGCGGAAGGTGGCGTCGTCGGCGAGGCCGAAGGGCTGGGGCCGCCACTGGAGGGGCGGGGGGTCGGCCTGGCCTTCACCGGCGGGCTGGTGGTGGCCGGGGGAGCCTGGGAAGCCGGTGATTCCCGTTCAGTGGCCGTCTCGCGAGGGCGCGGAGTCATACCAGTGCTCCGGTCCCGGACGCCGCCTCTGGCCGGGCGCGTGTCCGGACGTTCCGGTGAACGTGAGGCTGTCGGTGATGTGGTGACGTCGGCGGGGGACTGGTCGGGGGATGCCCGTTCCGGGCTCGGCCCTGCCTTTGGGGCGCCGGCGGAGTGCTGGGGCACCAGCGATGCGGCGGCCAGGCCGCCGAGCACGGAGAGGGCGGCCGAGGTGAGAGTCCGACGGCCGTGCTTCTTCAGCCAGGTGGGGCAGCGGCGCCCGACTGCGGGCACGTCGGCTGCGGGCACCTCGGCCGAGGGAGCGGGGGGCGCGGAAGGGGCGGCGGACTCGAAGGAGTCCGGTCCCTCGCTGAAGAGGACCTCCAGCACAGCCGTGTCGACTGCCGGAGCATCGCTGCTCCGATCGCTCGGCGGTGCCATGCCGGAGTCGTACGCCCCGCACTCCGGGCACGTCACGGCATCGTTGAGGGCGCGGCGGCAGGGGTAGCAGTAGTTCATGGGCTCGCCGCTCAGTGTGTGGGTCGCTGGAAGGAACCGTGGCCGGCCGGGCAGGCCGGGCAGCAGCCGGCCGGAAGGCGGCGCTCGCTGTCTTTCGGAAGGATCCTCGGCATGTGCGAACCTCACTCACTCACCGGTCTGCAGGCGGGCACCGGTTACCGAGGTCAACGGGCCTGAGTGAGTCGGCGTTCAATCAGCGGCCGAAACGTGGGGCACGCAACTCCCGGGGTTGTGTGGCTGGTCACCCGGCGTGCCCGCTTCGGAATCCGGGCCGACAGCCACGGCTTTCTTCGAGTCGACTGCGTTCGCCCCCTGGGGCTGCACCTCCTCTTCGGCGCGGTACGACGGCGGAGGAGACCCGGCGCCCACGGGGCCGGGGCGGCATGCCGCCCCGGCCGCATGACTCAGCCCGTCAGCACCACGGCCCGGTGACCGCGAATGTCGTCCCGGGTACATAGCAGTTGACGTACATCGTCTCGCCGTCCGGCGAGAAGGTCACGCCCGCGAACTCGCCCCACTCCGGCTCCTCGGGTGTGCCGATGTTCTGGGCGTTCCGTGCCATGGGGTAGACCTCGCCGCGCTTGGTCAGCCCGTACACATGCTGCGTGCCGCCGCCGTCCTCGCAGACCATCAGGCCGCCGCTGGGCGCGAGGCAGATGTTGTCCGGGGACTCGCCGGGCAGCTGGATGTCCGTGCTCGGACCGAAGACGATCACGAGCGTGAGTCGCCGCCGGTGCGGCTCGTACTTCCACACCTGCCCGAAGTGGTCGGCCGCCGAGCCCTCCGCGCTGTGCGCGAAGCTGGAGACGAAGTAGACCGAACTCCCGCCCCAGTAGCAGCCCTCCAGCTTCTGGGCATGGGTGATGCCCTTCGGGCCGAAGTCCTGCAGCCGGATGGGGGTTTGCCTGGCCTGACTGTCCGGTACGGGCACCCACTCGATCCGGTCGAAGCTCGCGCCGGTCTCCTGGATCGCCGAGAGGTCGGGCACGCCCGGCACCCGCATCGCCTCCAGGACCCCGCCCGCGCGCAGGGAGCCCGTGCCGCCCCCCGGCTTGTTCGGCAGGAAGCGGTAGAAGAGCCCGAACGGCCTGTCGAACGCGTCCTCCGTCTCGTACACGATCCCGCTCTTCGGGTCGACGGCGATCGCCTCGTGCTGGAAGCGGCCCATCGCGGTCAGCGGTACGGCTCCGGTACGGTGCGGATCCGCGCCGTCGACCTCGAAGATGAAGCCGTGGTCCTTGGTGTAGCCGTTGGTGCCGGCCCTGTCCTCGTTCTCCTCGCAGGTGAGCCAGGTGCCCCAGGGCGTCGGCCCGCCCGCGCAGTTCACGGCCGTACCGGCGATGGCGACGCGCTCGGACAGGACGTTGCCCCGGCCGTCGAGCTCCAGGGCCGTACAGCCGCCCTTGGCCATCGGGTCGTAGGTGAGGCCCTCCACGACCGGCACGCCGATCCTGCCGTTGTGGCGGTTCTCGTGGTTGCGGACGAGATGGACGCGGCCGCGGCGGCCCGCGAAGGCAGCCATGCCGTCATGGTTGCCGGGGACCTTGCCCTCGCCCGAGCGCAGTGGCTCGCCCTCCCGGGAGAGGACCCGGTAGCGGAAACCTTTCGGCAGGTCGAGCAGTCCGGCGGGGTCGGGGACGAGCGGGCCGTACCCGCTGTGGCCGCGGGCGGCGGCAGTGCCCGCGAAGAGTTCGGAGAACGCGCCGGTGAACGCGATTCCCGCGCCCAACGCACCCGTACGGGCGAGAACTTGACGTCGTGTCGCAGACATGAGGCAACTCCCTGCTGGCGGACAGGAGATGTGACGTGACCCGCACGTGTGTATCACGCAGATAGGTGACACGTGAACCGTACGGGCCACTGTGCCTCAGGGGTTTCTGGGTCAGGCGAGCGACGCGGTGAGCGTGATGCTCGTACCGGTGAGGGCCTGGCTGACGGGGCAGTTCGCCTTCGCGTCCTCGGCCGCCTTGACGAAGCCGGCCTCGTCGAGACCGGGGACGTCGCCCTGGACGGTGAGGTGGATGTCGGTGATGCCCGTGCCCGGCTGGAAGGTCACCTCGGCCTGGGTGTTCAGCCTGGTCGGCGGGTTGCCGGCCTGGGCGAGCCCGTGCGAGAGAGCCATGGAGAAGCAGCTGGAGTGGGCGGCGGCGATCAGCTCTTCGGGGCTGGTCTTGCCGTTCGCCTGCTCGGCGCGCGACGGCCAGGACACGGCGTAGTCGCCGATGCCCGAGGAATCGAAGGTCACGGTGCCCGTGCCCTCGGTGAGGTTGCCCTACCAGATCGTGTGCGCCTGACGCTTGGTGGCCATGATGCGTTCCCTTCTGACGGAAAGATGGGTTACGCCCATGAACCTACTGGTCCACCAGGCCCTTTGCGTCCCGCGCCAGGGCGGTGAGCCGGGAGATCGCCCGGAAATACTTCTTGCGGTAGCCGCCGTTCAGCATTTCGTCGCTGAACAGACGGTCGAAGGGCAGGCCGGAGGCGAGCACCGGCACCTCCCGGTCGTACAGCCGGTCGGCGAGTACCACCAGCCGCAGCGCCGTCGACTGGTCGGGGACGGGCCGGACGTCGGTGAGGCAGACCGCGCGCAGTCCGTCGGTGAGCGCCCCGTACCGGCTCGGGTGCACCTTCGCGAGATGCTCCAGCAGCCCGGGGAAGTCGTCGAGGGACGCACCCTCGGTGGCGTACGCGGCCTTGGTGACCTGCTCGTCGGCGTACGGAGGAGGGGCCTCGGGGAGCCCGCGGTGCCGGTAGTCCTCGCCGTCGATCCGCAGCGGGCGGAAGCGCGCGGACAGTCCCTGGATCTCGCGGAGGAAGTCGGCTGCCGCGAAGCGGCCCTCACCGAGCTTGCCGGGCAGCGTGTTGGAGGTGGCCGCCAGCGCGACGCCGGCGTCGACGAGCCGTCCGAGCAGCGTCGATACGAGGACGGTGTCGCCCGGGTCGTCCAGTTCGAATTCGTCGATGCAGAGCAGCCGGTGTCCGCTCAGTGTCTGCACGGTCTGCTGGAAGCCGAGGGCGCCCACCAGATTCGTCAGCTCCACGAAGGTGCCGAAGGCCTTGAGCGTCGGCTCCGCCGGGGTGGCGTGCCAGAGAGAGGCGAGCAGGTGCGTCTTGCCGACGCCGTAGCCGCCGTCGAGATAGACGCCGCGCGGGCCGGTGGGGGCGGCGGGCTTCTTCGCGAACCAGCGGCGCTTGGCGGCTCCGGTGGCGTGCGCCCCGCCCAGGCCCGCCGCGAAGGAGCTCAGGACCGTGACGGCCTCGCTCTGGCTGGGCTGGTTCGGATCGGGGACGTATGTATCGAAGCGCACCGCGTCGAAGCGGGGCGGCGGCACCATCTCCGCGACCAGCCGGTCGGCGGGGACATGCGGCTCGCGGGCGCAGAGGGAGAGTGGGGCCGCTTCGGTTATGGCACTGGTCGACACAGTTCCCCACTGTAAGGGGCGTGCCAGACTGCACAGCATGCGACGCCTGTTCCCTGTGACCGACCAGACAGTTCAGACAGCAGACGAGCCGGACCGGAGCGCCGACCACGAGTGGTCCCTGGACGAGCTGGCCGACGCCTATGCCTACCCGGCCGTGGACGGACCGTGGCTGCGGGCCAACATGGTCTCCTCGCTGGACGGGGCGGCCCAGCACGAGGGCCGCTCACAGCCGATCTCCTCCGACACGGACATGCGGATCTTCGGCACGCTGCGGGGCCTGGCCGACGTGGTAGTGGTGGGCGCGGAAACGGTACGGCTGGAGGGGTACCGCCCCGCCCGCGCCCGGGAGGCCTTCGCGGACCGGCGGGCCGCGGCCGGGCAGGGGCCCGCGCCCGCGATCGCCGTGGTCAGCGCCTCGCTGGAGCTGGACTTCTCGCTCCCGCTGTTCGCCGAGCCGCTTGTCCCGACACTGGTACTGACGGGGGCGGCGGCGTCCCCGGACCGTATCCGTGAGGCCGAGAAGGCGGGCGCGGAGGTGGTGATCGCCGGGGACGGTCCCGGGGTGGAGCCGGCCAAGGCCGTGCGCGCCTTGGCGGAGCGGGGCCTGGTGCGCCAGCTCACCGAGGGCGGGCCGCGGATGCTGGGTCAGTTCGTGGCGGCCGGGGTACTCGACGAGCTGTGTCTGACCGTGTCGCCGACGCTGACGGTGGGGGATGCGCAGCGGATCGCGGGCGGGCCCTCGCTGAGCATTCCCGAGCGCTTCGCCCTGGCGTCCGTGCTGGAGGAGGCGGGGTTCCTCTTCACCCGCTACCGTCGCATCTGACAATCGGTGGAATTTGTCGCTCCGGTTAGCCTCCGCCGGGCACACTTACTCTCGCAGACCCCGTGCGGCCACGGGGAAGGATGGTTTCCGCAGAAGGGCTCCTGACGTGTTCACAAGCGTAATGATGATCGAGAAGCCCCTGACGTCGGAAGACGTGGAATTCGTCACGAGCCTGCACGGGGACGAGGCCGTGTCCTTCGTCGTGCTGATGCAGCCTCGCGGTGATCAGGCCGATGTGCTGCTGCGGGCCATCGACGACGTCGCACTCGGCGAACTGAAGGAAGCCGTCCGCGAGGGCGACAAGCCCGAGGGGAAGGACGCCGAGGCCCCCGCCAGGCTCGCCCTGGAGCACTCACTGGCCGCCTTGCGGGCGGCGGGCTGCCAGGCCGTGGGCGAGGTCGTCGAGAAGCACCCGCTGGACAAGCTGACGGCCGTGGTGGACGAGTCGGGCGCCGACGAGGTGATCGTGCTGACCGAGCCGCATTATGTGGAGGAGTTCTTCCACCGGGACTGGGCCTCCAGAGCCCGCCACAAGGTCGGCGTACCGGTGCTCAAGCTCTTCGCGCACAGCGAATAGGCTGGGCGCTCGCACGTACTCGTACATCTTGGGGAGACATACGCATGGCACCCGCCATCCCTAGCGCCATGGAACGCCCGCACTTCATCGGCATCGGCGGCGCCGGAATGTCGGGCATCGCGAAGATCCTCGCCCAGCGCGGCGCGAAGGTCGCGGGCAGCGACGCGAAGGAGTCGGTGACGGCGGAGTCCCTGCGCGGGCTCGGCGCCACCGTCCACATCGGGCACGCGGCCGAGCACCTGGCCCCGGACGCCACCTGCGTCGTCGTCTCCAGCGCGATCCGCGCCGACAACCCGGAGCTGGCGCGCGCCGCCGAGCTGTCCGTCCCGGTCGTCCACCGTTCCGACGCGCTGGCCTCCCTGATGACCGGCCTGCGCTCGATCGCCGTCGCGGGCACCCATGGCAAGACCACCACGACCTCGATGCTGGCCGTGGCCCTGACCGAGCTCGGCCTCGACCCCTCGTACGCGATCGGCGGCGACCTCGCCGGGCCCGGCACCAACGCGCGGCACGGCAAGGGCGACATCTTCGTCGCCGAGGCCGACGAGAGCGACCGCAGCTTCCAGAAGTACGACCCCGAGGTCGCGATCATCCTCAACGTGGAGCTCGACCACCACGCCAACTACGCCTCGATGGACGAGATCTACGACTCCTTCGAGACCTTCGTCGGCAAGGTCGTGCCGGGCGGCACGCTGGTGATCTCCGCGGACCAGCCCGGGGCCGTCGAGCTCACGTCCCGTATCCGCGACCTGTCCACGCTCAAGGTCGTCACCTACGGCGAGTCCGAGTCGGCCGACGTCCGCGTCCACAAGGTCACGCCGCGCGGCCTCACCAGCGAGGTCACCGTCCTGCTGAACGGCAAGTTCCTGACCTTCGGCGTCTCGGTGCCCGGCAGCCACTACGCGCACAACGCCGTGGCCGCCCTCGCCGCCGGCGTCGCCCTCGGCATCCCGGCGCACAACCTCGCCTCGGCGATCGGCAAGTACACCGGCGTCAAGCGCCGCCTCCAGCTCAAGGGCGAGGCCGCCGGCGTCCAGGTCATCGACTCCTACGCCCACCACCCGACCGAGATGACGGCCGACCTCGAGGCGATGCGCGGCGCGGCGGCCGACGCCCGGCTGCTCGTCGTCTTCCAGCCCCATCTCTTCTCCCGCACCCAGGAACTGGGCACGGAGATGGGCCAGGCCCTCGCGCTGGCGGACTCCTCGGTGGTCCTCGACATCTACCCGGCCCGCGAGGACCCGATCCCGGGCATCACCAGCGCCCTGATCATCGACGCGGCCCGCGCGGCCGGCGCCGAGGTCACGGCCGTCCACGACAGGACGACCGTCCCCGACGTCGTCGCGGGAATGGCCAAGCCCGGCGATCTTGTTCTCACCATGGGCGCGGGCGATGTCACGGACCTCGGCCCCGACATCCTGGCCCGCTTGTCGAACTGAGGGAGAGCCGATTCATGTCGTACGACGTCGAGAAGCCGGACGAGCAGTGGCGCGCGGAGCTGTCACCGGCGGAGTACCAGGTTCTGCGCCAGGCCGGCACCGAGCCCGCCTTCGTCGGTGAGTACACGGACACCAAGACGGCGGGCGTCTACTCCTGCCGTGCGTGCGGCGCGGAGCTGTTCCGGTCCGACACGAAGTTCGAGTCGCGCTGCGGCTGGCCGTCCTTCTACGACCCGAAGGACACGGACGCGGTCGAGCTGATCGAGGACCGCTCGCACGGCATGGCCCGCACGGAGGTGCGGTGCGCGCGGTGCGGGTCGCACCTCGGGCATGTCTTCGAGGGTGAGGGCTACCCGACACCGACCGATCAGCGGTACTGCATCAACTCGATCTCGCTGCGGCTCAGCCCCGACGAGGGCTGAGCGCTCCGCCAGGGCTGACCCCCGGGCCGGGACTGTGTCCCCGACGGGGGCTGAGCACCCTTCCTCAGCAGTGGAACGGGACGGTCAGCCAGGGGCTGTCCGGGTCCGTGGTGAGGGCCCGGTGTGCGTACAGGACGTCGGTGTACCACTCGCCGAACTCCTCCTCGTCGAAGTGGAGACACCGGCCGAGGATGTAGCCGGCGGAGAACTCCTCCCAGGAGCTGTACGCGGACCGGGCGGCGTCGCCGGCGCGCTCGACGGCCCGGTGCAGTTCCGCCTGGGTCGCATGGCGGGAGCCTCTGCCCCAGCGGGCCATCTTGGAGGCGCGGCCGATGTCCCAGGCCGCGACGGTGCGGACGAGGCCGTCGGGCGCAAGGAGTCCGTCGGCGCGGAAGCGGGCCTCGTACCGCAGCACCTTGCCCACCAGGTCCCGCAGGACGCCGACGAAGGCGTCCAGTTCGGCGTCGTCGCCCGGCCGGTGCGGGGTGTCGGGTCCGCCGCTTTTGCGGAGCTGATTGCGCAGGGTCACTTCCACGCACCGGCGCCAGAGTCCGGCATCCACGGGGGTGCCCTGCTCCCGGGCCAGTGAGTTCCGTGCGTCCAGGACGAAGTCCCAGTACCACGGGCTGACTTCGCGGCTCAGCAGCCGCTCCTGCATACCGAGCCAGTCGTCCCTGGTGCGTACGCCCCAGGACTCCTGGAGCCGCTCGACCTCACCGCTGTAGCCCGTGCCGTGCCAGTCGAGCGTGTTCCAGGCGTCGCCGTTGGCGAAGCAGAGGTGTGCGCCGCACGCCAGACCGTGCAGGAGCGGTCCGGGAGCGGGTGCCCCGGTGCGGCGGGTGTCGATGCGGTCGCCCAGCCGGGAGGGGCGGAAGTGGTCCCGGTGCAGGTCGGCCCAGACCTCCCGCTCGTCCTCGGTGGTGAGGAAGTACTGCTCGCACGGCGTCCTGCAGTTGACCACCAGCACATCGACATCATCGGGCCAGATCTGCGCGAGGGTGCCGAGAGTGACGAACTCGTACACCACATGCGGATGCGGGCGCGGCAGCAGCCCGGCGGTGTAGACCTGCGCCACCTTCCGTCCGTCGCCGGCGTCGACGGTGAGCAGCGGACGCTTCTGCGGATCGAGCGTGGCATCGGCCCGCGACACCGGTTGGTACACGCCCTCGACGGCGATGGCCCGCAGATAGGTATGGGCGTCGTCCGCCCGGGCCAGCTCGTACAGGTGCTCTTCCAGGTCGGCGGGCGCCTGCCAGGCGCTGCCGTCCTCCGGGTCGGGTATGTCGGGGAAGATCTCGTCGTGGTCGTCGTCCTCGGCTGCCGCCTGCACGATGGAAGTCCCCTCCAGACATGAAGATCGTCACCGCACGGTACCGGACGCCGGCATCGGCGGATCTTGAGGGGCTGTGGGGGCTGCTGGGGGCGACGGATGCGGACTCATGTGCGCGCGGCCCCGGTGCTGTCCGCAAGGTAGTCCTGCAGCGTCCGGCGCGGAGCCCAGCCCTGTGACCGGGCCCGGGTCACATCCAGCACCACCGTGTGGGCCAGCTGATCCACCGCATAGCGGCTGAGAGCAGGTTCGGCGGAGCCGGGGCCGCGGCGGGCGAGGGCCTCGGCGGCGCGTGCGGCGGTGCGGGCAACGCCCAGTGGGAGATGCCGAATCCGCGCCGTGACGCCGTGGGCCCGCAGCACCTGTCGTACGGCCGCATCACGGTCGTACGGGACGGCGTCGGCCACGTTGTACGCCCCCGGTGCCCAGTCCGCCGCCGCCAGGCAGGCGTCGGCGAGGTTCTCCACCGCCGTGAGGCTGAGCCGGACGTCGGGGCCGGGCAGCAGCAGCGTCCGGGCGCGGACGCGGGAGAGCAGCCGGGGGAGGAGCTGGCTGTCGCCCGGACCGTAGACCGCGCGCGGCCGCAGCACCACCGCGCCCGCCGCGAGGGCGAGCGCTTCGCCCGCCGCCTTGGTCCGGCCGTAGGCGTTCAGGTGGCCGGTGCGCGGATGGTCTTCGCCGACCAGGCTGCGGTCGCGGCGCGGGTCGTAGACGCTGGCGCTGCTCACCCAGACCACGGGCCTGCCGGCCGCGGCCTCCAGCAGCCGTGCGGTGCCCTCGACGTTGACCGCGTGCATCCCGGCCTCGGCCGGTGAGCCCGGTACGGGGTCGCCGACCGCCGCCGCGCAGTGCACGACGAGGTCGGTGCCCGCGAAGTCCGGGACCGTGCGGGCGGCGTCCCAGAAGCGGTGTTCGCCCAGCGGCCCCGGCCTGCGGCCGACACAGACCACGTCCGCTCCCGCGGCGGCCGCGGCTCTGGCGACATGGCCGCCGCAGAAGCCGCTCGCCCCGGTGACGGCGATGCGCGGCCGGGTCGTCATGGGCGTATCTCCGCTCGCAGGGTCAGCGACCGCCAGCCGGGCAGGGCGGCACGCCGGTCGACGCGGGCCCGCACCACGACCGGCCGGTGCGGGGCGAGCGCCGCCAGGGTGTCGGCCAGCTGTACGCGGGCGAGCCGGGCGCCGGGGCAGGTGTGCGGACCGGCGCCGAAGACCAGGTGGGCGAGGTCCGGTCCGGCGGGGCGGTGGGCGTCGGGATCGCGTTGGTGCGCGCCGACGGCATGCCGGGCGACCAGCAGCAGCCGGTCGCCGGAGCGGACCGGGCAGCCGCCGACGGTGCCGTCCGCGGCGGCGACCCGGGGCAGCAGCGGTGAAGGCGCAGTGACCCGCAGCAGCTCGTCGGCCAGGCTCTGGCGCAGCGTCTCGTCCACGGCCTGGTCCCACAGTCCGGCGTCCGCGCACCAGGCCGCGGCCCGCGGCAGACCGGCGACGGTCGTGTTGACGGCCGCCACCGCCACCATCGCGGACAGCGCGTCGTCCGCGGTGCCGAGAAGCTGCTGGAGGCGTGCGGTGGCGCGGGCCGTGGCGGCCTGCGCACCGGGGCGGCCGGGGCCGGGCAGATGGGCTCGGACAGAGGCGGCCGCGGCCTCGGCGGCGGCGTCCGCCACCGCCGCCGGATCGGCATCCGAGCCCAGCAGTTCACAGACCACCGAGCCGGACATCTCCCGCGCGAGGTCCACCAGGTCCACCTCGCCGCCCTGCGCGAGCGGCGCGAGCCGCCGCACGAGCAACGGCTGCCACATCGCACGCAGTTGCTCCACCCCGGCCGTGCCGAGGTCCCCGGCGAGACCGCGCCGTCCCGCCCGGTGCACGCTGCCCTCCTGGTCGAACAGCACACCGCCGTGCCGTGTCCCCGCGGTGGAGAGTGCGGCTTGCGCCGCGCCGCCCGTCGTACCGGCCGCCGTACGGTCGAGCGGCAGCCGGGTCAGCGCCTCGCGATAGGCGTCGGGGTCGTGCACCAGCAGCGTCCGCCCGATCCTCCGTACGGGGCGCCCGCGGGTCGCGGCGAGCAGCGCGAACAGCACGGGGTGGCTGCGCGCATAGACCCGGCGGTCGCGGCGGCGGGCTCGCGCCGGGCTGGGGGCCTTGGATGTCATCGGACGTGTACCTCCGTGAGGTCGGCGGGCCGGTAGCGCCGGTCCCAGTACCAGAGCAGGGTCCGGCGCGCGCCCCAGGAACGCAGTCTGCGCAGGCTGTTGTGCACCACCAGGTGCTCGGCGCGGACGATGCGATCGCTGTGCTCCCGGGCCCGGTTGAGCAGGGCCACGTCCTCGGACTGCTCATGCAGCGGTACCCGCAGCGCGCCGCCGCAGCGCAGATAGAGATCGGCGGTGATGGCGAGGTTGTGGCCGTGGCACAGGACGTACGGGGTGCGGTAGCGCGGATGGCGGTGTTCCCTGCGGTAGCGGCCGTACAGCGCGGTCAGCCGGATCAGCGCGGGCAGCAGCCACGCCTCCGCCGGGCCGGGCCGCTCGTCGGGGCGCGGCACGCTGCGGCCGCAGGCCATCTCGGTGCCGCGCCCGAACTCCGCCTTCGCCACGGCGGTCCAGTCCGGGGCCGGCAGACAGTCCGCGTCGGTGCGCAGCAGGTGGCGTGCGCCGCTGTCGATGGCGTACCGGAAACCGGTGTCGGCGGCAGCACCCGCACCGGGCTGCGCCTCGCCGACCAGTTCCACGGAGAAGGGCGCGGTACGGGCGAAGTTCCGTACGACGCCCGCCGTGTCGTCGGTGGAGCCGTTGTCGACGACCACCAGCGAGAACCCGGTGTCCTGTTGGGACGCGAGCGCGGCCAGGGTGTCGCCGATCGAGGCCGCCTCGTTGTAGGCGGGAATGACGACCCACAGTGTCAACTCTTGCTCCCGGGTTCAGTGGTGGGGGAGGTGGCCGCCCAGGCGACGGCCCTCAGCAGGACCCGCGCGCACAGGCCGCACCAGATCAGCAGCCCGACCAGGAGCCCGGCGGAGCGGTACAGCTCCTCGTGGAGTGCGGCGGTCGCCGCGAGGTAGTGACACCCGGCGAGAGCGAGCAGCTGACACACCAGTGCCGCCACCAGCGCCGCACGCAGCGCGACGGCCGCGGTCGGCCGCCCGGGCGCGGGCCACGGGGCGTACCGCAGTACGGCCGTGAACAGCGCCCACAGTGCCGGGAGGGCGAGCACCGGCCCGCCCACGGACACTGCCACGGCGACGGCCGCGAGGCAGCCGCACAGCCCCACCGCGAGCACGGCGTCGAGCGCCGCGTCGCGGAAGGGATTGCCGCTGCCCGCGTTCTGTCCGCACATCGCCCTGACCCCCGTGCGCAGCGCCCGGGTCAGGCGCACCACTGCCCAGCCGAGGGCGAGGGCAAGGAGCGGGCGCCAGTGTGCCGCCTCGGTGGGCAGCCGGGCGGCCGCCGCGGCGCCCTCCGCGGGCAGCATCGCCTCGGTGAGGTCCCCTACGACGCGGTGGACGGCTGCCTCCCCCGCCCCGGTCCCGCCGGCGAGGGATGCCAGCAGGAGCACGGCCGGGGCCGTCCCGACCAGCAGCGCGTACGTCAGCGCTCCGGCGAGTGCGTCGCCGTTGGCGGAGGTGTAGCGGCGGTGGGCGACCAGGACCCGGTCCCCGGCCGGGCGGAGGGCGCGTAGGGCCGGGCGGAGGGCGCGTACGGCCGCGCTCGTGTGCGGGCGGAGGGCCGGGGCGCTCACGCGGGGCCGTCCGTCCGTGCCGCCGTGCGCGGTGCGGTGGCGAGCCCTGCGGTGGCGAGTCGTGCGGTCGCGAGTTGTGCGGTCGCTGCCCGGTCCGGCTTGCGGGAGCGGCCGGACAGGGGGATGTCCGCGAACAGCAGGGCGTCGGGGCGGGCCGTGCCCATCCGCCGCAGCGGGCCCGACAGGGCGCTGCGCAGCTCGCGTTCACCGGCTCCGTGCTGCGGCTGTACGACGGCGACGAGCCGTTCGTCGCCGTCACCCGCCGGTACGCCGACGAGTACGGCCAGCTCCACACCCGGCACCTGCAGGGCGGGCTCGTACAAGCCGGGATATATGTTCTCCGCCCGGCGCAGCACCATGTCCTTGCAGCGGCCCTCGAGGACGATCCGGCCCGTGCCGTCCAGATGCGCCCGGTCGCCGGTACGCACCCAGGGATCGGGATCGTCGCCGAGATAGCGGTGCCGGGCCGCGGGCCCGGCCAGCAGCAGCTCTCCGTGCTCGTCGGGCTTGGCCTCGACGCCCGGCAGCGGGGCACCGACGAGGTCGCCGGCGCCGTCGAACGCGGCCTTCTCCCGCTCCTCGACGGCGGCGGCGGGAAAGAGCTCGGTGAGCGCATAGACGCCCCACGCCTCCGCCGCGCCCGCGCGCCGCACCCGGGTCAGCAGTTCGGCGCTCGCGGGAGCCGAGCCCGTCCACACCCTCCCCGTGAACGCGGCCCCTGCCCGCAGCGCGTCGCGCAGCTGCGGCGGCGTCAGATACGTGCCCTGGGGGCGCAGCCGGTGCAGCTGCCGCGCCAGTACCTTCGGGGAGCGCGCCGGGAGGGCGACGGGAGCGCCGTGCGCCAGGGACGGAACGAGAACGAAGAAGGTGCCGCCGAGCACCGGTTCGTCCGGCCGTGCTCCGAAGAGCGAGGAAACCGTGCCCATCCCGGCGGCCAGGCTCGCCCGGGTGTGCACCACGGCGCGTGGCCGGTCGGTCGTACCGGAGGTGAAGACGATGACCGCGTCGCCGTCCCCGTGGTCCGCGCCGGGGACGGGGACGCCGAGCCGGGGCGCCGTCGCGTCGAGCCGGGGCGCGCAGCCCGGGAGCCGGCGGCCGACGGTGGCCACCGGACCCAGCTCGCCCAGGTCCGGCAGGGCGAGCCGGGCGCGGCGGGCCAGCGGACGGGCCCAGCCCGCGACGGCCTGCGCGGTGGCGTCGGCCAGGACGAGCGAGGGCCGGGCCAGCGCGAGCCGGGCGCGCAGGACCTCGGGGCCCGCGCCGGGGTCGAGAACGGCGCCGCGCAGCCCGAGCCGCCACAGGGCGAGCAGAACGGCGAGCGCGCGCGGCCCGGGGCGTACGGCGACGCCGACGGTGTCCCCGGCGCGCAGCCCGCGTGCGTGCAGCGCGGCGGCATACGCGTCGGCCAGCTCGGCGAGTTCCCCGCGGGTCGCGCGGACCCGGGGCGCGCCGGTGCGGGTGGCGGCGAGCACGGCGGGGCGGTCGGGGCGGGTGCGGAGTGCGTGGTCGAGGCGGTCGAGCATCGGGGGCGGGTCCTCTCCGTGCGGTGTGCGCGATGTGTGCGGTGTTGTGCCGTGTCGGGTGGGGCGGGTCGCCTGCGGCGGGCTGTTCCCCCACCCCGCCCCTTCCCGAACCCGGGCTCCGCCCCAGACCCCTGTACGGCCTTCGGCCGTGTCCTCAATCGCCGGACGGGCTGGATCGCAGCCCCGCCGGCGATCGAGGCGCGGGGTCCGGGCGGAGCCCCAGCCAGGGGGCGGGGCCGCAAGGGAAGGGCGGGAGGGGAAGGACACCCCCTCAGCGAGGGTCCTCCCCGTGCCGCCCCGGCCCCCGGTCCAGGTACCAGCGCGCCGTGCCCGCGATCCCGTACGCCCGCAGCCGCCGCGTCGAGTTCTCCACGACCATCTCCCGTGAACGAACGATCCGCGTGGTGTGCCGGCGCACCGCATTGAGGAAGAGACGGTCCGTCGGCGAGGGCCGCCGCGGCATGCCGCCGACCTCCAGATACAGCCCTGCGGTGATGGCCATGTTGTTCCCGGCGTGCATGCGGTACGGGGCCAGATAGCCGTTCCTGCGGGCATGCGCCGGGCGCAGCCGCCCGAACAGCGCGGCAAGCGTCACCATCCCGGCGAAGCAGGCCCGGCCGAGCGGGCCGTGTTCGTCGCGCCGGGCCACAATCCGCCCGCAGACCAGCCGCTCGCTCCCGCCGTGCGCCAGCGCGGCCCGCGCGGCGGCGGTCCAGCCGGGGCGGGGCAGGCAGTCCGCGTCCGTACGGGCGAGCAGCCTCGCGCCCCGGTCGATCGCGTACCGGAAGCCGGTGTCCACGGCGCACCCCACGCCCTTCTCCGGCTCCTCGATCACCTCCACCGGGAACGGCGCCTCCGCGGCGAACTTCCGGGCGATGGTCCCGGTGCCGTCGGACGAGCCGTTGTCGACCACGAGCAGCGTGAAGTCCTTTTCCCGCTGCGCGGCGAGCGCCCGGAGCGTCGCACCGAGGCGTGCCGCCTCCTGGTGGGCGGGCACGATCACCCACAACTCGTCCTGGCTGCTCAAGACTTCTCCCAGATCATCGTCATGATGCTGATGCCGCCGCCGAGCCCCACGAAGAGCACCCGGTCCCCGGGACGCAGCTCACCGTGCACCCGCTCCAGCTGCACGCCGATGCTTGCGCTGGCTATGTTGCCCAGCTCGGGAACGGTGACCACCAGCTTCTCCTGCGGCACCCCGGTGAGCTCCGCGAAGCGCTCCAGATACGGCACCGTCACCTGGTGCACCAGCACCTTGGCGACGTCGTCCCAGTCCATCCCCGTACGGTGCAGTGCCCGGTCGATGACGGCCGTTCCCACCTTCTCGAACACACCGCGCAGCTCCCGGCCGTCGCCGCGGAAGTAGGTGTACTCGTCGCCGCGCGGATGCCGGGAACCTCCGCCCGGTATGCCGCCGACCTCCCAGTGCTCGGAGCACGTCTCGGTGTCCACGTCGAGGATCCCGCCGCGCTCCACGGCCTCCAGTACGACGGCCGCCCCCGCGTCGCCGAAGGTGTAACCGGCGAACCCGTCGCGGAACCCGGCGAAACCGGCGGGTGCCCGGTGCATCGCCCGGCTCGGGGTCTCCCCGGTGACCACCAGGGCCCGGCGCGCCCGCCCGGCGAGGATCATGACGCGGGCGAGGTCGATCCCGTTGACAAAGCTGTTGCAGGCATTGGTGACATCCAGTGCATGCGCCTTCGAACCGAGCTCCGCCTGCACGATGTGCGCGGTGGCGGGCTCGACCATGTCACGCGACGCGGAGGCGAACAGCAGCAGGTCGACATCGAGCGGATCGAGCCCGGCCGCGGCCAGCGCCCGGCGCCCTGCGCCCACAGCGAGCGTCGAGGCGAACACGCCGTTGCCCGCGATACGGCGGGTGGCGATGCCGGTGGCCTGCCTCAGCAGCGTAGGCGGCAGCGTGAAGCCGCTGTTTTCGGCCACCTCCTGCTGCAGGCGGTCCGACGACAGGACCTCATCGGGCAGCAGGCTGCCGACGGCGGTTATCCCGACCCGCTGCTGCGGATCGCTCATCTGTTTGGGCATGGGTAGATGATTTCAGGTCATCCGTGGCCCGGGCCTGAGTACCCATGCTCAGATCAACAGACCGGTCGGGTAAGCACGCGCGCGGAGGGTGGCCGTCGCCGGAGGGGGAGGCCGAGGGGAGGGCCGGGGGAGGGGCGGAGGCCGGGGACCGCTCACTCCGCCGCGGCCGCGCGGTTCTTCAGCTGGGCTACGGCCCACTTCGCTTCCCGGGACAGGGCATTGAGCTCCTCGCGGTTCTTTCTGTGGAACTCCTTGCCGATCAGTGTGAGGAGGACCTTGGTGTGCGCCATGGCCTCCAGGGCGAGGTCCCTCTCGCCCGACTCGACGGCGCTCAGGACGAGCCGCAGATGCTCCTTGACGATCGTCTGGCCCAGGCCGAGCCGGTGCCACTGCTCGGCCGTCGTGTCCTTCGGGGGCGCCTCGAGCCCCCGCGCCGACCCGGGCTGTTTCCCGGAGCCGACGGGCCGCGGACCAGGCTTGTCGACACCGAGCGGACCGGGTTTGTCGACACCGATCGCCGTCCGCACCCGCCCCAGCGCCCGCCACGCGGCCGCCAGATCGCCCGCACTCCTCTCCAGCCGGGCCAGGCTGTGGCCCGCCATCGCCCGGTCCCACGCCGTGTCCTTGAGCGACACCACATTGCGCTGTGCCCGCGCGGCCTGCGCGAAGGCGCCGAGCTGCTCCAGCTCACGGCTCAGCGCGCTCAGCCGTTCCGCGTCCGGCCCGGTGTCGTCCAGCATGCGGATCAGCGCGATCCGGACATGCTCGCTTCGCCCCTGACGGCGGGCCAGGCCGGTCCAGGTGAACTCCGGCTCCTGCGCGGGGTCCTGCCCGAAGCGCGCGATGTCCAGCGAGCGCGCCCATGCCGCCATCGGGGCAGGTGCCCCCGGCAGCTCCCACAGCCCGCTCCGGATGTGCGGGCTCGTCTCGCGGACCGCGTGGAGCAGCGGCAGATCCTCCGCCAGTCCGTGCACGGCGATCAGCACCGCCGCGAGCCGCAGTTCCTCACTCATGTTCCCGGCCTCGGCCTCGGCCCTCAACAGGCGGCGCAGCAACGGGAGATCACCGTCCCGCCGGTCGTACTGCGCGGCCCGCAGCACCGTCGCCCGGCGCACCGCCTCGCCGGCCACCGTGTCCCAGGGCGCGCGGTCCGCCCGCATCCGGGCCAGGTCGGCCCGGCCCGGGGCGAGGACGACGTCCCGCAGCGGCGTACGCACACGGTCGTGCAGCACCTTGTATGCCATCAACTCCCGTGCGCTGAGCAGCACATGATCCGGATCGGTACGCAGCAGAGCGCCGTGCAGCCGGCCGATCAGCTCGACGGGGGAGCGCTCCGGCAGCCCCAGAGCCGTACGCAACTCGGCCCGCCCGGAGTCCCGTTCAGGCCCGTACGAGGAGCGGATCCCGTGCTCCAGCTCCACGATCTCCGCAACCAGCCGCTCCTCGCCGTCGACCGGCGCGAGGTGCACACAGTCGTACCAGCCGGGCAGCCCGACGATCACCTCGAGCGCCTCCGCGACGCTGTCGCCGAGCAGTCCCGCCTGTCCGTCCGGCGAGGCGTAGAGCACCGGACCCCCACCGCAGACGAAGAACGTGCCGCCGGTGTCGTCGCCGGCTATCGGCTCCAGCGTGGCGCCCGAGGCCAGCACGGCCTCCTCGGCATGCTCGGCCCGCCGGAGGTCGAAGTGGAAGGGGAACGCGGCCAGTCCGGCCAGGCGCGGCTGCTGCCTGAGCAGTTCCAGGGTGCGGTCGGTGCGGTCGGTCATGCCCCCGAACGCTACTTGGGCTGCAGCAGGTCCCAGCGGTTGCCGTACAGATCCTCGAAGACCGCGACCGAGCCGTACGTCTCGTGCCGCGGCTCCTCCAGGAAGCGGACACCCGCCGCCGTCATCCGGGCGTGATCGCGCGCGAAGTCCTCGGTGTGCAGGAAGAAGCCGACCCGGCCGCCCGTCTGCGCGCCGACGCTCGCGCGCTCGGCCTCGTCCTTGGCGCGGGCCAGCAGCAGCGCGGTGCCGTGGCCCGTACCGGGCGGGCGGACCACCACCCAGCGCGAACCGTCCCCGCGGTCGGTGTCCTCGACGAGCTCGAAGCCGAGGGAGCCGGTGTAGAAGGCGAGGGCCTCGTCGTAGTCACGGACGACGAGGGTGATCAGAGCGATGTACGGCATGCACTCCACGTTATACGTATGACTGGCGAAGGTTCAACGCGATGGAACAATGCGCACCATGCATGCGCCGCCGCCCCCGCCACGACCGCAGTACCCACCGCACCTCCTGTACCGCGTCCGCGACCTCGCTGTCCCCGGCCGCCGTCTCGTCCTGGGCATCGCTGGAGCCCCCGGGGCCGGGAAGTCGAGCCTCGCGGCCCATCTCGTCGACTCCCTCGACGGACTCGCCGTCCTCGTCCCCATGGACGGCTTCCACCTCGCCCAGGCCGAGCTCCGGCGCCTCGGCCGCGCCGACCGCAAGGGCGCCCCCGACACCTTCGACGCCGCCGGGTACGCCGCCCTGCTCGCCCGGCTGCGCGCCCCCGCCCCGGGCGAGACGGTCTACGCCCCCGCCTTCGACCGCGCCCTGGAGGAAGCGGTCGCCGGCAGTATCCCGGTCCCCGCCGACGTTCCCCTCGTCGTCACCGAGGGGAACTACCTCCTGCACGACGAAGGCCCCTGGGCACAGGTCCGCCCGCTGCTCGACGAGGTCTGGTACCTGGAGATCGACGACGCCGTACGCGTGAGCCGCCTCGTCGACCGCCATGTGCGCTTCGGGAAGCAGCGGCCGTACGCAGAGCGCTGGGTCCAGGAATCCGACGAGCCCAACGCCCGGCTGGTCGCGCGCGGCCGCAACCGCGCCGACTTCGTGGTCACACAGGCCCCGTAGCCCGCTGGACGCGGTCGGTACGCTCGGAGTCCTGGCACCCGAGTGAAAGGCGGCTGACGTGGGGTTGTTCCGGCGAGGGCCGAAGCGTGACGGACGCGATGCACCCCGGGACCCCGAGTTCTCCTTCTTCTCGGCCGACGAGGGGGCACGGTTCCGCGCCCAGGTGCGGGCAGCCTTCGCCGAGAAGGGCCTGGAGGTGACCGTCTACGCGGATGTGGTCTCCGACAGCGGGGGCCGGCAGTTCGGGCTCGGCAATCTCGCCGCCGTCTGCCACAACGACGACCGCGGACCGCGGGTCTGGCCCGAACTGGTCCGCCAGCACGTCGGGATGGTGCTGCGCACGATGGAGGCGCCCTCCGCGCTGGACACCCTGCCGACCGAGCAGATCCGCGCCCAGCTCTACCCCCGCGTCATCGGCGCCGACGGGCTCAACCGGGAGAACTTCGCCTACGCGCGTCCGGTCGCCCCCGGTCTGTACGAGATCCTCGCGCTCGACCTCCCCGAGAGCGTCATGATGCTCACCGACGAGGCCCTGGAGCCGCTCGGGGACCTTCAGTACCTGCGCGAGCAGGCCCTGTACAACCTCAGAGGGCTGCCCGTCGAGGGGCACGAGACCGTCAAGGACTCCGAGGGCATGCGCTTCGAGGTGGTCCTCGGCGACTCCTTCTACACCGCGAGCCGGGTCCTGGCGCTGGACACCCTGGTACTCCAGGTCACCGGCGAGCAGCTCACCGCCGACGGAGCCCTGGTGGCGCTGCCCTTCCGCCACCAGATCGCCTTCCACGCCATCCACGACACCGGCATGATCTCCGCACTCAACGCCATGGCCTCCTTCGCCGCCACCGGCTTCGAGGACACCCCGGGCGCCATCAGCCCGTACGTCTACTGGTGGCGCGAGGGCACGCTCACGCAGCTCAGCGACCGCGAGGAGGACGGCGAGGGCCTGCGGATCGTGGTCGGTGACGACTTCCAGGAGCTGCTGGAGCGGCTGCTCGCCCAGGAGAGGCGGGACCGCGGCACAGGCGACGGCTGAGCGCTCGCGCCCTCCCCGCCCTCCCCGCAGCCCCCGTCCTCCCCGCAGCCCCTGCACTCCCCGCAGCCCCCGTCCTCCTCGCACTCCCCGCCCTCCCCACGCTCGCGCCCTCCCGCGACCTGGGGGCAGGATGGCTCCATGTCCACGATGCCTGCGCCCTTCACCGCCGATGACTACCGAGCCCGGATGACCCGCGCCGCCGAGGCCGCCGCCGACGCGGGGCTCGCGGGCGTGCTCGTCGCGCCCGGCCCCGACCTGGTGTATCTCACCGGCTACCGGCCGGCGGCCACCGAGCGCCTCACGCTCCTCGTCCTCGCCGCAGGCCACGACCCGGTCCTCGTCGTCCCCACGCTCGAGGCACCGGACGCCGAGGAGGCCCCGGGCGCGTCCGCGCTCACCCTGCGCGACTGGACCGACGGCAGGGATCCGTACGCCGTCACCGCGCCGCTCCTCGACGGCGACGGCCGCTTCGGGGTGAGCGACAACGCCTGGGCGATGCACCTGCTCGGACTGCAGAAGGAACTGCCCGGCACCTCGTACGTGGCGCTGACCGAGGCGCTGCCGATGCTGCGGGCGGTGAAGGACGAGCGGGAACTGCTCCGCCTCGAAGCGGCCGGGGCCGCCGCCGACGAGGTGTACGGCGAGATTCTCCAGGTGCGCTTCGCCGGTCGCAGGGAGACGGACATCGCGTCCGATCTCGCCGCGCTGCTCATGCGGTTCGGCCACTCCCAGGTCGACTTCACGGTCGTCGGCTCGGGGCCCAACGGCGCCAACCCGCACCACGAGGCGGGCGATCGCACCATCGCCGAGGGCGACATGGTCGTGCTCGACTTCGGCGGCCTCAAGCACGGCTACGGCTCCGACACCTCCCGTACCGTCCATGTCGGCGAGCCGTCCGTCGCCGAGCAGCGCGTCCACGACGTCGTACGGGAGGCGCAGCAGGCCGGTTTCGGGGCCGTACGGCCGGGGGCCTCGTGCCAGGACGTGGACCGTGCGGCGCGCGCGGTGATCACCGAGTTCGGGTACGGCAAGAACTTCATCCACCGCACAGGACACGGCATCGGTGTCACCACCCACGAACCCCCGTACATGATCGAGGGTGAGGAGCAGCCGCTCGTCCCTGGCATGTGCTTCTCCGTGGAGCCCGGGATCTATCTCCCGGGCCGCTTCGGCGTCCGTATCGAGGACATCGTCACGGTCACCGAGGACGGCGGCCGCCGCTTCAACAACACCCCGCGCGAGATGGCTGTCGTGGAGTAGGCCGCGACGTGGGCAGCGCGGATCGTGGTGACTCCGGCGCCGCCGGAACGGCCGGGACCGAGTTGCTTCATGACGGCGACAGCAGAAGGTGGAGCGCGCTCGAAGGCAAGGGGTTCTCCCGCCGTCGGATCAGTCGTCGGCCAGGACGACACACGACTGCGGCGGCAGACGCAACAGGCCGTCCGCGCCCGGTGGTTCGACCGGTTCCCAGGCCGCCAGCACCCGGCCGCGGCCGCCCAGCGGGATCACGGCCGGCTCCTTCGCGAGATTGACCGCGATCCGCGCGTCGCCGCGCCGGTACGCCAGCCAGCGCGCCTCGTCGTCGTACGCCACCTTCACCGCCGCCAGATCCGGATCGGTCAGATCCGACTGGGTACGGCGCAGGGCGATCAGGTCGCGGTGCCAGGCGAGCAGCCGGGCATGCGGCTCCCGGTCCCGCTCGGAGCGGTCCAGGCAGGAGCGCTCCCGGGTCCCCGGATCCTGTGGGTCGGGAATGTGCTCCTCGGCCCAGCCGTGCACCGCGAACTCCCGCCGTCTGCCGCTGCGTACCGCCTCGGCGAGCTCCGGGTCGGTGTGGTCCGTGAAGAACTGCCAGGGCGTGCGGGCGCCCCACTCCTCGCCCATGAACAGCATCGGGGTGAAAGGACCGGTCAGCACCAGCGCCGCCGCGCAGGCCAGCAGCCCGGGGGAGAGAGTGGCCGAGAGCCGGTCGCCCAGCGCCCGGTTGCCGATCTGATCGTGCGTCTGGGCGTAGCCGAGAAAGCGGTGCGCGGCGGTTCTCGTCACGTCGACGGGCCGGCCGTGGACGCGGCCCCGGAAGCTCGAGTACGTGCCGTCGTGGAAGAAGCCACGGGTGAGGGTCTTCCCCAGGGCCGCCAGGGGAGCGGTGGCGAAGTCGGCGTAGTAGCCCTGGGACTCGCCGGTCAGAGCGGTGTGCAGGGCGTGATGGAAGTCGTCGTTCCACTGGGCGTGCAGACCGAGCCCGCCCGCCCGGCGCGGCGACGTGGTCCGTGGGTCGCACAGATCGGACTCGGCGATCAGGGCCAGCGGGCGGCCGAGTTCGCCGGAGAGCGCGTCGACGGCGGTGGAGAGCTCCTCCAGGAAAGGCAGCGCACGCGTGTCGGCGAGGGCGTGCACCGCGTCCAGACGCAGCCCGTCGAGGCGGAAGTCACGCAGCCACGCCAGTGCGCTCCCCAGCAGATAGGCGCGGACCTCGTCCGAGCCCGGGGCGTCGAGGTTGACCGCCGCGCCCCAGGGGGTGTGGTGCGTGTCGGTGAAGTACGGCCCGAAGGCGGGCAGATAGTTCCCGGAGGGGCCGAGGTGGTTGTGGACCACGTCGAGCACCACCCCGAGGCCGTGGCCGTGCGCCGTGTCGACAAAGCGCTTGAGCGCCTCCGGGCCGCCGTACGGTTCGTGCACCGCCCACAGCGACACACCCTCGTACCCCCAGCCGTGCACTCCCGGGAAGGGGCAGAGCGGCATCAGCTCGACATGGGTGATCCCCAGATCGGCCAGCTCGCCCAGCCGTTCGGCCGCGGCGTCCAGCGTGCCCTCGCGGGTGTACGTGCCGATGTGCAGCTCGTACAGGACGGCGCCGCCGAGCCCGCGTCCCGCCCAGTCGCTCCGCCAGGAGTACGCCCCCGGGTCGACCACCGCGCTCGTGCCGTCAGGACCTTCCGGCTGACGGCGCGAGCGCGGATCGGGCAGCACGGGCCCGCCGTCCAGAGCGAAGCCGTACCGCGCGCCCCCGGCCGCCTCGGCCTCCGTGCTCCACCAGCCCGCACGCCCTTCGGCGCGCTCCATGGGAAGCTCCGCGCCCTCCAGCCACAGCGCGACCCGGTCCTCGGCCTGCGGCGCCCACACCTCGAACAGCACTGGCGGTCCCCTCGTCGTCGATGCACTCGTCGATGCCCGGCCACCATCCTGGCAAGACCGGGGTCTGGAAGCGGTGTCCTTGCGGCCATTAAGGTCACGAACCATGTCGCCGCTGCCGTCGTCGCCGCTGCCCGCCTTCCCGCCCGGTTTCCTCTGGGGTGCGTCCGCCTCCGCCTTCCAGACCGAGGGAGCCGCCGACACGGAGGGCAAGGGGCCCTCCGGATGGGACGCCTTCGCCGCCCGGGGCCGGATCAAGGACGGTGCCGACGCCTCCCGCGGCACCGGCTTCCACGCCCGCTACCGCGAGGACGTCGCCCTGCTCGCCGGACTCGGCGCGGACGCCTTCCGCTTCTCGGTCAGCTGGCCGCGCGTCGTCCCCGGTGGCAGCGGCCCGGTCAACACCGCCGGGCTCGACTTCTACGACCGGCTCGTCGACGAACTCTGCGCCCACGGCATCACACCCGCCCCCACCCTCTACCACTGGGACACCCCGCTCCCGCTGGAGGAGGCGGGCGGCTGGCTCAACCGGGACACGGCCGCCCGCTTCGCCGAGTACGCCTCCGTCGTCGCCGGACGGCTCGCCGACCGCGTACCGATGTGGATCACCATCAACGAACCGGCCGAGGTCACCCTGCTCGGCTACGCCCTCGGCGAGCACGCGCCCGGCAGGCAGCTGCTCTTCGACGCGCTGCCCGCCGCCCACCACCAGCTCCTCGCCCATGGCCTCGCCGTCCAGGCGCTGCGCGCCGCGGGAGCGGCCCATATCGGCATCGCCGTCTCCCACTCGCCCGTACGGACCGCCGGGACGAGCGAGGAGGACCGCTTCGGCGCGGAGCTGTACGACACGGTCACCAACTGGATGTTCGCCGAGCCGCTCCTGAACGGCCGCTACCCCGACGAGAACTTCGCCGCCCTGATGCCCGGTCCGGTCGCCGAGGACCTCGCCGTCATCTCCGCTCCGCTGGACTGGTACGGCGTGAACTACTACCACCCCATGCTCGTCGGCGCGCCTTCGCCGGACGCCCTCGGCACGTTCGCAGGCCTCGGCATGCCCGCCGGACTGCCCTTCGGGCTGCGGGACATCGAGAGCGACGAGCGCACCGACTTCGGCTGGCCGGTCGTCCCCGACGGACTGCGCGAGCTGCTGGTCCTCCTCAAGGACCGGTTCGGAAAACGGCTGCCGCCGGTGTACATCACCGAGAACGGCTGCTCCTACGACGGTCTCGACGACCAGAGCCGTATCGCCTTCCTCGACGCCCATCTGCGGTCGCTGCACCGGGCGATGGACGCGGGCGTCGACGTACGCGGCTACTTCACCTGGTCGCTCACCGACAACATCGAGTGGGTCGAGGGCGCGGCCCAGCGCTTCGGTCTCGTCCACGTCGACTACGAGACGCTGGAGCGCACGCCGAAGGCGTCGTACGCCTGGTACCGCGACGCGATCGCCGCCCAGCGGCCGGCCTCACGGCACTGAGCGGATCCTCCACACCAGCACCCCGCCGAGGGCGGTCACCACGGTGGCGGTCAGATACAGCCCGGCGTACCCGCCCGCGTACGCGACGATCGGCGCGGCCAGCGCCGGGCCGAGGACCTGCGGGGCCGAGTTGGCGATGTTGATCACGCCCAGATCCTTGGCCCGGTCGCCCGCCTGCGGCAGCACCTGAGTGATCAGCGCCTGGTCGACCGCGATGTACACCCCGAAGCCGAGCCCGAGCAGTGCCGCCGCGCCCATGGCCACCGGCCAGGTGTGCCAGAACGTCAGCAGCAACGAGGCCGCCGCCATCACCACGGAGCCGGCCGCCACCAACATCTTGCGCCGCCCCAGCCGGTCCGACACCATCCCGCCGGTCACCGCGGTCACCACCACGCCCGCCGTGTAGAGCAGCGTCAGAATCAGTACGCCCTCGTCCGGATCGGCGTAGTGCACCGCGTCCTTGAGGAAATACAGCAGATAGAGCGTGCCCATCGCGTTCCCGAGCATCACCAGAAAACGGGTGAGCCAGGCCCACCCGAAATCCGGATGCGCCCGCGGGCTCACCCAGAAGTCCTTCAGTCGCACCGACTCCCTTGCGCGGAGCGGCACTTGGGGGTCGGGCGTCAGGAGTACGAAGGGCAGCGCGCACAGCACGACCAGTACCGCAAGCAGTAGATAGCCGGCCGCGATCCCGGTCACCACCATGGTGACCAGCAGTGCGCCGGTCACCAGGCCGAGTGTCTGCGGGATCCCGATGAAACCGGAGACCGCGGCCCGTTGGCGTACCGGTACCTGGTCGGGCACGACGGCGTTCGTCCCGGCGAGCATGGCGTTCAGGCCGAACTGCGCCAGACACCAGCCGAGCGTCACCCCGACCACCGTCGTCTGCACCGAGGTGACCGTGAGCCCCACCGCGCCCAGCGCCGCACCGCCCAGGATCCACGGGTGGCGGCGGCCGAAGCGCCCGCGCGTACGGTCCGAGAGCGCACCCGCGAGCGGATTGGCGACGACGGCGACCAGGGCCCCCACCCCGGTCGCCCAGCCGAGCGCGATCTCCTTGCCCGACGGGGCGAGTGCATCGATCTGCTCGGCCAGCAGCACTTGGATCGGGGTGAGGAAGGCCATGTACAGGCCCAGGTTGGCCAGGACGAGACCGGATACCCAGCCGCCGCCGACGCGGGTGCGCGGCTCTGACTCCGGCCCGGACTGCGGCTCGGAATCCGACTCCGGTCCCGGCTCCGACTCCGGCTCTTCGGTCAGCATGGGCCGCTCGCCATCAGCTCGGCCGGCGCCGGTGGCGCGGGGGAGCCCGGAGCTTACGGACACCCCCGCGCGTCATCAATACCCAGGGGGCGTCTTTCGGATCTTGCCGGGCTCGCCTGATCCGAAGTCACCCCCTGGGAACCACCTACGACCCCGGGACGAAGTGGATCCGTTCCTGCACGACCGGATGCCCGGCCTTGGTGAAGTTCGCGGCCATCGGGAAGTTGCCCTGATCGGTCGCGCCCGCGATGAACTCAGCGCCCTGCTCGGCCAGGAAGTGCGTGCACTCCACGAGCAGGTCGTACGCATAGCCGTGGCCGCGATGCTCCGGTACGACCCCGATGAAGCCGACACACGGCCCCGACGGGTTGTGCGCCGGGATATGGATGCCGACCAGCTCACCCTCCGGTGTGTGGGCGAGCTGCCACCACTCGCGCGGCGAGGGGCACCAGTGGAAGAAGTCCAGCTCCTCCTGGGCGGCCTGGTCCAGGCCCCCCTCGGCGATGGCGCGCAGCGCGTGCGTGTCGAGCGTGGCGGAGTGGATCCGGCGCAGCGCGTCGAGGAACGCGGCGTCGTCGGGCTCCGGCCTGAACTCCAGCCGCCCGGGCCGCTTCGGCAGTTGGCACTCCGGTGTCCACCGGTACTGGTACCGCTCCACCAGGACCTTCATCCCGGCCGCCGCGGCGGCACGGGTCCTGGCCTCGCCGGCCGCCAGGGCCGCCGGGTCCTCGCGCCAGTTGGCGGGCAGGATCAGTTCGTACTCGACCTGGAACGGCGAGGTGCGCAGCAGCTCGGCGCCCGCCTCCTCCTCGCCCTCGGCGACGTCGAACCAGTTGACGTTGACGGGACTTTCGTCGTCCGGGCCGCCCCACCAGGCGGCTCGCGCGACGACCTTGCCGTCGCGCAGTGCGACCCGCTTCCAGTCGGGGCGGTGTGTGGCAAGGGCCAGCGCGCTGCCCACGCCGAGCGGGTCGGGCAGGGTGTCGAAGAGATGCGCGTCGCTCGAGGTGAGCGCGCGGATGACCAGATCGGTCATGGGAGAAGTCCTCCGGGAAGAGATGTGCGGAATGCGCTCCCGGTCAGACAGCGAACGCCGGGCGGACGGGGCGGGAGCGCGGGAATGGTGTGTTGGACACTGCTCTCGCCTCCTTCCGTCGGTCTCGGGCGTCGTGATCACGTTAGACGGCAACCGGCGGAGCCGTCCAGCGGTTTCCTCAGCCTTTCAGGAGCCCTTCGGGCCCATTTCCAGGTGCCGCCGATCGCGGGTCCGAACGCGCGGCGACCTCCCCACGGAGAGCGGAACAGATACTTCCGCGCAGGTCAGAAGCCGCGCCGGACGGACAGGAACGCCGCTTCATCTGGACACCCCGGCCCCTTCGGCCCGACAATCTCGAATGTGACGTCGTCTTTCGAGTTCCACACGTATCCCGCCCGGCTCTCCGATGCCGAGCGCGACCGTGTCCTCGATGTACTCAGAGAGGGCGCCGCACAGGGCAGGCTGTCGCACGAGACATTCGTGCACCGCATGGAGTTGGCTCTCGGCGCCCGCAGGTCCGAGGAACTGCGGGCACTCACCGCCGACCTCGAGACCGAGAGCCGCTGGTCGCGGCGGCTGTACAGCGCGGTGGGCAGGATATCCGCGTTCTCGGTACGGCTGCGCAGGGCCTGGCAGGCCGAAAAGCTGCCGCCGCTGCTGCTGCCCGAACCCGCCCCGTACCCCCTGCGGATCGGCCGCGACCCGGCGAACGGGCTGCGGCTGAGCCATGACACGGTCTCGCGCCTGCACGCCGAGCTGAGCAGGCAGGGCAGTCTGTGGATCCTGCGCGACCTCGGCTCGACCAACGGCACCACCGTCAACGGACGTCGGGTGACCGGATCGGTCGTGGTGCACGACGGGGACATGGTGGGCTTCGGACGGATGAGCTTCCGTCTCACCGCGCGCTGAATCCGCGCTGAATCCGCGCTGAATCCGCGCGGGCCCGACCGGGACCGGCAACGGGTAACCTCACGCACGGGGTAGGGCCAGCCCCAGGGCGATACGCCTGTGGTCACCAGTGACCTGGATACACCCCCGGCGGGACGCTGATCACGTAACAGCAGATCAGTTGTCCCCAGGGGAGGTGCCCGCATGCCGGGCAGAAATCCGATCACGGTCCGTACGGCGCGCTGGTGCGCCATCCATCCATGGCGGGCGGTGGTCGGCTGGCTCGTGTTCGTCGTGCTGTGTATCGGCGCGGGTGCCGCGGCAGGCACCAACAAGGGGAAGTTCGAGGACTTCTGGGTCGGCGAGGCGGGCCGCGCCGAGGCGATGGCCGCCCACAGCGGGCTCACCCCGGCGCCCGTGGAGCAGATCCTCATCACCGCACCGGGCGGCAGGCTCGACGATGCCGCCGCCGACGCGGCAGCGCGTGAGGTCGGCCGGCGGATGGACGGACTGCCCGCCGTCGTCTCGGTCGCCGACCCGCAACGGGCGCGCGGCGGTGAGGCGCTGATGGTCGCCGTGACCCTGCGCGGGGACAAGGAGACCGCCAAGGAGGACGTCGACGCGCTGCTGAAGCAGACGGAGGCCGTCCAGGGCGCGCACAAGGACCTGCGGATCGAGCAGACCGGCAGCGCGTCCATCTCGAACGGCGTCAACGACAAGCAGGGGCAGGATCTGCAGCGGACCGAGATGATCAGTCTCCCGGTCACGTTCGTCATTCTCTTCGTCGTCTTCGGGGCAGTGCTCGCCGCAGGTATCCCGGTGCTGCTCGCACTCTCCGCCTTCGCCGGCGCGGTGGGCCTGTACGGGATGGCGTCCTGGGTCTTCCCCGACGCGGGCGGCGCGGCGCTCAGCGTCATCTTCATGCTCGGCATGGCCGTCGGCGTCGACTACTCGCTCTTCTACCTGAAGCGGGCCCGTGAGGAGCGCGAACGCAGCGGCGGGACCATCAGCCACGCAGCGGCGGTCGAGCTCGCCGCGGCCACCTCCGGCCGGGCGATCGTCGACTCCGGGCTCGCCGTCGCGCTCGCCCTCGGCGGCCTCTATCTGATGGACGACGTGATCTTCTCGTCCATCGCGACCGGGGCGATCCTCGTCACGCTGGTCGCGGTCGTCGGATCGCTGACCGTACTGCCCGCGCTGCTCACCACGTTGGGCCGACGCATGGACGGGCGCCGCGGCACCCGGCGCCGTCGCCCGGGACAGGCGGGAGGGACCGCACAGGCGGGAGAGAGCCGTGTGTGGGCCGCGATGCTGCGGCCCGTCATGCGCCGCCCGCTCGTCACCCTGCTCGTCGGCGTCGCCGCGACGGCCGCGCTCGCCCTGCCCGTGCTCAACATGACGCTCGGTACGGAGGGCAAGGAGACGTTCCCCGACAGCCTGCCGGCAGTCGCCGCGTACGACCGGCTGACCGACGCCTACCCGTCCGAGGGGCCCGCCCATCTTGTGCTCCTCAAGGCGGACGACCCCGCCACCGGACTGCGGCAGCTCGCCGAACGCACCCAGGGCGACCCGCTCTTCGCGCACGACCGCGCACCGCAGGTGACCCTCTCCAAGGACGGAAACACCGGGCTGCTGCGGCTGGCGGTTCCGTACGCACAGAACTCCGACGAGGCGACCCGCTCGCTGGAGCGGCTGCGCGACGAGCTGATCCCGGCCACGGTGGGCCGGACGACGGGCGCGGAGTTCGCCGTCAGCGGCGAGATCGCCGCCGGCGCCGACTACGCCGAGCACCAGGAGAACCGACTTCCCTGGGTGATCGCCTTCGTCTCGCTGGCCACCCTCCTCGTCATGTACGCGGCCTTCCGCTCCCTGGTCCTCGCGGTTCTCGGCGTACTGCTCAACCTGGCAGCGGTGATGGTCTCCTGGGGCGTACTGACTCTGGTCTTCCAGGGGACCTGGGCACAGGGGCTGCTCGGCTTCGAGTCGGTCGGCTTCGTCGGTTCACGCACGCCGCTGCTGGTCTTCGCGATCCTGGTGGGGCTCTCCACCGACTACCAGATCTTCGTGGTCAGCCGGGTCAGGGAGGCCGTACGCAGAGGCATCCCGACCCGGCAGGCGGTGGTCGACGGGATCGCGGGCTCCGCGAGCGTCGTCACCAGCGCCGCCGTGATCATGGTGTCGGTCTTCGTCAGCTTCCTCTTCATCGACCGGATCGAGATGAAGCAGATCGCCGTCGGGCTCACGGTGGCGGTGCTGTTCGACGCGATCGTGCTGCGGGCGCTGATCCTGCCGGCCGCGCTGGCGCTGCTCGGCGAGCGGTCCTGGTGGCCGGTCAGGCCGGGCGCGGAGGCCGCAGGGCCGCAGGCGGTCCGGCTGACGGCGAACTCCGCCGGCTGAGGCGCGCACACCACCGGCTGACGCGCGGTCCGTCGGCTGACGCCTCCGCGCCGCCTCACTGCTGGTGCAGACCGCGGCCGGCCAGCGTCAGGAACGTCTCGCCGACCGCTTCCGAGAGCGTCGGGTGGGCGTGGATGTGCCGGGCCACGTCCGACGGTTCCGCGTCCCACCCGACGATCAGCTGGCTCTCGGCGATCATCTCGGAGACGTTCGGGCCGACGAGATGCACGCCGAGCACCCGGCCTTCCCGCTCGGCGACGACCTTCACCACACCTCCCTGGCCGTGCACCATGCCCTTGGCGACCGCGGTCAGGGGCATGGTGTTGACGCTCACCTCGATACCGCGGGCGCGCGCCTCCGCCTCGCTCAGACCTACTGCCGCGGTCTGCGGCGAGGAGTACGTGACCCGGGGGACCGCGGCGTAGTCGACCGGCGGGGACGAGAGACCGGCCAGCGTCTCGGCGACCAGCAGCCCTTCCGCGAACGAGGCGTGGGCCAGTCCCAGTGAGGGCGGCGGCAGCAGATCGCCGACCACATGGATGCCGGGGACGGCGGTCTCCAGCCGGGACCAGTCGGCGGGGGCGACGTATCCCCGCTCGTCGGCGGCCAGTCCGGCCCGCTCCGGGCCGAGGCCGTCGGTCACCGGGACGCGGCCCACCGCGACCAGCAGCCGCTCGGCCTCGACGGCGCGGGTCTCGCCGCGGGCGGTGCGGACCGTGGCCCGTATGCCGTTCTCCAGTACCTCGGTCTCCAGCAGCCGCGCATCCACCTGCACATCGATGCCACGCTTCTTCAGCCCGCGGGTCAGGTGCCGTGACACGTCGGCGTCTTCGAGTGGTACGAGTCGCTCTGCGGCCTCGACGAGGATCACCTCCGCGCCCATGGAACGGTGGAACGAGGCGTACTCCACGCCGATCGCACCACCGCCGAGGACGAGGACCGACTGCGGGAGGCCGGGTGCGAAGAGGGCGTCGTCGCTGGTGACCACGCGGTGCCCGTCCGCCTGGAGGCCGGGCAGCATCCGGGGCCGGGACCCGGTCGCCAGCACGATGCCGCGGCGCGCGCTCACCTCGCCGTACCCTTCGATCCGAACCGTTCTCGGGCTCGTCAACTCCGCGCTGCCGCGCACCACTACGACCCCGGCGTGCGACAGATGCCCCTCCACACCCTTGTGATTGCGGGAGACGATGTCGTCCCGTGTGGCCACCAGCGCGGACCAGTCCACGGAGTCGACGCTCGCCTTCACACCCCACCGGTCACGGGCCTCCGCGATGCCGTCGACCAGTTCGGCGGCGTGCAGCATCGCCTTGCTGGGGATGCAGCCGCGGTGCAGGCAGGTGCCGCCGACCTTGTCGCGCTCGGCGAGGACGACCTCGAGGCCGAGGGCCGCGGCGCGCAGAGCGGTGGAGTAGCCACCCGTGCCGCCGCCGATCACGATCACATCTGCTTCGTTTCCCTGGCGCTGTGTCATGCCCCCACACTCCGGCAGGCTCTTACCATGCGTCCAAGGCAATGTTCTTGTGGCTTCGATGCACAGTCTTTATGGGGGACGGGATCTCGGGATGAGCCTTCGGCAGATGGAGTACTTCCTCATGGTCGTCGAGGAGTCCTCCTTCACCCGTGCCGCGCAGTCGCTGCACGTCACACAGCCCGCGCTGTCCCACCAGATCAAGGCGCTGGAGAAGTCGGTGGGCGGTGAGCTGCTCGAACGGATGACGCGCGGCGTACGGCTCACCGCGATGGGCCGCGCCTTCCTGCCGCACGCCGAACTGGCTGTCCGCAGCGCGGCGCAGGCGCGGCGCGCGGCCCGGGCGGCTGCCGGTGCTGAGGGCGGCGAACTGCACATCGCGGCGATCCACGCGGTCGCGGTGGGCGTACTCCCGGAGGTCTTCGCTCGCTGGCATCGCGAGCACCCCGGCGTCGCGCTGGTCCTGCACGAGTACGGCACCACCGAGGCGCTGGAGGAGCAGATCGAACGCGGCACGGCAGACCTCGCGGTGGGCCCGCCGCCTCGGAACTGGCAGGGGCCCGTCGTCCAGGTCGCCGAGGAGGAGATCGTCCTTGTCGTCCCCTTCGACGACCGTCTCGCGGGCCGTACGTCGGTCCGCCTCGAAGAGCTCGCCGACCACACCTGGGTGCGGTGTGCGATGGAACCGGTGGTGGAGGGTCAGGCGTTCCTGAACTGGGCGTGCGGGAAGGCCGGCTTCACCCCTCGTACGGCGGTATGGACCGAGCACACCTCTACGGCGGTGCGCATGGCGGCCGCGGGGGTCGGCATCGCGGTCGCGCCCTCCCATGTCCTGCGGGGAGCGGTCGGTGAGGACTGCGTGGTCCTGCCGGCGGACCCGCCGTGGCGGCGGGCGATGACCGTCTTCTCCCGGGTGGAACTGACGGGCGCCGCGGCCGCCTTCACCGACCTGCTGCGCACGTCACTGCCGTACGGCGGGACGGTGTCGTCACCCGTGCGGGCGTACCCGGACTGCGACGCGGACGCTTCGGCCGTCGCCTGACGGCCCGGGTCCCCGCCCGCTCCCTGCGTCGTTTCCCATCCGGATCAACCGAATCAACCGGGTCATCCGGACCTGCGGCCGAGCAGTGCCACCGGACGGTCCGCGAACAGCTCGGCCAGCCCCACGGACCCGCCCCCGAACTCCCGTTCCGGAGCGAGCAGATCAGTCCACCGGCCCCGCGGCAGCGTCAGCTCCGTCCCCGCCCAGCCGCCCGCCCCTGCCGCCGTGTCCGCCAGCCGCAGCGAGAGCCGGGTGACGGCCGTGACGACCTCACCCGAGCGGCAGAACGCCAGGCAGTGGTCCGCGGCCGGTCCGCTCGCGTTCAGCGCCTGGTACGTCCCCGACTCGCCGAAGACCTCCGGGCGTTCCCGGCGCAGCCGCAGCGCCGCCTTCATGAGCACCGTCTTCTCGTTCGGCGGGCCCTCGCGGAACGGCTGCCGGTTGTCGGGGTCCACCAGAGCCAGGTACTCCCGCTCCGTGCCCTGGTACACATCGGGCACCCCCGGCATCGTCAGCTGCACCAGCGCCGCACCGAGCACATTGGCCCGGACGTACGGGTCCAGCTCACGCGCGAAGAGCGCCATCGAGTACAGCGGCGGGCCGGCCGGCCCCGCGCCCACGAACGCGGTGAGCGCCCGCTCGTAGACCGGGTCCGGCTCCGTCCAGCTCGTGTACAGCCCCGCCTCCCGCGCAGCCTTCAGCAGCGCCGTCTCCAGCCTGCCGCCGTGCGGAAAGCCGAACCCGGCCGCGGTCTGCCAGGCCACCCACGCCAGATGCGGATCGGGAGCACGCCCGCCCTCGAGGCGCCCCGCCTCCTTCGTGATGCGCCCCAGGATCTCCGCCCACCGGTCCGGGCACTCGGACAGGACGGCGATGCGGGCCCGCACGTCCGCGCTGCGCTTGGTGTCGTGCGTGGACAGTACGGTGCCGGTGGCCGGCCAGTCGCGCGCCAGCCGTGCGCAGTACGCATGGAACTGCTCCGGGCCGACCGCCGGGTCCCCCGGATCGCCGCCCACCTCGTTCGCCGACAGCAACGGCGCGTACCGGTAGAAGGCCGTGTCCTCCACGGACTTGGCGCGCAGCGCGGACGCCGTCTGGGCGAAGCGCGTACGGAACCGGTCGTGGTCCGGTCCGTCGCCGAGCCGCCCGAGCGCCAGGTCCCGCACCACGTCGACGGCCCCGGCCTCCTCGACTACCGCGAACGCCGCCTTCGCACTGAGCGCCGCCTCTGCGGGCAGGGCGTCCTCGCCGCCGATGCGGTACGGGCGGTACACGGGGACCCGCACCAGCAGTTCCCGTACCGCGGCCCGCAGCGCCCAGGGGGCGTGGTCGCGCAGTGCGGGGTCCGCGGCGCAGACCCGCTCCGCCAGCCGGGTGAGCGCGGCGGTCTCGGCGGCCAGCTCATAGGTGACCACCTTGTACGCGGCGCGGCGCACCGTCGCCTCCCAGAAGCCGCCGCGATCGCCTGGGGGACCCGCGAACTCCCGGTACTGTGCGGCCAGTTCGGTCACCCCCGCCGGATCGGTGAACAGGCCGTCGATGTGGCGCAGCGCGTCGTACCCCGTCGTGCCCGCGACGGGCCAGCCGGCGGGCAGCCTTTCGTCCCCGGTGAGGATCTTCTCGACGACGGTCCAGCACGCCCCGCCGGTCGCCTCGCCCAGCCGCCGCAGATACTCCTCGGGGTCGGCAAGACCGTCCGGATGATCCACCCGCAGGCCCTCCAGCACTCCCTCCCGTACCAGCTCCAGGATCTTGCCGTGGGTCGCCCCGAAGACCTCCGGGTCCTCCACCCGTACCCCGATCAGGTCCGAAATGGTGAAGAACCGGCGGTAGTTGAGCTCGGTGCGGGCCAGCCGCCACCACCCGAGCCGGTACCACTGGGCGTCCAGCAGCTCGGGCAGCGGCAGCTCCCCGGTGGACTCGCGCAGCGGAAAGCGCTGCTCCCCGTAGTGCAGTACGTCCCCCTCCACCCGCATCCCGCCCATCTCGTCGCCGACCCGGCCCGCGAGCACCGGCAGCAGAACCTTTCCGCCGCCCGCTTCCCAGTCGATGTCGAACCAGCGGGCGTACGGCGACCGTGGTCCTTCGCGCAGCACCTCCCACAGGGCGTGGTTGTGGCGCGGCGCGGCGGCCATATGGTTCGGGACGATGTCCAGGACGAGTCCGAGACCGTGCTCGCGTGCCGTGCGGGACAGCTCCCGCAGGCCCTCCTCGCCGCCCAGCTCGCCCCGTACCCGCGTCGGGTCGACGACGTCGTAGCCGTGCACCGACCCCGGCACCGCCTCCAGCACCGGCGACAGGTGCAGATGCGAGACGCCGAGCGCGGCGAGGTAGGGCACTGCCCGGGCAGCGGCCGAGAACGGGAAGTCCGGCTGGAGCTGAAGCCGGTAGGTGGAGGTGGGCGTCATGCGAACGTACGTACCCGGCTTGAGGGCTTCTGCGTCACCGCCGCAGGTAAATTCAGCCCCGCTGGGGACCCGCGGGCGCCGCAGCACGCCCGGGGCCCGACGAGCCGCTACGCCGGGCGCCGTAGCCCCCGAGTCCGGCCGGGTGCTGCGCGGGGCGCCACAGCCCCCCGGGCCGGGCCGGGGGGCTACGCCGGGCGCCGCAGCACCGTCAGGCTCCGTCCCAGCAGCCGCACCCGCTCCCCGGCCGCCACCTTGGGGCCCTGGCCCGGCGGGACGCCCTCCTTGCGGGCCGTGTCCACGACCACCTGCCACTGGCGGCCGTGGTTCACCGGAACCGCGAAGTCCAGCTCCTCCGCGCTCGCGTTGAACATCAGCAGAAACGAGTCGTCGGCGATCCGCTCGCCCCGCGGTCCCGGCTCCGAGATCGCGTTGCCGTTGAGGAAGACCGACAGCGCCTTGGCGTGCGCCGCCTGCCAGTCCCGCTGGACCATCTCCTCGCCCTCCGGAGTGAACCAGGCGATGTCGGACAGCTCGTCGTGCGTCCCCTCCACCGGCCGTCCGTGGAAGAAGCGCCGCCGTCTGAAGACCGGATGGTCGCGCCGCAGCCACACCATGGCCCGGGTGAAGGCCAGCAGCGTGCCGTCCTCGCCCTCTTCCCCGCTCTTGCCGGGCTCCGGCCAGTGCACCCAGGAGATCTCGTTGTCCTGGCAGTAGGCGTTGTTGTTGCCGCCCTGTGTACGTGCGAACTCGTCGCCGTGACTGAGCATCGGCACACCCTGCGAGAGCATCAGCGTCGCGATGAAGTTCCGCATCTGCCGGTCCCGCAGGTCGAGGATCTCGGGGTCGTCGGTCTCGCCCTCCGCCCCGCAGTTCCAGGACCGGTTGTGGCTCTCGCCGTCGCGGTTGCCCTCGCCGTTGGCCTCGTTGTGCTTGTCGTTGTACGCGACCAGATCGTGCAGGGTGAAACCGTCGTGGCAGGTGGTGAAATTGATGGAGGCGAGCGGCCGCCGCCCGTCGTCCTGGTAGAGATCCGACGACCCGGTCAGCCGGGAGGCGAACTCCGCCAGCGTCCGCGGCTCGCCCCGCCACAGATCCCGCACGGTGTCGCGGTACTTGCCGTTCCACTCCGTCCACAAGGGCGGGAAGTTCCCCACCTGGTAGCCGCCCTCGCCCACGTCCCAGGGCTCGGCGATCAGCTTCACCTGGCTGACCACCGGATCCTGCTGCACCAGGTCGAAGAACGACGACAGCCGGTCCACCTCGTGGAACTGCCGCGCCAGCGTCGCCGCGAGGTCGAAGCGGAACCCGTCGACATGCATTTCGGTCACCCAGTACCGCAGCGAGTCCATGATCAGTTGCAGCACATGGGGGCTGCGCATCAGCAGGGAGTTCCCGGTGCCGGTGGTGTCCGTGTAGTAGCGGGGGTTGTCGGACAGCCGGTAGTACGAGGCGTTGTCCAGGCCCCGGAAGGACAGGGTCGGCCCCAGGTGGTTGCCCTCCGCCGTGTGGTTGTAGACCACGTCGAGGATGACCTCGATGCCGGCCTTGTGCAGTGCCCGCACCGCCTGCTTGAACTCCAGCACCTGCTCGCCCCGGTCGCCCCAGGACGCGTACGAATTGTGCGGCGCGAAGAACCCGATGGTGTTGTAACCCCAGTAGTTGTTCAGCCCCTCGTCCACCAGCCGGTGGTCGTTGACGAACTGGTGCACCGGCATCAACTCGAGCGTGGTGACACCCAGTTCGGCGAGATGGGAAATGATCGCGGGATGCGCGAGCCCGGCGTACGTACCGCGCAGCTCCTGCGGCAGCTCCGGATGCAGCATGGTGAGACCCTTCACATGGGCCTCGTAGATCACCATGCGGTGGTAGTCGGTCCGCGGCGGCCGGTCGTCACCCCAGTCGAAGTAGGGGTTGACGACGACCGAGGACATCGTGTGCGGTGCCGAGTCCAGGTCGTTGCGCGAGTCCGGCTTGCCGAAGTGGTAGCCGTACACCGATTCGCCCCAGTCGATGGAACCGCTGATCGCACGGGCGTACGGATCGAGCAGCAGCTTCGCGGAGTTGCAGCGCTGCCCGCGCTCCGGGGCGTACGGACCATGGAGCCTGAATCCGTACCGCTGGCCCGGCATCACGCCCGGCAGATACGCATGCCGCACAAACGCGTCGGTCTCCCGCAGCTCCACCGCGGTCTCCGAGCCGTCGTCGTGCAGGAGGCACAGCTCGATTCGTCGGGCGGCTTCTGAGTACACCGCGAAGTTGGTGCCGGCGCCGTCGTACGTGGCACCGAGTGGATACGCCTGTCCCGGCCAGACCTGCATAGATATGACTCTTCCACTTCTGACCCGGGTGCTGGGGGGCACGTGGCCCGGATCCTCCCCGAAAGTATTGCCGGTCAGATGCCCCGGCAGACGAGGACGACGCGGTCAACATCGGGTTCCTGACATCGCCCGGGGGCGCAACCGCTATGAATCCGCTCACTACGGCAGATCTCGCCTGCGAGAACCGCCGGAACGTGCAAGGGAGTTGGGAAGGGACCCTGGCGATCCGGCTGCACCGCGTCCCGCTGGCGGAGTAGTCTTCCTTGATCGTTGAAGGGGGAAGGAAGGCGGTGCACGGGTGAGCTCGGGAGGGCTGGAGCTACCCCCAGGTGACCCTGGTCACGAGGGGGGCTCCGCCGACGTCCCGCCCGGAGCGGTCTCCCTCGCGCGGCCGATGGAGATCGGGGCGGAACTGGACTGGGGCGCGGACGCCTGGAGCGAGGTGCGTACGCGCGCCCAACGTGCCGGGCGTGCCTACATTTGGCTGAACCTGGTGGAACAGCGGCTGCGGGCCGTGGTGGCCGCGGTCCTGCGCCCCATCTACGAACCGGTGCACGGCGACGACTGGGTGGTGGCCGCGGCGGGCCCTGCGGGGCAGGAGTGGGTACAGCGGGCGGTCGCGGTCCGGGAGGTCTCCCGGCGCAAGGGCTATCTGCTGGACCCGGCGGACGACAATGTGCTGTCCTTCCTCACCCTTCCCCAGCTGCGCGAGCTGATGGTCCAGCACTGGCCGTGCTTCGAGCCGTACTTCGACGACCGCCGCGATGTCGAGCTCGCGCTGGACGAGCTGGAGGTAGCCCGTAACGTCGTCTCCCGCAACCGCGCGCTGAACGAGGCGGTCCTCGCCCAGGCGGAGCGTGCCTCCGCGCGGCTGCTCGAAATACTCGGCAGTGGCGCGGGTGTCCCCTCCGCGGACCGGCTCCCCGTCGACGCGGTCGAGGAGCTCGTCGGCGACCGCTACGCGGACGTGGTCTCCGTCCACCCCGACCGGGTCCGCCTGCAGCGTCAGCTCCCGGCCGAGGACCTCTTCGGAGGCGCGCGCCGCCTCGACGCGATCGGCATAGGCCTGAACCTCCTGGTCCAGAACTTCTCCGGCCGGAGGCTGGTCCGCCTTGCCGAGTCCGGTTGCCGGGTCCGGCTTGTCTTCCTCAACCCGGCGAGCAGTGCGGTCAAGCGCCGCGAGCGTGAACTGGGCCTGAAGAAGGGAGAGCTGAGCCGTACGGTGGAGATGAACATCCTCCATATGCGCCGGGTGCGCTCCCGCCTCCGCGATCCGGGCGCCTTCGAGATCCAGGTCTTCGACGAGACCCCCCGCTTCACCGCCTACCTGGTCGACGGCGACGGTCCCGACGGCCTTGCCGTCGTCCAGTCCTATCTGCGCCGTGCCCGCGGCATGGAAGCGCCGGTCCTGGTCCTGCGGGGTGGCGGGCGCGCGGTCGTCCGTGCGGGCCACGACAGCGAGAACGGACTTTTCCAGACATATCGCGAGGAGTTCGAGTCCGTATGGGCGGACTCCCGTCCTGTCTCCTGAGTTGTCAGTGCCGCGTGGGAGGGTGAATACCCACTGGGGGAGCGCATCACCGCACCACGAAGGAGGGGCCACGATGGCTTGGCACGGGGAACCGCTGGTCGGCTTCGATCTGGAGACGACGGGCACGGAGCCGCTCGAAGCGCGGATCGTGACGGCAGCGGTCATCGGGGTGAAGGCGGGGGAGCCGGTCCGGCAGCGGGGATGGCTGGCGGACCCGGGGATCCGTATCCCGGCACAGGCGTCGGCGATCCACGGCATCAGCAGCGAACGGGCGACGGCGGAGGGCCGCCCCGCGAGCGAGGTGGCCGACGAGATCGCTCAGACGCTGTGCGGGTACTGGGCGCAGGGCGTCCCGGTCGTCGCATACAACGCCGCGTTCGATCTGACGCTGCTCACCGCGGAGTTGCACCGGCACGGGCTGCCGTCGATGAGTGAGCGACTGGGCGGGGCGGAGATCGGCCCGGTCATCGACCCGTACACGATCGACCGCGCAGTCGACCGCTACCGCAAGGGCAAGCGCACGCTCGAGGCGGTCTGTCTCGAATACGGAGTGATCCTGTCCGGCGCCCACGAAGCGGCGGCGGACGCGCTCGCGGCGGTCCGGGTGGCCTGCGCGATAGCGACCCGCCACGCGTCGGTGGCGGCGCTGTCGCCGGCGGAACTGCACGAGAGCCAGATCCGGTGGTACGCGGAGTGGGCGACGGACTTCCAGAACTTCCTCCGCAAAAAGGGCAACCCGGAAGCGGTGGTGGACGCGTCGTGGCCCTTGCGCGAGCCGGCAGCGACGCCGCGCTGACGGCCCCCGCTCTCAGGGCCGGCGCTTCGGCCGGGCTCCGCCAGGGCGTCGGCCGGACGCCGGGTGGGTGGGCAGACCCCCGCCGGAGGCGGGCCGCCCTCAGAACGGGTGCCAGCGGACCTCGGGGTCGTTGTCGCGGAGCGAGGACACCCGGCGGCGGAACTCCGCCAGTGCCCTCGGGTTCGTCGGGGCATGCTGGGCCACCCACGCGCAGCTCGCCGTCTCGCGGGCGCCCCGCAGGACACCGCAGCCCTCCCACTCGCGGACGTCCCAGCCGTACGCCGCCGTGAAGGACGCGTACGCCTCCGGGGCGAGGCCGTACCGGTCGCGGGACAGTGCCATGACCACCAGATCGTGCTCGCGGAAGTCCGCCGAGAACGTCTCCAGGTCGACCAGGACCGGGCCGTCCGGGCCCACATGGACATTGCGGGGGAGCGCGTCGCCGTGGATCGGTCCCGGCGGCAGGTGGGGGATGAGCGCGGCCGCCGCTTCGGCGAAACCGTCACGGCGCTCGCGCAGATACGCCGCGTCGGCCGGATCGATCGCGTCCCCCGCCAGCCGCAGCCACCGCTCGACCCCACCGAGCAGTTCCCGCCGCGGAAGGGAGAAGGCGGGAGGGGGAAGCGCATGGATCAGTCGCAGGAGCCCCGCCAGATCCGCGGGCTCCGCCGCACGCACCGCGTCCGGCAGCCGGTGCCAGACCGTCACCGGGTGCCCCTCCACCAGCCGCGGCTTCGGGTCGGCGGGACGGACCGCCGGCACCCCCGCCTCCGCCAGCCACTGCGCGACGGACAGTTCACGCTCCGCGCGCCCCAGCAGCTCCGCGTCGCGGCCGATCTTCACGACGACATCGCCCGCCCCGAACACCGCGTTCTCGCCCAGCGCCAGCAGCCTCGCATCGGCGGGGACCCCGGCGGCCGTCAGTACCTCGCGTGCGCGTGTCTCGTCCATCCGTCTCTCCCACCGCTTCGTACGAATCCGGCAAAGTCTCGCATCCGCGCAGGCTGCCTTGACGAACCAACGGACCGTCAGCACGATGACGGGGGCCGCCAGGGCGGCCGGACCAGGATGAGCCGCCCGAGGGGGTCGAATCCGTGACATTGGCGACCGCGGACCCGCGGTCCGGGAAGCCGCGGTCCGCAAAGCACCTGGACCACGGCGCCTGGTTCCTCGTACTGCCCGCGCTGATACCGATCCTGGTGCTGAGTGTCGGCCCGCTGCTCTACGGCATCTCGCTCGCCCTCACCGATTCCCAGGCAGGCCGCACCGAACCCACCGAGTGGATCGGCACACTCAACTTCCGGGACCTGCTCCACGACACGCTCTTCTGGGACTCGTTCACGATCGGCCTGCTGTGGGCGGTCGGCGTGACGGTTCCTCAGTTCCTGCTCGCCCTCGGCCTCGCGCTCCTGCTCAACCAGAACCTCCGCTTCCGCTGGCTGGCGCGGGCCCTTGCGATCACCCCCTGGGCCATGCCCGAGGTCGTCGTGGGCATCATGTGGCGGCTCGTCTACAACCCCGACGCCGGCATCCTGAACGAGACCATCCGCAACCTCGGACTCGGAGAAGGCCGCGACTGGCTCACCGGACTCGCCACCGCCCTGCCCGCCGTGATCGTCGTCGGTATCTGGGCCGGTATGCCGCAGACCACCGTCGCCCTCCTCGCCGGCCTCCAGAACACCCCGCACGAGCTCCACGAAGCCGCCGCGCTCGACGGAGCGGGGGCGTGGCGCCGGTTCCGTACCGTCACCTGGCCGGCACTCAAGCCCGTCGCACTCGCGATCACCGCGCTCAACCTCATCTGGAACTTCAACTCCTTCGCGCTGGTGTACGTCCTCACCAACGGCGGCCCCGGCGGGCGTACCCGCCTCCCCATGCTCTTCGCGTACGAAGAGGCCTTCCGCTACGGCCAGTTCGGGTACGCCGCCGCCATGGGCTGCGTCATGGTCGCGGTGATCTCGGTGATGCTCGCCCTCTATCTCGTGGGACGGCTCAGGGGAGGCGAGGAGAAGTGAGTGCCCTTCGCACCAGCAGGTCCGGACGCGCCGGGCAGTACGCCGCGCTGCTGGGCTATCTCGTCTTTCTCGCGTTCCCGTTCCTGTGGCTGATCTCGACCGCCTTCAAACCGCCGCGCGAACTGGGCTCCCTTCACCCCACCTGGATCCCGAAGGACCCGACACTCGAGAACTTCCGGCAGGCCTTCGACGAACAGCCGCTCCTCCAGGCAGCCGGCAACAGCCTGATCGCGGCCCTGTCCGCCGCCCTGATCGCCGTGGTGATCGCGACACCCATGGCGTACGTCATGGCCCGCAACCGCAGCAGGCTCTCCACCGCCGCCACGGGCTGGGTCGTGGTCAGCCAGGCGTTCCCGTTCGTCCTGGTGATCATTCCGCTGTTTTTGATCCTCAAGAACCTGCATCTGATCAACACCCTGTTCGGTCTGGTCATGGTGTACGTCGTCTGGTCGCTGCCGTTCGCGCTGTGGATGCTGGTCGGGTACGTACGGGCCGTGCCGCGCGAGCTGGAGGAGGCCGCGGCCGTCGACGGCGCGGGCAGGCTCCGCACGCTCGTCTCGGTCACCGCCCCGCTGCTCGCCCCCGGCATCGTCGCCACCTCGATGTTCGCCTTCATCACCGCATGGAACGAGTTCTTCTTCGCGCTCGTCCTGCTCAAGACCCCGGAGAAGCAGACCTTGCCGGTCGTCCTCACCCACTTCCTCGGCGCGGAGGGCGTCGCCGACCTCGGGCCGCTCGCCGCGGCCGCGTTCCTCGCGACGATCCCCTCTCTCGTCCTCTTCGCGATCATCCAGAAGCGGATCACCGGCGGGATGCTGGCCGGGGCGGTGAAGAGCTGATGCGTACGGGGACAAGGACGGGAAGGCTCGCGGCGGCGGCCGCCGTGTGCGCGCTGCTGCTGACCGGCTGTTCGGGAGGAGGAACGGACGCGGACGACGGGAAGATCAGACTCCGCTTCCAGTCCCTCGCCTGGCAGAAGGAGTCGGTCGACGCCAACAGGGAACTGGTCGACGAGTGGAACGCCGCCCACCCCGACATCCAGGTCCAGTACGTCCAGGGCAGCTGGGACAGCGTCCACGACCAGCTGCTGACCTCCTTCGAGGGCGGTGAGGCGCCGGACATCATCCATGACGCCTCCGACGACCTCGCCGACTTCGCGTACGGCGGCTATCTCGCCGATCTGACCGAGCTGCTGCCCGGCCGGCTGAAGTCCGACATCGGCAGAGTTGGGAGACGGCCACCTTCAACACGGGGATCTACGGCGTCCCCTTCCTCCAGGAGCCGCGTGTCCTGATCGCCAACAAGAAGATCCTCGACTCGTCCGGCGTCCGGATCCCCACGGTCGGCAAGCCATGGAGCTGGGAGGAGTTCCGGCAGATCACCAAGGTGCTGACGGAGCGGATGGGAGACGGGAAGCACGGCGTTGCCTGGCCGCTCAAGGAGCCGGTCTCCGTCACCCTCAACCTCGGGCTCTCCGCGGGCGGGCAGCTCTTCCACCGAGGCGACGACGGCAAGGTCACGGTCAGGTTCACCGACGGGGACGGCGTCGTGCCCGGCACCGTCCACGATCAGGTCAACACCGACGGGAGCGCCTCCCGTTCCACCCTCGGCATGGGCGGCTCGGACACGCTGCCCGGATTCTTCGGCGGCAAGTACGCAATGGTCCCGCTGGGTTTCTCCTACCGGCAGCAGATCGTGCAGCAGGCGCCCGAGGGCTTCGAGTGGACGGTCCTGCCCGCCCCGGCCGGACCGGAAGGACCGGCCCAGGGCGTGAGCCCGCAGACCCTCTCGGTCGCCGAGGACAGTCCGTACAAGAAGGAAGCGGTGCAGTTCATCGACTTCATGCTTCAGCCGCGGAACATGGTGCGACTGGCGAAGGGCGACTGGATGCTGCCGACGGGCACGCAGGCGCTTCGGGATCCGTCCCTGCACACCGAGAAGGACGGCTGGGCGACGGGCGCCGCACTGGCGCGGGATCTGCGCTCCGCACCGGCCCAGTCGGTGCGCGGCTATCCGGAGTGGAAGGACAAGATCGCCACTCCGGCGTTCCAGGAGTACTACAGCGGGGCGATCGACGCCGACGAGCTCGAGAAACGGCTCGTCAAGGACGGCAATCTGGTGCTGGCGCGCTACCAGCGCTGAGCGCGGCCACGGCGCGCTGAGCGCGGCACCAGTGTCGAGCGTGGCTCCAGGATCGGGCAGCCGAGGACCGAAACGGCGTCCGGGAGCAGGCCCGGGATTGCCGCCGCTCCACAGGGAACTGACAACCTGCCGGGTCCATCTGCTGCCGTCGGTGTTCAGGGTCATGCCGGCCAGGGGTTGGCGGGCGGTGAGATCCGGGGCGTTGGACGACGGATCACGGCTTGGCCAGGGAAGTGCGGGCAGTGGGAGGCGCCGTGGTCGTCGGGCAGGCGCTGGAGGCCGTGAACTCCGCCAGGGGTGTGTCCAGTTCGGCGCGGGTACGGCGCTGGGAGCGTCGTGGGGGTGCGCTGCGGCGGCGGATGATCCGGGCCGCCAGGAGTGAGAGCGGAAAGAGGACGAGGGGGGCGAGCAGGAGGCCGAGAGGGATGCCGGCCAATGCTCGCACGGGGTGACCTTCAGGGGCCTGCGGGCGCCGGCCCCCGCTGACTGTATACAACCGGCCGCATACAACCGGCCGCTCTTCACCTGGTGGCTGCTCGGCCGGATCCCGCGGCGCGAGCGCCCGTTGCTGCCCGCTGCCTGCCGACGGCTGGTCGAGACGGGCTTCTTCACCTGTGTACCTCCTTGCGTACCCCCTGTGGCTCACGCTCACCGGACAGTGCGCAAGAAATACTTGCACGAGACGTCTCGTCTCGCTTACGCTCAGGGCATGACCCCATCACAGCGTGCCCACATCGCCATGTTCTCCATCGCCGCCCACGGGCACGTGAACCCGAGCCTCGAAGTGATCCGAGAGCTCGTCGCCCGTGGGCACCGTGTCAGTTACGCGATCCCCGCCGCCTTCGCCGAGCGAATCGCCGCCACCGGCGCCGAGCCGGTGATCTACACCTCCACGCTCCCCACCGAGGACGACCCGGAGGGCTGGGGCACCGAGCTGATCGACAACCTCGAGCCCTTCCTCCACGACGCCATCCAGGCGCAGGCGCAGCTGGCCGAGGCGTTCGAGGGCGACGAGCCGGACCTGGTGATCCACGACATCACCGCGTACGAGGCGACGGTCCTCGCCCACCGGTGGGGCGTTCCCTCCGTCTCCCTCTCGCCCAACCTGGTCGCCTGGGAGGGGTATGAGGAAGAGGTCGCGGAGCCGATGTTCTCCGGGATGAAAGCGTCCGAGCGCGGGAAGGCGTACTACGCCCGCTTCGCCGGCTGGCTCGCCGAGAACGGCATCAGCACCCACCCCGACCCCTTCGTCGGCCGCCCGCGGCGCTCCGTCGTACTGATCCCCAAGGCGCTGCAGCCCCACTCCGACCGGGTCGACGAGTCCGTCCACACCTTCGTCGGCGCATGCCAGGGCGACCGCACGGACCAGGGGGAGTGGCAGCGGCCCGCCGATGCGGAGAAGGTCCTGCTGGTCTCGCTCGGCTCGGCCTACACCAAGCAGCCCGCCTTCTACCGTGCGTGCGTCGAGGCCTTCGGCGGACTGTCCGGCTGGCATGTCGTGCTGCAGATCGGCAAGTACGTCGACGAGGCCGAGTTGGGCGACATCCCGGCCAATGTGGAGGTGCACCGCTGGGTGCCACAGCTGGCGATCCTCAAGCAGGCCGACGCTTTCGTCACCCACGCCGGCGCGGGCGGCAGCCAGGAGGGTCTGGCCACCGGTACCCCGATGGTCGCCGTCCCGCAGGCCGTCGACCAGTTCGGCAACGCCGACATGCTCGTGGCCCTGGGCGTGGCCCGGCGCCTGGACTCGGAGACGGCGACGCCGCAGGAGCTGCGCGAGGCGGTGCTCGCCCTGGTGGGCGACCCCGAAGTGGCACGGAATCTGAAGGAGATCGGTCTGCGGATGGCGGCCGAGGGTGGCACCAAGCAGGCGGCGGACCTGATCGAGAACGAACTGCCCGCCAGGTAGCCCCCGTACCCCACCCGCCCGCTCGGCCGGGGCGAAAACCACGGACACATTCAGGCCTTCTCCTGCTGCTCGCCGGTAAACCCGAGTGGTGCCACTCGCCTCCTTTCGGGCGGGCCGCATCCCCCACAAGAAGGATCGAAGCCCCTTACATCTCAAGGGGGTTGGGGGTGAAGTCCGACTTGTTCAAGCCTGGCCGATTCATTATTACGAAAGCTTGTTGAGTAAGTCACAGCTGTATGAAGGTCTTGATCTGGGCGCGTCAATCGGTCAGGGTTTCGAACCAGCCCCCGGAGATTTTCCGTCCGCGGGGCCATCCCCCCACAAATGTTGACGAGGAGACCCCTCTTCATGGCAACTCACAAGCGGACGAGCAGGATGAAGCTCACCGCGGCGATCACCGCCGTGGCTGCCGCAGCCGGAGTGACCGTACTCGGCACCTCTTTCGCCGGAGCGGCGCCCGCCCCGCAGGGCACCATCTACGGTGCGAACGCCGAAGGCGCCGTCGCCGGAAGCTACATCGTGATGCTGGACGAGAAGGCCGACAAGCAGGACCTGGCCAAGGAGTACGGCGGCAAGCTGCAGCGCAACTACAGCTCGGCCATCAACGGCTTCTCCGCCAGCGGCCTTTCGGAGACCGAGGCCAAGCGCCTCGCCGCCGACCCGGCCGTCGCCAAGGTCGTCCAGAACAAGAAGTTCTCGATCAACGCCACCCAGGACAACCCGCCGTCGTGGGGCCTGGACCGGATCGACCAGGCCGACACCGCCAGTGACAGCAAGTACACCTACCCGGACAGCGCGGGCGAGGGTGTGACGGCGTACGTCATCGACACCGGAGTCCGTATCTCCCACAAGGACTTCGCGGGCCGCGCCACCCACGGCTTCGACGCCGTGGACAACGACGACTCCGCCGACGACGGCAACGGCCACGGCACGCACGTCGCCGGAACCATCGCCGGCACGGCGCACGGTGTCGCCAAGAAGGCGAAGATCGTCGCCGTCCGCGTCCTCGACGACGGCGGCTCCGGCAGCACGGAGCAGGTCGTCGCGGGCATCGACTGGGTCACCAAGAACCACAAGGGCCCCTCCGTCGCCAACCTGAGCCTCGGCGGCGGCGTCGACGAGGCCCTCGACGCGGCTGTCAGCAAGGCGATCGCCGCAGGCGTCACCTTCGGCGTCGCGGCCGGCAACGAGTCCACGGACGCGGGCCAGAGCTCCCCGGCGCGTGTCCCGGAGGCCATCACCGTTGCCTCCTCCACCAAGGAGGACGCGCAGTCGGACTTCTCCAACTTCGGCAAGGTCGTGGACATCTACGCCCCGGGCTCGGACATCACCTCGTCGTGGAACGACAGTGACGAGGGTACGAAGACCATCTCCGGCACCTCCATGGCGACACCGCATGTCGTCGGCGCCGCGGCGGCCTACCTCGCCGGTCACCAGGACGCCACCCCGGAGCAGGTCGCCAAGGCCCTCATCGACGGTGCCACGCCCGACAAGATCTCCAACCCCAGCGAGGGCACGCCCAACAAGCTGCTGAAGGTCGTCGAGTAGTCGTCGGTCCTTCCTGCTGAGCCGGTGGTCGCCGTGCCCTCCCCCACGGGGTGCGGCGGCCGCCTTATCGTGTGTACATGACGACGAGGTACGCGGCACTGCTGCGCGGGATCAATGTGGGCGGGCACAAGAGGGTCCCCATGGCCGAGCTGCGTGAACTGCTCGCCGAACTGGGACACCGGGACGTCGTCACGTATCTGCAGAGCGGCAACGCCGTCTTCACCAGCGACTCGGACGACGAGAAGGCACTCACCGCCGGCCTGGAACAGGCCATGGAGGAGCGCTTCGGCTTCCGGATCGACTGCCTGGTGCGCAACAGCGCGTATCTGAGCGCGGTGGCCGACGCGTGCCCGTTCCCCGCCGCCGGGCTTCAGGGCAAGCAGCTGCACGTCACCTATCTCTCGCAGTCCGTCGGACCCGAGCGGTTCGCGTCGATCGACGGGGCGGCGCATCTGCCGGAGGAATTCCGGCTCGGCGACCGGGTGCTGTATCTGTACGCACCGAACGGCCTCGGCCGCTCCAAACTCGCGGCGGCGCTCGGGAGGCCGAGCCTGTACAAGGGCATCACCGTCACCACCCGCAACTGGAACACCGTGGTCAAGCTGGTGGAGCTGACCCGTGACTGATCCCGCGGCCGCGGGTCGACGCCGCCACGGAGGGGGAGTTCCGGAGTTCCGTCTCCTCGACCCGGCGGTGCGGGCCTCGCCCGAGCGGCTGGACGAGCTGCTCCACCCGGACTACCGCGCAGGGGTGTCTCGGGGGTGATTCGGGACCGGGACTCGGTCATCGCGTCCCGCGCGGCGCGGGACGCGCCCGCGCCCCGGCCGATCACCGCCTCACGGATGAAGGGCGTTCAGCTCGCCCCCGACGGGGTGCATCCGACCTTCCACACCGGGTCGGGCGCCCAACGTGCCCGTCGCAGCTCGCTGTGGCTCCTGACCGACGGCAGCCGGCAGCCGACTGCTCCACTACGACCGGAGCACGCGGTTCAGTGACGACGGGAGTGGCGGCGCCAGGTGAATCCGCCGGGCAGACGCACCAAGGCACTGCGGTGACCGTGGCTGTCGCCGGTGACCTGGGCCCGGCGCCCGCCGAACGTCCACGACCAGCCGTGTGAGCTGACAGTGAGGTGAAGCAGCTTCGGGATCAGGGTGATCCGCTTGTTGTAATACAGCGACATGTCGGCCTCCTTCCTCCGATAGTGCGCTGTACGCGCCCCGTACCGGTCACCGACGCGCCACGGTTGTGTCACCGAGGGCGGCCGGATCCTCCGCGGAGAGCAGGATCGCCGCCGCTTCCAGGTTCTCCTCCGCAGGCGCGAGCGAACCGGCGCCCGGCTTCGGGCACGGCAACAGCGCGCACCCCCCGGCCCCGGCACCGGGCCCGTCAGCCGGGCGGAGCGGTGGCCGGTCAGGCGTACGAGCAGGTCTCCGCCGAGCCGAAAGGTTCGCGAAGATCACGGCCGGGCCGCATCCGGCTGTGCGAGTCTCGTACGTATGTGCCAGGTCATCATTGGGGCAGGGGCGATCGGTGGCACCATCGGCGAACGGCTTCGCCCTGCCGGCCCGGATGCACGGCGTACGCACCCCGGTTCATGACGCCCTGCGGCGGATGGCGAACAGCTTCCCCGCGAGGGCAGGGCGGCGGGGTCGATGTCGACTGCCGAGCTGAACCGCGCCGGTGGACGCCGAAGTGGCCCGGTGATCCCGAAGTGGCCCAGTGATCAAGGCTCCAAGTGGCCCGGGGAATCGGGCCACTTCCGGTCTAGTCTCGTTGCCATGAGCGCCGAGAAGAGCACCCGCGCACGCAAGACCGCCGCCGTCGACCTCTGGTTCGACCCCGCTTGTCCCTTCGCCTGGATCACCTCCCGCTGGATGCTCGAGGTGGAGAAGGAGCGCGACATCGATCTGCGCTTCCGGCCGATGAGCCTGTATCTGCACAACACCGGCAATGAACTGCCCGACTGGTACCGGGAGTTGGTCGACAAGTCGATCGGCCCGGTACGGGTCGCGGTCGCCGCCGCCGAACAGTACGGGGACGGGATCCTGCGCGAGCTCTACACCGCCTTCGGCACCCGTATCCACCAGGACAGGAACGAGGACTTCGACGAGGTGATCGCCCAGTCGCTGGCCGGGCTCGGACTGTCCGCGTCGCTCGCGAAGGCCGCACACGACCCCGCGTACGACGAAGCCGTCCGCCGCAGCCACGACGCGGGCAGGGACCCGGCGGCCGATGCCTATGTCGGCACGCCGACCCTCCATGTCGACGGCACGGTCTGGTTCGGCCCGGTCCTCAACTCGATCCCCCGCGGCGAGGAGGCCGCCCGGCTCTTCGACAGCTTCCGGGTCATCGCCGGCTACCCGGACTTCTTCGAGCTCAAGCGCACCCGCACCGGCAGCCTCAGCTTCGACTGAGACCTGTCCGCCCGGGCGTCGCGTTTGTTCAAGACCCGGCCCGGCGCCCGGACCCAGCATGGGGGACATGGACAAGGACACCGTGTACCCGCACCTGACCGAATGCGCCGCCGAGACCGCCCGTATCGCCCGTGGCGTCGTCGCCGACCAGCTGACCGCGGCGACCCCCTGCGAGGAGTGGGACGTGCGGACCCTCGTCAACCACCTCGTCCTCTACTCCTCCCACGGCCTCGAACACCGCGCGCAGCGCACGCAGCTCCCCGAGGAGCTCACCGCCCGTGACTTCACCACCGATGCCGACTGGGCCCAGCAGTACGCGGACCAGCTGGACCGTGCGCTGGCCGCCTGGTCGGACCCGGCCGTCTGGGAGGGCGAGGTGGACCTCGGTTTCATGGCGATGCCCGCACCCGAGATCGCTTCGCTGATCACCAAGGAACTGGCCGTCCACGGCTGGGACCTGGCCCGCGCCACCGGTCAGGAGTACCGGATCTCGGAGGCGGCCGCGGCGCTGATCCTGACCGTCGTCGACAAGCACGCCGAGGTGTACCGCCAGTACGACGGCTTCACCGATCCCGTACCGCTGCCCGGTTCCGCACCGGCCTTCGAGCGGGCGCTCGCGGACAGCGGCCGCGATCCGCACTGGAGTGCCCAGCCGGCCGGCGTCCCCGGTGCCGCGGTCAGGCGCTGACAGCCAGCGACTGCTCGACGCGCGCCCGGTCGTAGCGCCGGAGCAGCAGCTGCGCCAACTCCGGGGAAGCGCCCAGGACATCGGCGAGTACGTCGGCCCCCGCCTCCCCGGCCCCGCGTGCGATGCGGTCCGGGAGGAAGCCGGGGGCGATGACGTACGGAGCCACCGCCACCTGCCGCACGCCCTCGGCGCGCAGCTCCCGTACCGCGTCCTCGGTACGGGGCAGAGATGCGGAGGCGAACGCAGGCCGCACGGCGCACCAACCGGTGTGCCGCAGCTCCCGCGCAATTTCAGCGATCACTGCGATCGCCTCCGGGTCCGTGGAGCCCGCCGAGGCCAGGACCAGCCCCGTCGAGCGCCTGTCGCCGGGCGCCACCCCGGCTTCGTACAGCCGCCGCTGCACGGCGGTGAGCAGCAGCGGGGACGGGCCGAGCACCTCGGCCTGGCGGATGTTCAGCACCGCCGGCGCCCGGTGCAGTACGGCGGGGATGTCCGCCTTGGCGTGGAAGGCACGGGTCAGCAGCAGAGGCAGGGCGACCACATCGCGTACGCCCTCGGCCGCCAGCCGCTCCAGCACCCTGGGCACCGCAGGGGCATTGAAGTCCAGGAAGCCCGTCTCCACGCGCAGCCCGGGCCGCAGCGACTGCACACGCCGGGTGAGGGCGTGCACGGTCGCCGCGTGCCGCGGATCGCGGCTGCCGTGGGCGATGACGAGAAGGACCGGGCTGTGCATGGCGGGACTCAGCTCCTGACCAGCAGACCGCGGCTGCGCAGCACGCGCCGCTCCAGCGGGGAGAAGAACAGCAGGTCGACGCCGATGCCGACGATCAGGATCAGAATGATCGTGGCGAGGACACCCGACATGTCGCTGTAGGTACGGAAGTTCTCCATCAACTGGCCGAGACCGGTACCGAGATCGGGCGACTTCGCGATCAGTTCGGCGGCCATCAGCGAGCGCCAGGAGAATGCCCAGCCCTGCTTGAGGCCGGCCAGATAGCCAGGGAGCGCGGCGGGCAGGAGGACATGCCGGATGCCGTTGATCCCGGTGGCGCCGATGGTGCGGCCCGCCCGCAGATACAGCGGCGGGATCTGGTCGACGCCGGCCACCAGGCCGTTCGCGATGGACGGTACGGCCCCCAGAAGCACCACCGCGTAGATCGTCGCATCGGTCAGCCCGAACCAGATGATCGCGGCCGGGACCCACGCCACGGACGGCAGGGACTGCAGACCCGACAGGATCGGGCCGATCGCCGCCCGAACCGGCTTGACCCGGGCGACCAGCAGACCGAGCGGCGTACCGATCGCCACCGAGACCGCGAAGCCGAGCGCACCGCGCGACAGGCTGGTCCAGATGTAGCCGAGGAGCGTGCCGTCGAGCCACATGTCCGAGATGGAGTGCCAGACGTCCACCGGGCCCGGCAGCACGTAGTCCGGCTTGAGGTCGGAGGCAGCAGCGAGCTGCCAGACCGTGATGACCAGGGCGACGGCTATCAGCGGCGGAACGATCTTCGAGAGGAGGATGCTGCCGAAGGACACCCGCTCGGCGGCCGGTGTCGCCTCCAGCGCGTCCAGGCCGGCTTCCAGTCCGGCCAGATCGTGCTTGTCAGTGGTCTCAGTGCTGGCCATGGCGGCGGATCTCCCCACGCAACTGTTCAGTGATCTCGACGGAGAGCTCCGCCACCGCGGAGTCCTCGATCCGGCGCGGCTGCGGGATGTCGATCTGCCATTCGCGCGCGATGCGCCCCGGCCGGGACGACAGGAGCACCACGCGCTGGGCCAGACGGACGGCCTCGCGGACGTTGTGCGTGACGAAGAGGACCGAGACGTCCGTCTCGGACCAGATGCGGGTCAGCTCCTCGTGCAGCACATCGCGGGTGATGGCGTCGAGCGCGGCGAACGGCTCGTCCATCAGGAGAAGCCGGCTGTCCTGGGCGAGCGCGCGGGCGAGCGCGACACGCTGGCGCATACCGCCCGACAGCTCGTGCACCCGCTTCCCGTACGCGCCCTTGAGCCGTACGAGATCGAGCAGCCGCTCCGCCTCGCCGCGCCGCTCCGACTTGGGCATGCCCCGCATCTTCAGGGCGAGCTCGATGTTCTTTCCCGCGGTGAGCCACGGGAAGAGCGCATGCTCCTGGAACATCAGGGCCGGACGCCCGCCGGGTACGTCGATCGTCCCGGCGGACGGCAGGTCGAGCCCCGCGGCCAGATTGAGCAGCGTGGACTTTCCGCAGCCGGAAGCCCCCAGGAGGGTCACGAACTCGCCGGGACGGACATCAATACTGATGTCGTCCAGCACCAACTGCTGGGCGCCGGCCCGGCCGAACGACTTCGACACATGGTCGAGACGTGCCGCGTACTGCACCGTGTCATCGACCGGTGTGGCCTGCTTGATGAGTGTGGTGGCCATGAGTCTCACCTCCTGAGGGCGTTACGGCGATTGACTGCGGTTACTTGACGCCGAGGCCGGCGTCGGCGACCGCGGGCTGTCCCTCGGCCTTCAGCACCTTGTTGAGCAGCGTCAGGTCGTAGATGCCGTCGAGCACCGGGTCCTCGAGCAGACCGGCCTTGACCGCGTGATCGGCCTCGTCGCGCAGCGTCGAGGCGAGCGGGTCATTGAGGAGTTCGACGTTCTTGAACGCCGGGTCGATCACCTCGGCCGGCAGCTCCTTGCCGGAGTCCGCCTTCAGCCTGCTGTTGATCGAGGCCTTGGCCTTGTCGGGGTTGGCGGTGATCCACGCGTTGGTCTTCACCGAGCCGCGCAGCACGGCCTCGACGACATCCGGGTGCTCCTCGAGGAACTTCTGGGAGACGATCACGTTCGTGATGACGAACTTGCCGTCCTTCCACAGCTTCTTCTCGTCGAGCAGCACCTTGCCGCCGCCCGCGACCAGCTTGGACGCGGTGGGCTCGGGCACCCAGGCGCCGTCCAGCGCGCCGGACTCGAAGGAGGCCGGGATCTCCTTGTTGTCCTGCCGGACGACGGTGACATCGCCCTTGCCGGTGTTGGCGTCGACCTTCAGGCCCTTCTCCGACAGGTAGTTGAGCAGTGCCACATCCTGCGTGTTGCCGAGCTGCGGGGTGGCGATGCGCTTGCCCTTGAGGTCGTCCAGGGACTTGATCTTGTCGGAGTTGACGACCAGCGAGACACCGCCGGAGGCAGAACCGGAGATGATCCGCAGGTTCTGGCCCTTGGACTTGGTGAAGCCGTTGATCGAGGGGGAGGGGCCGATCCAGCCGATGTCGATGGCGCCGGCGTTGAGCGCCTCGATCTCGGACGGGCCCGCGTTGAACACCTGCGGCTTGATCGCGGTGCCGCCGAGCTCCTTCTGGATCAGGCCTTCCTGGAGGCCGACCAGGGCGGTGGCGTGGGTGACGTTGGCGAAGTAACCGATCTTCACCTCGTCGAGCCCACCGATTTTCTCGCCCTTGGCGGCGGGGGCGACCTTGTCGTCCTTCTTCGCCTCGGAGCCGTAGCCGCAGGCGGTGAGCGCCACGGCCAGCAGTGGCAGGGCGGCGGCTGCGGCGAGGCTGCGGCGCAAGGTGATGCGGATGGCAGGCACGGGAGGTGTTCCTCTCGGTGGCCCGGTTCTTACGTCCTACGGCTGTTGCGGGACGCGGCCGGGAAGTCGGCATGTCTTCGTCGGTGCAGGTACGGCTCGTGGGGGGTGCGGGCGCGCAGGCAGTGCGCGTACGTCATCACGCACATCGCGCCACCCCGCCCGTTCCCGCGCCGAGGGCGCCGCTGCCGACGCGGCCGCCCTCCTTCGCGAAGGTCGCGTACATGTCGATGCTCATCAGAAGTCCCACTCCGCGTCGTCGTCCGCGGCCTGCACGGCCTTGGCCGTGGCGAAGGAGTCGCCCGCCATACCGGCGGCCAGGGTGGTGCCGTCCGACGGGTCGATCAGCAGGAAGGACCCGGTGCGGCGGGAGTCGGCGTACGAGTCGAGCGCGAGCGGCTCGGCGGTACGGACCTTCACGCGGCCGATGTCATTGGCGACCAGCTGCCCGGGGTTCGGGTGCTGGGAGAGGTCGTCGAGGGTCAGCCGGGACGGGATCTCCTTGACGATCGCCTTGACCGTACGGGTGGTGTGCTTGAGCAGCACCCGCTGGCCGACGGCGAGCGGCTGGTCGGCGACATGGCAGACCGTCGCCTCGACGTCCTGCGTGGTCGCGGGCGCGTCGCCGCTCGGCACGATCAGGTCGCCGCGGGAGATGTCGATGTCGTCCTCCAGCAGGAGGGTGACGGACTGCGGGGTCCAGGCGATGTCCACCGCCTCGCCGAGCAGGTCGATCCCGGCGATCTTCGAGGTGCGGCCGGACGGCAGGACGGTCACCTGCTCGCCGACCCGGAACGTCCCGGCGGCGATCTGGCCCGCGTAGCCGCGGTAGTCGGGGTGCTCGGCGGTCTGCGGGCGGATCACGTACTGCACCGGCAGCCGGGCATGGCAACCGGTCAGGTCGTGACTGGCCGGGACCGTCTCCAGGTGCTCCAGCACGGTCGGGCCGCCGTACCAGTCCATGTTGGCGCTGGGCTCCACCACATTGTCGCCGGCGAGCGCGGAGATCGGGATCGCGGTGATCTCGGGGACGCCGAGGGAGGCGGCGTACGAGGTGAACTCCTCGGCGATCGCGGCGAAGACGGGCTCGGCGTACTCGACGAGGTCCATCTTGTTCACGGCGAGGACGACATGCGGGACGCGCAGCAGGGCGGCGACGGCGGCGTGACGGCGGGTCTGCTCGACCACGCCGTTGCGCGCGTCGACCAGGACCACGGCCAGTTCGGCGGTGGACGCACCGGTGACCATGTTCCGGGTGTACTGCACGTGGCCCGGGGTGTCGGCGAGGATGAACCGCCGGCGCGCGGTGGCGAAGTAGCGGTACGCGACATCGATGGTGATGCCCTGCTCACGCTCGGCCCGCAGACCGTCGGTGAGCAGCGCCAGGTCCGGGGCCTCCTGGCCGCGGCTCAGGGACACCGCCTCGACGGCCTCCAGCTGGTCGGTGAGGATCGACTTGGAGTCGTGCAGCAGCCGGCCCACCAGGGTCGACTTGCCGTCGTCTACGGACCCGGCGGTGGCGAAGCGCAGCAGGGTGGTGGCCGAGAGCTGCTCGGTCAACTGCTCCGTGGTGCTGGTCATCTCTAGAAGTACCCTTCGCGCTTGCGGTCTTCCATCGCGGCCTCGGACATCTTGTCGTCGGCGCGGGTGGCGCCCCGCTCGGTGAGCCGGGAGGCGGCGATCTCGGCGATCACGGCGTCCAGCGTGGTGGCGTCGGAGTCGACGGCGCCGGTGCAGGACATGTCGCCGACCGTGCGGTAGCGGATGAGACGCGTCTCGACGCTCTCGCTGTCCTTGGGGCCGCCCCAGTCTCCGGCGGTCAGCCACATGCCGGCGCGCTGGAAGACCTCGCGCTCGTGTGCGAAGTAGATCTCGGGAAGCGCGATCTTCTCGCGGGCGATGTACTGCCAGACGTCCAGCTCGGTCCAGTTGGACAGCGGGAAGACCCGGACGTGCTCACCGGGCGCGTGGCGGCCGTTGTAGAGCTGCCACAGCTCCGGGCGCTGCCGGCGCGGGTCCCACTGCGAGAACTCGTCCCGCAGCGAGAACACCCGCTCCTTGGCACGAGCCTTCTCCTCGTCCCGGCGGCCGCCGCCGAACACCGCGTCGAAGCGGTGCTGCTGGATGGCCTCGGTCAGCGGCACGGTCTGCAGCGGGTTGCGGGTGCCGTCGGGACGCTCGCGCAGCTTCCCGGCGTCGATGTACTCCTGTACGGAGGCGACATGGAGCCGCAGCCCGTGCTCGGCGACCGCGCGGTCGCGGTACTCGAGGACCTCGGGGAAGTTGTGCCCGGTGTCCACGTGCAGCAGCGTGAAGGGGACCGGCGCCGGCGCGAACGCCTTGAGCGCCAGATGCAGCATGACGATCGAGTCCTTGCCGCCGGAGAAGAGGATCACCGGCCGCTCGAACTCGCCCGCCACCTCACGGAAGATGTGGACCGCCTCGGACTCCAGGGCGTCCAAGTGGCTGAGCGCGTACGGGCTGGAGTGCTCGGAGTTGTCTGCAGTCTCGTGCACAGTGGCGGCAGTCGTCATGCCAGGCCCCTCTCGGTGAGCAGTGCGTGGAGTGCGGCTGCGGACTCCTGCACGGTCTGGTGGTGCGACTCGATCCGCAAGTCCGGGTTCTGCGGCTCCTCGTACGGATCGTCGACGCCGGTCAGCCCGCTGATCTCGCCGGCCGCCTGCTTAGCATACAAACCCTTGACATCACGAACGGAGCAGACTTCAACGGGAGTTGCGACATGCACCTCCAGATACGGGGTGCCCTCGCCCTGATGGCGTTTGCGCACGGCCTCGCGGCTCTCCTCGTACGGCGCGATGACCGGGACGAGCGCCTTGACCCCGTTGGACGCCAGCAACTCGGCGACGAAGCCGATCCGCTGGACGTTGGTGTGGCGGTCCTCGCGGCTGAAGCCGAGACCCGCGGAGAGGAATTCGCGGATCTCGTCGCCGTCGAGCACCTCGGTCCGGTGTCCGTCCGCGCGCAGCCGGTCCGCCAGCTCGTAGGCGATGGTGGTCTTGCCCGCGCTCGGCAGACCGGTCAGCCAGATGGTGGCCCCCGTCACGTGGTTCTCCTGCTGGTTCGCGTTGTCGTCGTGGGTCGTCATCAGCCGTGCAGCCCGCATTCCGTCTTGGCCCGGCCGGCCCAGCGGCCGGCCCGGGCGTCCTCGCCCTCCTGCACCCGGAAGGTGCAGGGTGCGCAGCCTACGGAGGCATAACCGTCCATCAGCAGCGGATTGGTGAGAACGCCGTGCTCGGCGACGTACGCGTCCACGTCGTCCTGCGTCCAGCGGGCGATCGGGGAGATCTTGACCTTCTGCCGCTTCTCGTCCCAGCCGACGACCGGGGTGTTCGCCCGGGTGGGGGACTCGTCGCGGCGCAGGCCCGTCGCCCACGCGTCGTACCCGGTCAGGCCCTCTTCGAGGGGCTTGACCTTGCGCAGGGCGCAGCACAGGTCGGGGTCGCGGTCGTGCAGCTTCGGGCCGTACTCGGCGCCCTGCTCGGCCACCGTCTGCCGCGGTGTGAGCGTGATGACATGGACGTCCATCACGGCCTCGACCGCGTCCCGGGTCCCGATGGTCTCGGGGAAGTGGTACCCCGTGTCGAGGAAGACGACGTCGACGCCGGGCAGGACACGGGAGGCGAGGTGGGCGACCACCGCGTCCTCCATCGAGGAAGTGACGCAGAAGCGCTTGCCGAACGTGTCGGCCGCCCACTTCAGGATGTCGAGCGGTGCGGCGTCCTCGAGCTCACGGCCCGCCCGCTCGGCGAGTGCCCTGAGATCTTCCTGAACCATCGTCATATCTCGTCCCCTCCACCGTCGTTGCGCTGAACTCCCCGGGACAGCAGTCCGAGGAACTTCAACTGGAAGGCTCGATTGCATGCCCCGCATTCCCAGGCGCCGTGGCCCTGCTCGTGGGGACGCAGGTCCTCGTCGCCGCAGTACGGGCAGTAGAAGGGTGCGGCGCGCTCGCTCATGACAGCGCCTCCTCGGAAGCACGCGCCGCCCAGGTGGCGAAGCGCTCGTCCTCCTCGCGCTCCGCCTGGAAGCGCGCGAGGACCCGCTCGACGTAGTCGGGCAGCTCCGCGGAGGTGACCTTCAGACCGCGGACCTTGCGGCCGAAACCGGCCTCCAGGCCCAGCGCGCCGCCCAGGTGCACCTGGAAGCCCTCGACCTGGTTGCCGTCCTCGTCCAGCATCAGCTGACCCTTGAGACCGATGTCCGCGACCTGGATACGGGCGCAGGCGTTGGGGCAGCCGTTGATGTTGATGGTGATCGGGTGGTCGAACTCGGGGATGCGGCGCTCGAGTTCATCGATCAGCGAGGCGCCGCGCGCCTTGGTCTCGACGATCGCCAGCTTGCAGAACTCGATGCCGGTGCAGGCCATCGTGCCCCGCCGGAACGGCGAGGGGTTGACCCGCAGGTCCAGTGACTCAAGACCCGAGACGAGGGACTCGACCTGGTCCTCCGCCACATCGAGCACGATCATCTTCTGCTCGGCGGTGGTACGCAGCCGTCCCGAGCCGTGCGCCGCGGCGACCTCGGCGATCTTCGTCAGGGTCGTGCCGTCGACGCGGCCGACGCGCGGGGCGAAGCCGACGTAGAAGCGGCCGTCCTTCTGCCGGTGCACGCCGAGGTGGTCGCGCCACGTGCCGGTCGGCTGCTCGGGGGCGGGACCGTCGATCAGCGTGTACTTGAGGTACTCGTCCTCGAGGACCTGGCGGAACTTCTCCGGGCCCCAGTCGGCGACCAGGAACTTCAGCCGGGCGCGGGTGCGCAGCCTGCGGTAGCCGTAGTCGCGGAAGATGCCGATGACGCCGCCGAACACGTCGGGCACCTCGTCGAGCGGCACCCAGGCGCCCAGCCGGACACCGAGCTTGGGGTTGGTGGAGAGCCCGCCGCCGACCCACAGGTCGAAGCCGGGGCCGTGCTCGGGGTGGTTGACACCCACGAACGCGATGTCGTTGATCTCGTGCGCGACATCCAGCTGCGGGGAGCCGGAGATCGCGGACTTGAACTTGCGCGGCAGGTTCGAGAAGTCGGGGTTGCCGATGAAGCGGCGCTGTATCTCGTCGATGGCGGGCGAGCCGTCGATGATCTCGTTCTCGGCGATGCCGGCCACGGGGGACCCGAGGATCACCCGGGGAGTGTCGCCGCAGGCCTCGGTCGTGGACAGCCCCACGGCCTCCAGGCGCTTCCAGATCTCCGGGACGTCCTCGATCCGGATCCAGTGGTACTGCACGTTCTGCCGGTCGGTGAGATCGGCCGTCCCGCGCGCGAACTCCTGCGAGATCTCGCCGATGACCCGCAGCTGCTCGGTGGTCAGCCGCCCGCCGTCGATACGGACGCGGAGCATGAAGTACTTGTCGTCCAGCTCCTCCGGCTCCAGGATCGCGGTCTTGCCGCCGTCGATGCCGGGCTTGCGCTGGGTGTACAGCCCCCACCAGCGCATACGTCCGCGCAGGTCGGCGCCGTCGATCGAGTCGAAGCCGCGGTGGGCGTAGATCGTCTCAATGCGTGTCCGCACATTGAGACCGTCGTCGTCTCTCTTCGCCTGCTCATTGGCGTTGAGCGGCGTCAGGTGGCCAACGGCCCATTGGCCCTCGCCGCGGTGGCGTCCGGCCTTGCGGCGGGGCGCGGCGGAGCTGGGCGTTTCGGGGATGGCGGCCATGGCGGTACGTCCTTCGACACTGCAGGAGGGCGGCTCTGAGCTGCACACTCGCGCGAGGGCGCGGCGGTGCGCAGGGGCTGGTGCTGAGGGCGGTGAAAGCGCGGCTGTGCTGGGCTTCAGCAGGCCGGACAGATGGCGCTGGACATGCGGCCGAGGTCGACGTGCCGCCGACTCACCAAGGCAATTCCAGCTCGAGACATGACGGAAGCGTGTCACGGCGATCCGAGACGAGTCCACCGTCGTCCAGAATCTGGACAACACTGTCCCGCATCGCGAGACAGTGTGTTGCCCGTCACTCAGCCGTGGGCGCCTGGCCAGGGGCCGGGAGCGGCCGTCTCCGGCTCCTGTTCCGTCCTGGTGTCGAAGAGGGTGAAGCCCCGCCGCAGGTAGTTGTCCATGGCGTGCGGGCCGTCCTTGGAGCAGGTGTGCAGCCAGACCCGCTTGGTCGGTATCAGGCTCGGGTGGCGCTCGGCGAGGTCCCAGGCCCGGGCGATTCCGTACGAGAGGAGATGGCCGCCGATCCGCCGTCCCCGGAACGCGGGGATCAGCCCGAAGTAGACGATCTCGACGGAACCCTCGTCCTGCGCCTCCAGCTCCACATAGCCGGCCGGTGTCCCCTTCTCGTACGCCACCCAGGTCTCGGTGCCCGGCCGGCCGAGCGCCTCCTCCCACTGCGCGTACGTCATATCGAGCCGGTCGGTCCAGTGGATGTCACCGCCGACGGCCGTGTACAGAAAGCGGCTGAACTCGGGCGAGGGCACCTCGGCCCGAACGATCCGCAGATCCCCTTCGGGCACGGCCGACGGCCGCAGATCGGCGTGCGAGGTCTGCTCCAGGGACCAGGTGGTCACAGTTGTGCTCATGCGCGCCAGGGAACCATGGCGTCGCGATCCGGCCAACTCATCCCCGGTCCGTACGCGCGCTCACCACCGCCGGGGCCGTCGAGTGCGGCAGCAGACCGGCCGGGTGTTCCGGCCTGATCACCTCCACCTCCACCTCCTCCACGAAGCGGTACGGGCGGTGCGCCAGGACATGGGCGAGATGGCGCCGCAGCCGCGACATCTCGGCCCGCACCGTCACCGTGCGCGTCCGGTCCTCGAAGATCTCCTGCGCGAGCTGAGCCGCGCTCCGCCCGTCCCGGTGCAGCGCCAGCACAAAGAGGAGCTCGGCATGGCGCGGGCTCAGCTCCTGCGCCCAGCTGCCCGCCGTACCCGAGACGGTGACAGAAGGCCGCCGCGGCCTGCTCAGATCCAGCACCACCCGCCCCGGTACCGCCGCCACCTGCTCGTCGTCCACCCGCACCAGCCAGCCGCCCGGCAGCGGCTCGATCGCGCACATACCGAGCGAGGGCAGCCAGAGCCGGCCGCCGCGGACGGACTTCGGCAGCCGCAGCCGTCCGGTCGGCGGCATCCCGGTGACGGCGGCCGGCCAGCCGTTGCCGTCCAGGGCCAGCGCCCGTCCGCCCACGCGCGCGAGCAGCGGAGACGCCACGCAGCGCAGCCGGTCCAGCGCCTCGAAGTGCCGGTTGCGCAGCTCGGCCTCCGCCAGCCGGCCGACCGAGGTGACCAGGGAGAGCGTGGCCGGATGCATGGTGGACAGCGGTCCGCTGATGTCGACGACGCCGATCAGCCTGCCGTCCCGCGGATCGGTGATCGGAGCCCCCGCGCAGGTCCAGGTGTGGTGAGTGGCGACGAAGTGCTCGGCGGAGTGCACCTGGACCGGCCGCCCGGACACCAGGGGAGTGCCGACGCCGTTCGTGCCGACCAGCGACTCGTTCCAGTCGGCGCCCGGGACGAAGCCGTGCGAGTCACCCTTGCGCAGCACGGCCGCGCTGCCCTCACGCCACAGCAGCCGCCCCTCCGTGTCCGCGACGACCATGATGTGGTGCGCGGCCTCCGCGACGGACACCAGGCCTTCGCGCAGCACCGGCAGCACCTCCCGCAGGGGCGAGGCGAGGCGGCGGCGTTCCAACTCCTCCAGCGGCAGCAGCCCGGCTCTGCGGTCCCGGTCGGGGTCCACGCCACCGCGCAGCATCCGCTGCCAGGACTCGCTGATGTCCGCTCGCGGAGCCAGGCGGGAGTGGCGTCCCGCGAGCGTTGCGTCTCGTACGCCCTTCAGCAGCCGGGTGGCTTCCGCACTGTCCATGGCAGCGAGTCTGGCCATGTCGAGAGATGTGTTCTGCACTGGGTCCTCCTGGGCGACGCCAGCGTCCGGTGGTGGGGGGGGTGCCTCTATGTCCTTCGTCAAGCCTGAGCAGGTCATGCGGTGGCTGTCTCGGGGGTGCGGGATTCGTAGAAGGTGCCGTCGCGGAGCATGGCGAACAGCACGCTGATGCGGTGGCGGGCGAGGCGGAGCAAGGCCTGTGTGTGGGTCTTGCCGCGGGCTCTTTGCCGTTCGTAGTAGGTGCGGGAGGCGGGGTCGTGCAGGGCGGCGAACGCGGAGAGGAACATGGCCCGTTTCAGGAGCCGGTTGCCTGTTCTGGGGGCGTGTTCGCCGTGGATGGAGGATCCGGAGGACCTCGTTGCCGGGGCGAGGCCGGCGTAGGAGGCAAGGTGGGCGGCAGTGGGGAACGAGGTGCCGTCGCCGATGGTGACCAGCAAGGTGGCGGCGGTCCTGACACCGACTCCGGGCATCGAGGTCAGGACCTGGGAAAGAGGGTGCGACTCAAGCAGCTCGCCGATCTGGGCTTCCAGAGCGCGTCGTTGTTCGTGGACGGCGGCCAGCGAGCGGGCCAGCGAGGGCACGACCACGTCCAGGGTGCCGGTGCCCGGGACCACGACGGTCTGTTCGTCGAGCGCGTCGAAGATGTCGTCCACCAGGCGTTCGGCCATGCGCGGGGCCTTGGGCCGTATCAGGTTCACGAGCCTGCGGCGTCCGGCCTTACGCAGGGCGGCGGGCGAGCCGAAGCGTTCCAGCAGGTGCGTCACAGCCTGGTGGTCCAGGCGGGGCCCCAGTACTCGCTCCAGGCTCGGGTGGAACTGGGTGAGCAGGCCGCGGAGCCGGTTGCTGGTGCGGGTAGCCTCGGCGGCGAGGTCCTGGTCGAAGCCGGTCAGGACGGTAAGCTGGGCCGCGGTCTCGTCGGCCAGTTCCAGGGCCCGCAGGGTGTGAGGCATGGTGCGGGCGGCGTCCGCGATCACGTGCGCGTCGCGGGCATCGGTCTTGGCCTCACCGGGATACAAATCGGCGATCCGCCGCATCGCCAGCCCTGGCAGGTAGGCCACGTGGCAGCCGGCGTCCCGGGCCACCGCGAGCGGCAGGGCGCCGATCGATGCGGGCTGGTCCACGATGACCAGCACGCGGCCGAACCTGGCCGTGAGCTTGTCGAACACGGCCCGCAGTTTCGGCTCGCTGTTGGGCAGCCGCTTGTCGTAGACGGTCTTGCCGCCCGCTGTCAGGCCGTGGCCGTGGTGGTCGCCCTTGCCGACGTCCAGGCCGAGGAAGACCGCGATTTCACCGGTGTCGAGCACCGCACCCCCCGAGGGTGGTCGTTCCGTCCCGGCCTCACCCACCGGCACCGAGCGCGCGCATCCACGTTACGCAGACCTGCCACCCTTCAACGGCCGGGCGTTGCGCTCGGCCGGGTGACGGTCGGGCCTCTCATCAGCGGTCAGACGGTGCCCCGGACCCGGTGACACCACCCCCCAGGTCATCACTTCGACAGGGGGCAACAGTCATGCCGGGCCCGGAGGCCAGGAGCCCCGTTTCAGGGCCACGAAGAAAGTAACGGGGGCTGGCTCAATCGTGCCCTTCCCCGTTGCCGTGCGCGGCGATATGGGCCACAACGCTGCAACCCTTTGCAACCCTCGCGAACGGGCGTGCGCCTGTACGAAGGTGACGGAACACCGGTTCGCCGGTGGTCATGCACCGCACCGCTCTGTCCGCGGAGCGCATGACAGCGCGCGGGGTGGTGCCGTGTCGGCGCAGCACCACCCCGACATCGTGAGAGGTGCGGCCGGGGCCTTCGGACCCCGGCCCGCGCCAGTCCCCAGCCCGCGCCAGTCCTGGGCCCGCGTCAGATCACGGCCCGCGACCGCTCGACTACCGACCGCAGATCCAGCGTGTGGGGCAGCGTGCCGAAGGTCGTGCCCCAGTCCCCGCCGAGCCGTGAGGCGCAGAACGCGTCCGCCACCTCCGGCGGCGCCCACCGCACCAGCAGCGACGCCTGCAGCACCAGTGCGAGTCGCTCGACGAGCCGGCGTCCCCCCGCCTCGATGCCGTTCAGATCGGCCAGTTCGGTCAGCAGACCCTTGATCGCCCGGTCCAGCCGGTGATCGGCGCCGTACGCCGTGCCGACCTCCTTGAGGAAGGCGTCCAGCGCCTGCGGCTCACGCTGGAGCGCCCGCAGGACGTCCAGTGCCTGGACGTTCCCCGAACCCTCCCAGATGGAGTTGAGCGGAGACTCGCGCAGCAGCCGCGGCAGCCCCGACTCCTCGACATAGCCGTTGCCGCCCAGACACTCGAGGGCCTCGGCGACCAGGGGCGTACAGCGCTTGGTCACCCAGTACTTGGCGGCAGGCACCGCAAGACGCAGGAACGCGCGCTCCTCGTCCGTATCGGCGTCGTACGCGGCGGCGAGCCGCAGCGCGAGCGTCGTGGCGGCCTCCGACTCCAGTGCAAGATCGGCCAGTACGTTGCGCATCAGCGGCTTGTCGATCAGCAGCCCGCCGAACGCGCTGCGGTACGCGGTGTGGTGGATCGCCTGCGCCACGGCCTGGCGCATCAGCGCGGCCGACCCGGTGACACAGTCGAGCCGGGTCGCCGCCACCATCCCGATGATGGTGCGCACCCCGCGCCCCTCCTCACCGACCCGGCGCGCCCACGTCCCCTCGAACTCGACCTCGCTCGACGCATTGGAACGGTTGCCCAGCTTGTCCTTGAGGCGCTGGATCCGGAACACATTCCGGGTCCCGTCCTCCAGCACCCGGGGAACCAGGAAACACGTCAGACCTTCTGCCGCCTGGGCGAGCACCAGAAAGCCGTCACACATCGGCGCGGAGCAGAACCACTTGTGCCCCGTGAGCAGATACTCCCCGTCACTGCCGGCGATCGGCTCGGCCCGCGTCGTATTGGCCCTGACGTCACTGCCGCCCTGCTTCTCCGTCATTCCCATCCCGAACAGGACCCCGGACTTCTGTGCGACCGGCCGCAGCCCCTCTTCGTACAGCTGCGAGGTGAGGCGCGGCTCCCACTCGGCCGCCAGCGCCGGATCCGTACGCAGCGCCGGCACCGCCGCATGCGTCATGGAGAGCGGACAGCCGTGCCCGGCCTCCACCTGCGTCCACACCAGGAATCCGGCCGCGCGCCGCACATGGCCGGCGGGCCTGCCCCAGGCACTCACCAGCCCCGCGGTGACGCCTTTCCCCAGCAGGCGGTGCCAGGCCGGATGGAAGTCGACCTCGTCGATCCGGTTTCCGTAGCGGTCGTGGGTGCGGAGTTTCGGCAGGTTCTCGTTGGCCTGAACCCCCCACTCCTGGGCCTGCGCGGAGCCCGCGGTGCGACCGAGCAGCGCGAGCTCCTCCCGCATCCCGTCGAAAAGGCCGGGTGCGACATGCCGCTCCACAGCCTCCGAGAGTGCCCGGTCGGCGGTGTAGACGTCGTACCCGACCAGGGGCGGAGCCTGGTTGGTCACTGTGTGGGTGGTGGCTGCCATGCCGCTACGGTAAGGAGGTGCAGGCAGCAAATGAAACACCCGAGCGGCCGTCGGGCCGACTTCACCGGGCCCGAGTCCTCTACCGCAACGTTTCCAAGCGGAAGATGGCATGGCTGCTGCTCAAGGACACCGTGAATTCGTGCATCGAGTACCGCATCCTCGGTCTCGCGGCCGAGGCGGCCTTCTTCACGCTGCTGTCCCTGCCGCCTCTCATGCTCGGCCTGATCGGCCTCCTCGGCTACATCGACGACTGGACCAACACCACGACCGTCGCCTCCATCGAGGAGAACATCCTGGGCGCGGTCGGCACGGTCCTGTCCGACCGGGGCGTCAACGAGATCGCCAAGCCTCTGCTGGAGGACGTCACCCACGGCGGCCGTCCCGACATCATCTCCATCGGCTTCGCCATCGCCCTCTGGTCGGGCTCGCGCGCGGTGAACGTCTTCATCGACACCATCACCGTGATGTACGGGCTGGACGGCCAGCGCGGCATCGTCGCCACCCGGCTGCTCGCCTTCCTGCTCTACATCGTGGCGCTGCTGATCGGCGCGGTGGTGCTGCCGCTGGCGGTGGTGGGGCCCGACCGGGTCGTGGAGTTCATCCCCTGGGGCACGGAAGTCGTCAGCGTCATGTACTGGCCGGTGGTCAGCCTGCTCTCGATCGCGTTCCTCACCACGCTCTACCACGTGTCCGTCCCCGTCCGGTCCCCGTGGATCGAGGATGTGCCCGGAGCGCTGGTGGCGCTCGGAATGGGTGTGTTCGGCAGCTTCCTGCTCCGCATCTACCTCACCAGCACGGTCGAGGGCCCCACGATCTACGGTTCGCTCGCCGCCCCCATCGCCGTCCTGCTGTGGATCGGCCTCACCGCCTTCGCCGTACTGGTGGGCGCGGCCGTGAACGCCGCGATCGACCGTGTCTGGCCGTCGGTCGCCACGGCCGCGGCCCGCGCCGCCAACGAGCGCGTACGCGCCGCCCACGCGGCGGAGCTCGTCGCCCGGGCGAGGGCGGCCCATGTCTTCGGTGACGAGGACGACGACGAGGACGACGACGGGGACATGCCCTCCGAGTTCCCGGAGCGGTGGTCGCGGTTCCTGCCGCCGGACGATGTGAAGTCGCGGCTGCACACGGGACGGGACAACGGCCGCGAGAAGGAGCCCCGCAACGGCGGAGATGACTAGGGGGCGGGGGGTAAGCGGGCGCGGACCGTACCGCCGGAGCCGTAGCCTCGGTGGTGTGTACGAGGAATGGGCGTCGCGGATCGACGGTGCCGTCGTCTGGACGCGGACCACGGACCTCCGCGCCGGTGCTGTGTACCCGGTGCTGCCCGACGGCTGCATGGATCTGCTGTGGAGCGAGGGCAGGCTGTTCGTGGCCGGCCCCGACACCCATGCCTACGTCCCGGCGGGCGGCTGGGGCGCGAGCTTCGCCGGGGTGCGCTTCGCGCCCGGCACCGCGCCCGCGTTCTTCGGCGTACCGGCGCACGAGCTGCGCGACCGGCGGGTGGACCTCGCCGACCTGTGGGGCGGGGCCGAAGCCGGCCGGCTCACCGAGCGGATCGACGCGGCCGCGGACCCGGTGGCCGAACTGGAGGCCGTGGCGCTGCGGCGGACGGCCCGGTCCGGGCCGCCCGACCCGCTGCTGAGCGCCGTGGTGCGGCATCTGGAGGCGGGTGGCACCGTCGCCGGGGCCGCGGACACGGTCGGCCTCGGTGCCCGGCAGCTGCACCGGCGCTCCCTGGACGCCTTCGGGTACGGACCCAAGACGCTGGCCCGGGTTCTGCGGCTGCAGCGGGCGCTCAGCCTCGTACGGGAGGGTGTGCCCTACGCCGGGGCGGCACTCGCCGCGGGCTGCGCCGACCAGGCGCATCTGGCCCGCGAGATGCGTGACCTGGCAGGAATCACCCTCAGCGCCTACGCCGCAGTGGCGAAGAGCGAGACACCGCAGCCGTCGGGGTCGAGGACGATCGCGTAGCGCTGCCCCCAGAAGGCGTCCCAGGGCTTGAGATGGCCCTGGTGACCTGCCGCGATCAGGTCGGCGTACACCGAGTCGACCTCGGCGGGGCTGTCGCAGCGGAACGCGAGTCCGAGACGTTCGCCGCCGCGCGTGGGGCGGGTCCACTCCGGGTCGAAGGAGCGGACGGTCTCCTCGGTATCCCACAGGACGCGCAGCCCGCCGGGCAGCGTCGCCTCGACGTGGGGCGCGGAGTCGGAGTCGGCGGGGATGTCCAGGCCGAGGCGGCGGTAGAAGGCGAGTGAGGCGGCCATGTCGGAGACGACGAGGCCGATCGCGTCGAGTTGTGGAGTCATGACCCCAACGTAGACAAGGGCCGGGCCGGAGGTCTTGAACGAATCGGACGCTGCTGGGACGCCGGACGTCATCCTTTCGTAAGACTGCGCGTGCGGTGGACCCTGCTCCGTACGAGGACACTGGCGGTATGCACAAGATTCTGGTCGTCGACGACGATCCGACCGTCGCCGAGGTCGTCACCGGCTATCTGGAGCGCGCGGGCTGCACCGTGGACCGGGCCGCCGACGGTCCGCAGGCACTCCGCCTCGCCGCCGCCCACAGGCCCGACCTCGTCGTCCTCGACCTGATGCTGCCGGGCATGGACGGCCTGGAGGTGTGCCGCCGGCTCCGGGCCGGTGATCTCGCCCCCGTACCCGTGATCATGCTGACCGCCCGCGGCGACGAGGACGACCGGATCCTGGGTCTCGAGGTGGGGGCGGACGACTATGTGACCAAGCCGTTCAGCCCGCGCGAGCTGGTGCTGCGGGTCGAGTCCGTACTGCGCCGGGGCGGTGCGGCGGTGGAACGGCCGACGGGTCCCGAGCTGGCGGCCGCGGGGATCGTGCTCGACCCGGGCGCCCGCAGGGCCACCAAGGACGGCCGCGAACTGGCCCTGACCCTGCGCGAGTTCGACCTGCTCGCCCACCTGATGCGGCACCCGGGCCGCGCGATCGGCCGGGAGCGGCTCATGCAGGACGTGTGGGGCTGGGAGTTCGGCGATCTGTCGACGGTCACCGTCCATGTGAGGCGGCTCCGCGGCAAGATCGAGGACGATCCGGCACGGCCGCGGCTGATCCAGACGGTGTGGGGGGTGGGCTACCGCTTCGACGTGCCCGGTGACAGAGACGTACAAGCAGACGTAAGAGCAGACGCCGACCGGGGCGTACCGGGGGATCCGGCCGGGGACGTGCCACCCGCGCCCCTGTCGCGGCGCGAAGGAGCTTGATCACCGTGCGGGACATGCTCCTCATCGCGCTCTTCGCCTTCCTCGGGGCAGCGGCCGCCGGCCTCCTCGGAGCCCTGGTGCTGCGCCTGCTGCGCCACCGCTCCGTCACTGTCTCCCTCACGGTCGTCGCCGCCGTCGCCGTCACCGCGATGCTCGCCGGCACACTCGCCGTCGCGCAGGCGATGTTCCTCTCCGCGCACGACCTCACCGTTGTCACCACGGTCGTGGCGATGGCGGCCGTCGTCTCGCTCGCCACCGCCCTGCTGCTCGGCCGCTGGGTCGTTGCTCGCAGCCGCGAACTGGCGCTGGCCGCACGCTCGTTCGGCGACGGCGATGGGTTTGCCGCCCCCGACGGCGCCTCCACCGCCGAACTGGCGGCCGTCAGCCGGGAACTCGCGGCCACCAGCGACCGGCTCGCCGCCTCCCGGGAGCGCGAACGTGCCCTGGAGACCTCCCGCCGCGAACTCGTGGCCTGGATCTCCCACGACCTGCGCACCCCGCTGGCCGGGCTGCGCGCGATGTCCGAAGCCCTGGAGGACGGCGTCGTCCAGGACCCGGAGCGCTACTTCCGCCAGATCCGTACCGAGGTCGACCGTCTCAACTCGATGGTCGGCGACCTCTTCGAACTCTCCCGCATCCACGCGGGCGCGCTGGCTCTGACGCCGACCCGTATGTCGGTGTACGACCTGGTCGGCGAGGCGCTTGCCGGCGCGGACCCGCTCGCGCGCGAGAACGGCGTACGGCTCGTCGGCGACGCCGTCGAGGCGCTTCCGGTCGAGGTGGACGGCAAGGAGATGACCCGCGTCCTCGCGAACCTGCTGGTCAACGCCATCCGCAGGACCCCCGCCGACGGCACGGTCGCCGTCGCCGCGGAACGCCGCGAGGAATGGGTGGTCCTCTCCGTCACCGACGGCTGCGGTGGCATCCCGGAGGAGGACCTTCCCCGCGTCTTCGACACCGGCTGGCGCGGCACCCAGGCGCGTACGCCCCCGGCGGGCGCGGGTCTCGGCCTCGCGATCGTCCGCGGCATCGTCGAGGCGCACGCGGGCCACGCCGACGTACGCAATGTGAGCGGCGGCTGCCGCTTCGAGGTGTCCCTGCCCGCGGCGCCGGCTCCGGTCTGAGCCCTCCCGCCCTCCCGCACTGCGCCAGACCCGTTCGCCGGACCTGTTCGCCCGACCCCGTTGGCCCGACCCGTCCTGCCCGATCCCCTTCGCCCGGTCCTCGACATCGTTGAAACACCGATGACTTGAAGGCGTGACCGGGGAGGCGGCAGGGCAGTCACACGTCGACAGCCCTGGGGGAGACCTCGCGATCTGTAACCGGTGGAAGACAGCGGAAGACAGGGGTGCGGACGGCATGGCGCAACACACGGACACGGCATGGGAATTCCTGGACGACCGCGGTCGCCTGGCGGCAGCACCACGGGTGCCGTCGCGGATGGCTGCGTACATCCAGGCCGGAGCGGCACTGTTCGACCACGGCATACGCCCGGTGGGGCTCTTCGGCTCCCACCACGACGGCGACAGCGCCGATGCGGCCAAGGGCGGTGCCCTGCCGCTCGACGAGATCGCCTATCTCGGAGCGGGAGCCCGACTCGCCGACGCGGAAGCCCTGTTACGGGCCGACCCCGACCTCGTGGTCGCCGTGACCTACGGCGGCGACCAGGTGTACGGCCTGGATCCGGACACGGCCAAGCATGTCGAAGAACGCGTCCCCCTGGTGGTGCTGGACGTGGGCCAGGGACGCTCGCTCGGCGATCTGCGCGCCCGCTTCACGGCGCTGGCCCTCTCGCTCGGCGCGCAGGAGGACCTGTCGGGGGCGGCGGAACTCGACCGTGCGGAGCGCCGGCTGCGCATGGTGGCCGCCGGAGCCACTGACGTACGGGTGCTGGCGCTGTCGCCCGCCGCGGCGGACAGCGTCCACCTCGCGAAGCCGCGCGCCTGGCCGGACCTCAGGGCGCTCGCCGACCGCGGCGTGACCCTCGTGGAACCGGAGTGGGGGCCGGGCGTCAACTGGTCCACCGTCGACTGGCCCGCGGCCGCGTCACTGGAGCCCGACATCGTGCTGGCGGACGTACGGGCCAACGCTCTGCCGCTCGGCCGGCTCGGGGGAGTCGAGGCGTGGCAGGTCCTCGCGGGCCGGGCGCGCGTGGTGCCGTGGAATCCCGAGATTCCGTGCAGTGCCACCGCCCACGCACACTTTCTCGACACCTTCGCGGATGCGGCGCGGGCCGTGTCGTAGGCGGGCATCGCGGACGGAAGAGGTCTAGCGTGACCCGTGGGGTGAGACGTGATGCAGAATTCGGGCGCAGTCGCCGGGGCTCCGTGCTGGGTGAGTCTGCTGGCGCGCGAGCTCCCTGCCGCGCAGGACTTCTACGGTGCGGTGCTGAGCTGGACCTTCCGGCCCGCAGGGTTCGGTGAGGGCTTCTCCGTTGCCCTCACCGACGGACTGCCCGTCGCGGGCATCGGTGCGCTGGCCTCTTCGCTGCAGGTGGCGGTCTCCTGGACGCCGTATTTCGCCGTCGCCGACGCGGACGAGGCCGCCGCCCGGATCAGGGAGCGCGGTGCCACCGTGGCGGTGGGACCGCTGGCCTTCTACTCCGGCCGGGCCGCGCTGGCCACCGACCCGGACGGAGCCGCCTTCGGCATCTGGGAGGGCTCCGTGCGCACCGACTGGTCGGTCGGCCGCGGCAGCGCACCGGCCTGGCTGGAGCTGCATACGCGCGATGCGCACGCCGCCGCCCGGTTCTACTCCGGCGCCCTCGGCTGGGCCCCCGAGGGCGAGAGCGGCAGCAGCCTCGCCTACGAGAACGACCAGGCGGTCCTGCGCCAGGAGGACCGCGTCGTCGCCAAGATCCGGAGCGGTGCGGTCCAGGCCGCCCCCGACCCGCGGATCCGGCCTCGCTGGCATGTGCACTTCCGCGTGCCGGATGTGGACGCGTCGGTCGAGGCGGCCCTGGCGGCCGGCGGCAGCCTGGTCTCCCGGCCGGAGCTGCCCGCCGTCGACAAGGCCATGCTGCGCGATCCCGACGGCGCCCTGTTCACCATCACCACGGCCGGAGCGCCGCCCGCGAGCTGACCGGCCCGGATACGGGCGGCGCCCGGCCGTTGGACCGACGTCAGGCGGTGATGATCGCCGGGTCGCTCACGCCGGACTCGCCGTTCTCGACGTGCCCGGCGAACCGGCGCAGGAACCTGCTGTCCGTGTCGGACACCACGGACAGGTCGTACCAGCGCTTGCTGCCGCGCAGATCCACGGTGTGTACGACCTGTCCGCCCTTGCGGACAGTGAATGTCTCGCTCTCCCCACCGTAGGCATTGCCGACAGTGAGCCGGCAGTCGGCGCTGCCCGCGTTGGTCATGGTCAGCTCGAGGCGGCCACCGGCCGCGAGGTGACGGGCGGTCACTTCGGGGCCCGCGGTGGTGCCGTGGCCCTTGAACGTGCGCAGAAAGCCGTTCGGGCCGTAGACCGACAGGTCGTACACCTCCTTCGAATAGGCCGTGTTCCAGGTGTCGGAGAGCTTCTTGCCGGCCGCGGCGGTGTAGGTCCAGGGGCCGTCCGTGCGGTTGCCGGACGTGACGGAGAAGTACGCCCCGGCCGCCTCGCCGCCGCTGAAGGTGAGCGTGTAGCGCCCCGTCGAGGGCGTCGAGGCCCCGTCCACCAGCGGTGCGTACGGCAGCGGTCGCGCCGGCCTCGACCCCTTCTCCTGCTTGGGCAGAACGGGGCCGGCGGGAGGCTTCGGCACATAGCTGGGGTGCCGCTCGTGGTCCGGCGGCTCGTATCCGTCGGTGTCCGGGAGTGAGGCGGGCTTCGTGTCGGTGAGGTCGAAGTCGAAGGCCGAGGTGAGATCGCCGCAGATGGCCCTGCGCCAGGGCGAGATGTTCGGCTCGGCCACGCCGAACCGTCGCTCCATGAACCGCAGGATCGAGGTGTGGTCGAAGGTCTCCGAGCAGACGTAGCCGCCGGTGGACCAGGGGGAGACGACGAGCATGGGGACGCGCTGGCCGAGACCGTACGGCCCGGCGGCGTAGTTGCTGTTGCCGCGGAACTGGTCGAGTGAGGTGTCCACGGTCGACAGACCCTGGGCGGCGGAGGCCGGCGGATAGGGCGGGGCGACGTGGTCGAAGTAGCCGTCGTTCTCGTCGTAGGTGATGAAGAGCGCGGTCCTGGCCCACACCTCGGGGTTGGAGGTGAGAGCGTCCAGTACCTGGGAGATGTACCAGGCGCCGTAGTTCGCGGGCCAGTTGGGGTGCTCGGTGAAGGCTTCCGGTGCGGCGATCCAGGAGATCTTCGGGAGCCTGCCCGCCTGTACATCGGCCTTGAGGTGGTCGAAGTAGCCGTCGCCGCTCTTCACGTCGGTGCCGGTGCGCGCCTTGTCGTAGAGCGGATCGCCGGGCTTGGCGCCCCGGTAGGTGTTGAAGTACAGCAGCGAGTTGTCGCCGTAGTTGCCGCGGTAGGCGTCCTCGATCCAGCCCCAGTGGCCGGCCGTGTCCAGGCCGTCGCCGATGTCCTGGTAGATCTTCCATGAGACCCCGGCCCGCTCGAGGCGCTCCGGGTACGTCGTCCAGCCGTATCCCGCCTCGTCGTTGCCGAGAACGGGCCCGCCGCCCTTGCCGTCGTTGCCCGTGTGGCCCGTCCACATGTAGTAGCGGTTGGGGTCGGTGGCCCCGATGAACGAGCAGTGGTAGGCGTCGCACACGGTGAACGCGTCGGCCAGCGCGTAGTGGAACGGGATGTCCTCGCGGGTCAGGTACGCCATCGTCCCCGGGGACTTGGCGGGTATCCACTGGTCGTACTTCCCGTTGTTCCAGGCCTTGTGGCCGCCCGCCCAGTCGTGGTCGAGCCCCGCGATGAACTGCATGCCGAGGTCCTCGGCGTCCGGGTGGTAGGGCAGCACGTCCGTGCTGCCGTTCGGCTGGTGCCAGACCGACTTGCCGCCGGGCAGGGTCACCGGGCGGGGGTCACCGAATCCGCGTACGCCCTTGAGTGAGCCGAAGTAGTGATCGAAGGAGCGGTTCTCCTGCATCAGCACGACGATGTGCTCGACGTCCTCGATGGTGCCGGAGCGGCGACTGGCGGGGATGGCGGCGGCGCGGTCGATGCTGCTCGACAGGGCCGCGAATCCCGCGGTGGTGCCGGCGAATTGGAGGAAGCGCCGCCGATTGAGTTCAGGCATGAGTGTGGGGCCTCTTGGGTGTGAGAAAGCAGAGTAAGCGAGTGTCCAAGAGGACCCACGGGAAGGGAAGGGGCGGTGTCGTCAGCATGAAAGAGCGCGGTACGTGTCACGAAAAGCCCGGTCGGCCGGATGTGCCCTCGTCCCGCCGGTCCGGACCCGGTGGGGTTGGTCCGGTTCACCCGGTTCGGTTTCGATTCAGCCGGTTCAGTTTCGGCTCACCCGTTCGGTTTCGGTTCGGATTGGGCTCGGTTCATTCAGACGCTGCCCTCGGCGTGACGTTCCACGATCGCGGCGGCGTCGGTGCCGCGCGGCAGGGTGCCGTACTGATGGCCACGGCTCTCGCCGAGGCGGGCCGCGATGAACGCCTCCGCCGCCGGAGCGGGCGCGTGCCGGAGCATCAGTGAGGACTGCAGGGCCAGTGCCATGCCCTCGACCGTCGCCCGCGCCCGTGTCTGCGCCGCGACCGGATCGCGCAGATCCTGTGCCAGCTCCTGCTGGACGCGCTTCAGATGCGCATCGAGCACGCTGCTTGCTCCCGCGGTCTGCCCCAGCTCGGCCCAGAAGGCGTCCAGCGAGGCGGGGGTCTTGGCGATGCCTCGCAGCACGTCGAGCGCGATGACGTTTCCCGAGCCCTCCCAGATCGACAGCAGGGGCTGCTCGCGGTAGCGGCGTGCCAGCGGCCAGTCCTCGGTGTAGCCGTTGCCGCCCAGGCACTCCAGGGCCTCGTAGGCGTGGTGCGGGCCGCGCTTGCAGATCCAGTACTTCGCGACCGCGGTGGCCAGCCGCCGGAACATCACCTCGGACTCGCCGCTGCCGGCCTCGTACGCGTGCGCCAGCCGAAGGGCGGTCCAGGTCGCGGCCTCCGTCTCCAGTGCCAGGTCGGCGAGGACTGCCGTCATGGCGGGCTGGTCGACCAGGCGGGCGCCGAAGGCGTGGCGGTGGCGGGCATGCCACACGGCCTCGGTCAGTGCCTGGCGCATGCCCGCGGTGGTGCCGAGCACACAGTCCAGCCGGGTGTGGTTGACCATTTCGATGATGGTGGGCACACCACGTCCCGGCTCACCGACCCGCAGCGCCCAGGTGCCGTCGAACTCCACCTCGGAGGAGGCGTTCGACTTGTTGCCCAGCTTGTTCTTCAGCCGCTGGACGCGGACCGTGTTGCGCGTGCCGTCGGGCAGCACCCGGGGCACCAGGAAGCAGGTGAGCCCGGCGTCGGCCTGGGCCAGTACCAGGAACGCGTCGGACTGCGGGGCCGAGAAGAACCACTTGTGGCCGGTGAGCAGATGGACCCGGCCGTCGGGGTCGGAGGGCACCGGTACGGCCAGGGTGGTGTTGGCCCGTACGTCGGAGCCGCCCTGCTTCTCCGTCATCCCCATGCCGAACATGAGCCCCTGCTTGAGGCCGGGGGCGATCGGGCGCGGATCGTAGGAGCGGCTGAACAGGCCGGGCAGCCAGTCCTTGCCCACCTCAGGGTCGCGCTGGAGAACCGGGACGACGGCGTGCGTCATGGACGTCGGGCAGGCGTGGCCCGGCTCGATCTGCGCGAAGAGCATGAAGGTCGCCGCTCGTGCGACCGTCGCCCCGGGCCTGGGGTCGGCCCAGGCCGAGGTGTGCGCGCCGTGCCGCACCGCGGCGCCGATCACCTCGTGGTACGCGGGGTGGAAGTCGATCTCGTCGACCCGGTTGCCGTACCGGTCGTGCGTGCGCAGCTCGGGCGGGGACGTGTGCGACACCTCGGCCCACTCCTGGAACTGCCCGGAGCCGACCAGGGTGCCTATCTCGTGCAGCTCCGGCTCGTGCCAGGCCGCGCCGTACTGCCGTACGCCCTGCGCGAGGGGCAGATTCGTGCCGTACTCGTCGACACCGGCCCGGCGCGGCACCTGGTTGAGCACGGCATGGGTGAGGTGGGGTGCGGGGGCGCCCGGCCGGGGGCCGGTGGGGTGGGCGGTCGCCGTCATGGCGGTTCCTCTCCGAGTCGGCGGGCCGGCCGGATCTGACGGGTTGCATCGGTCCGGTCACGTCCCGCAGGTCACGTGCGGCCGGTTGCCCATGGCTGGTCACGTCCGGCCACGTCCTGCTGGTCACGTCCTGCTGGTCACGTCCTGCTGGTCACGTCCTGCTGGTCACGTCCTGCTGGTCACGTCTGCTGGTCACGTCCGGCGGGGCGCCGACCGCCCGCAGACAGAGCGCGGCGATGGACTCCACCGTCGGGCCCGGCTCGGTACGGTCACCGACCGGGGACAGCGGGCCGAGCAGCGCCTCGCTGATCGCCCCGATCACGGCGGCGGCGGACAGCCGGGCGTCCTGCGCGGGCAGTTCACCTGCGGCGACGCCCGCCGCGATGGTCTGCTCGGCAACGGTGTGGTAGCCGCGCCGGTAGGTCAGGCGCTCGGTCTCGACGAGCGGGTCCACCCGCTCGGCGAGCAGCGCCCAGGCGGTGCGCGGTGCCCGCAGCGCCCGGTACGAGAAGACCTCGACCAGCGCCCGCAGCCGGGCAGCCGCGTCGTGCTGCGCGTCCACCGCCTCCCGCACGGCGGTGAGTTCGTGCCCGGCGATGTGCCGGAAGACCGCGGCGAGCAGCTCCTGCTTGGAGCCGAAGTGGTTGTAGACGCTGCCGGTGGCCACGCCGGCCCGCTCGGCCAGCGCGGAGATGCTCGCCGCCGCGTAGCCGCCCTCGGCGAGCAGCCCTCGTGCCGCGGCCAGCAGCCGCTCACGGTGGGCGAGCCGCGTCGCCTCCGTACGGGCGGTGGGCCGGTAGACCATGATGCTCTGAACCTCGATTCATATCTTGAGTTGTCACTGAACCACCTCTGCCCGCGGCACGCAACGCCCCGAACCCGAACCCGAACCCGAGCCGGAACCAGGACCAGGACCAGGACCGGGACCGCGGCCGGGACCGGGACCGGAACCAGGGCGGGAACCGCGGCCGGGACCGGAGCCGGGGATCCACAGAACGCGCAGAGACCGGCGGGCCCAGTGCCCGCCGGTCTCTGCGCGTTCTTCAGCCGTACGCCGTTTCTCAGGCCAGGCGCAGCAGCCTGGTCATGACCTCATGAAGCGTCGCCGGTGCATCGGGCACGGTGTCCACCGAACGCCAGGCCACGAAGCCGTCCGGACGGATGATCACCGCCCCTTCGCTCGTCGTTCCGTGCGCCTGCGCCCAGTCGGCCCCGCTCTCGGGAGTGAGATCGGCGTCCGGCCCCGTACCGATCGCATACGCCTCCAGCGGTACGGACAGCCGCTCGGCGATCTTCCGCGCCGCCGAGCGCCACGGTGTGTCGGTGGCGCTGAGCAGCACGAAGGACCGCTCGTACAGGTCCAGGGTGGAGACCCGCCCCCCGGCCCTGCCGAGCCACAGGTGCGGGGCCCGGCTGCCCGGAGCGCCCGTCAGCTGCATCCGGTCGGGTACGACGGGCTGTTCGGGGTCGACGCCCAGGACGGCGCCGTTCGGATAGGTGTAGCCCATGGCCACCGTGAGGATCCCGCCCTGGCGGCCGCCCGGGGTGATGGCGGGTGCGTACCCGGGGTGGCTGTGCTCGGCGGAGCGGGACGAGGCGCGCTCGCTCGTCGCCCGCGCCACCGGCTGCCGCTCCGAGCCGTACGTCTCCAGCAGCTCGGGGCCCGCCCAGCCGTCCAGCACCGCCGCGAGCTTCCAGGCCAGGTTGTGGGCGTCCTGGATACCGGTGTTGGAACCGAACGCCCCGGTGGGGGACATCTCGTGGGCGGAGTCCCCGGCGAGGAAGACCCGGCCCGAGGAGTACCGCTCCGCGACGCGTTCCGCCGCGTGCCACGGGGCCCTTCCGGTGATCTCGACATCGAGATCCAGTACGCCCGTTGCCCGGCGGATGTGCTCGATGCACCGCTCGTCGGTGAAGTCCTCGAGCGTCTCGCCCCGGTCGGGGTGCCAGGGCGCGTGGAACACCCACTGTTCCCGGTTGTCCACCGGCAGCAGGGCTCCGTCCGCCTCCGGGTTGGTGAGGTAGCAGACGATGAAGCGCCGGTCTCCCAGCACGTCCGCGAGCTGCCGGGAACGGAAGGTGATGCTCACGTTGTGGAACAGGTCGCCGGGGCCGGTCTGGCCGATGTGGAGCTGCTCCCGGATGGGGCTGCGCGGCCCGTCGGCCGCGACGAGGTACTCCGAGCGGATGATGCTCTGCTCCCCGGTCTCGCGGCTCCTCATCGTCGCCGTCACGCCGTCCGCGTCCTGGGTGAACGAGATCAGCTCGGTGGAGAACCGCAGGTCACCGCCCTGCTCACGGGCGCAGGACAGCAGTACGGGTTCGAGGTCGTTCTGACTGCACAGGCACCACCCGGTCGGGCTGAAGCGCGCGAGCGCACCACCGGGGTCGATCTCTTTGAACAGCCACTCCTGGTCGTCGCCGGTGAGCGAGCCCGCCTGCAGGATGCCGTGGTTCTCCGCGAGGATCGAGGCGGCCTGCCGGATCTCCTTCTCCGCACCGGCGCCCCGGAACAGCTCCATCGTCCGCACGTTGTTTCCGCGTCCGCGCGGGTGCATGGAGGTGCCCGCGTGCTTCTCGATCAACAGGTGCCTGATGCCGTGCCGGCCCAGGAACAGCGAGGTGGACAGGCCCACCAGGGACCCGCCCACGATGAGGACCGGTACGTAGTGGTCGACGTTGTCTTTCATCAGGTGTTCCAGCTCCTGCCGCCCTAGGGGGAATGGAATCTCCATGCCCGGTGCGGGAGCTGTTCGCTCGCGCATTCACCCGCTTGGTTCTCATCTCTCGCGCCACTCGTGGTACCGGACCACGATCGGTTCCGGGAGCGTCTCCGAGACATGGGGGGCGGACCGTACGCATCCGCAGGGCGCTTGGTCCGGGCGGATCCACCGAATGACTGCCGAGGGGCCACGTGAAAGTGGCGGCCGCGCTGTCGTGAAAAGGAGTGTGAAAGATGACAACCCTTTCGGAGCGGATATCGCAATCCGCGTTCGACGGCTCCAGGCTTCGGGTCGTCCTGTTGCTTGATCTTCACGACGGTGCCCAGAAGGAGTTCCTCGACGCGTACGAGCACTTGCGCAACCAGGTGGCATCGGTCCCCGGTCACATCAGTGACCAGTTGTGCCAGTCGATCGAGAACCCGTCGCAGTGGCTGATCACCAGCGAATGGGAGAGCGCACCGCCCTTCCTTGCCTGGGTGAACAGCGAGGAGCACGTCGAGACCGTCCAGCCGCTGCACAGCTGCGTACGCGACACCCGGTCGCTGCGGTTCAGCGTCCTGCGGGAGACAGGAGAGTTCTTCAGCGAAGCACCCGATCAGCTCAAGCGCCGGCTCCAGGCTTCGCCCCGGCTCGGGGACGGAGTGGTCCGCCACGCCCTGACGTTCACGGTCAAGCCGGGCAGCGAGAAGGAGGTCGCGAAGATCCTGGCCGGGTACACCTCCCCGGCGGCCCAGGTCGACGAGAACACCCGGCTGTGCCGCACCTCGCTCTTCATGCACGGCAACCGCGTCGTACGGGCCATCGAGGTACAGGGCGACCTGCTGGCCGCACTGCGCCATGTGGCCCGCCAGCCCGAGGTCAGGGCCGTCGAGGAAGCCATCAACCCGTATCTGGAGCAGCACCGGGACCTCAACGATTCCGACTCCGCCCGGATGTTCTTCACCCGGGCCGCTCTCCCGGCGGTGCACCACGTGGCGGCCGACGGCCCCTACCCCGCCGACGCACACCGGCACGCGCTGTACTACCCGGCCAAGGAGGGCTGCGGGATGGCCCTGGCCAAGCTGCTCGCCAAGCAGGACGAGGTGGCGGCAGACAGTCCCGACAGTCCCATCAGCAGCAGCACCATCTTCCAGCGCGACGACATCGTCGTCCGGCTCATCGATCTGAGCGGCCCGCTCGACGCGCATCCAGCCCTGGCGCTCGGCGTCAGCGGCCCTCGGAAGGCGGCCATGTTCGCCCGTCTGCTCGCCACCCCGCAGGGCGGCATGCCGGCCACCGACAAGGAGATGGCGCGCTTCCTCGCGCGCTCCGACATGCAACTGATCACTGACAGGTCCGCCGAACCCGAATCCTGACCCGAGCGCCCGGACCGACGTGGCCACGCGACCAAGCCGTCGGGGCCAAGCCACCTGGAGGAAGCAGTCATGACCACGCACCGCCCACGCATTGTGGACCTCAGTGAGACCCAGCCCAACCGCAGGCGCGGAGGCGACCTGCGCGCCATGCTCACCCCGACCGCCGTGGGTGCCACCAGCGGCTTCATGGGCCTGGCCATCGTGCAGCCCGGTGACCGCATCGGCGAGCATTACCACCCGTACTCCGAGGAGTTCGTGTACGTCGTGAGCGGGCTCCTCGAAGTGGATCTGGACGGGGAGACGCACTCGATGCGCCCCGACCAGGGCCTCATGATCCCGCTGAACGTACGTCACCGGTTCCGTAACGTCGGCGATGTGGAGGCCCGTATGGTCTTCCACCTCGGCCCGCTGGCTCCGCGCCCGGAGCTCGGGCATGTCGACACCGAACCCACCGAGCACACCGATGCCTCAGGGCACCCCGAAAGCGCCGAGCAAGGCCGGCCGCCGGAACGGACTGGGGCCGTTTCATGACCCGGCGGGTGGCGGTCACCGGGGTCGGTATCGTCGCCCCGGGCGGAGTCGGCGCCCCGGCGTTCTGGGATCTGCTCGCCAACGGCCGCACGGCGACGCGGGGCATCACCCTCTTCAACCCGGAGGGCTTCCGCTCACGCATAGCTGCCGAGGTGGACTTCGACCCTGCGGCCAACGGTCTGGACCAGGAGCAGGTGGCACGGTCGGACCGGTACATCCAGTTCGCTCTGGTGGCCGCCCGGGAGGCGGTGCATGACGCCGGTCTCGACCCCGAGAAGGAGGATGCCTGGCGCATCGGGGTGTCCCTGGGCACCGCGGTCGGCGGCACCACACGCCTGGAGCACGACTACGTGGCCGTCAGCAGCAACGGCGCGTACTGGGACGTGGACCACCACCCGGCCGAACCCCATCTGCACCGGGCGTTCTCGCCGAGCTCTCTGGCCTCCGCGGTGGCCGAGCAGGTCGGCGCCCACGGTCCGGTGCAGACCGTCTCCACCGGCTGCACCTCGGGACTCGACGCGATCGGGTACGCCTTCCAGTCCATCCAGGACGGCCGGGTCGATGTCTGCATAGCCGGTGCGTCGGACTCGCCCATCTCCCCGATCACGGTGGCGTGCTTCGACGCGATCAAGGCGACCTCGCCGAACAACGACGATCCGGCCCATGCCTCACGGCCGTTCGACGCCAACCGGGACGGGTTCGTCATGGGCGAGGGCGGCGCCGTCCTCGTACTGGAAGACCTGGAACACGCCCGCGCCCGCGGCGCACGGGTGTACTGCGAGATCGGAGGCTACGCCACCTTCGGAAACGCCTACCACATGACGGGACTGACCCCCGAGGGCCTGGAGATGGCCCAGGCGATCAACACCGCCCTCGACCACGCCCGTATCAACGGCACACAGATCGACTACGTCAACGCGCACGGCTCCGGCACCAAGCAGAACGACCGCCACGAGACGGCCGCGGTGAAACGCTCACTGGGCGACCACGCCTACAGGACGCCCATGAGCTCGATCAAGTCCATGGTGGGCCACTCGCTGGGCGCGATCGGGGCGATCGAACTCGTCGCCTGCGTCCTGGCCATCGACCACCAGGTGGTGCCGCCGACCGCGAACTACGACACCCCCGACCCCGAATGCGACCTCGACTACGTGCCGCGCACCGCCCGCTCCCGGAAGCTGAACAGCGTGCTCTCCGTGGGCAGCGGCTTCGGCGGTTTCCAGTCCGCGGTCGTCATGACCCGACCAAATGGGAGGACACAATGAGCTCCCGGCAAGATCGGCGCACGGTCGTCACCGGCATCGGCGTCATCGCCCCCAACGGCGCCGGCACCGACATCTTCTGGAAATCCACTCAGGAGGGCATCAGCGTCCTCGACCGGGTCACCCGCCCGGGGTGCGAGCATCTGCCGCTCCGCGTCGCGGGTGAGGTACGCGCCTTCGACCCGGGTGAGCTGATCGAGGAGCGCTATCTCGTCCAGACCGACCGGTTCACGCACTTCGCGATGGCCGCGGCCGATCTCGCCATGGACGATGCCCGGCTCGGCCGCGCCGACTACGAAGGCTCGCCCTTCGCTGTCGGGGTGGTGACCGCCGCCGGATCCGGCGGCGGTGAGTTCGGACAGCGCGAACTGCAGCGGCTGTGGGGACAGGGCTCGCGCTTTGTCGGCCCGTACCAGTCCATCGCCTGGTTCTACGCCGCGAGCACCGGCCAGATATCCATCCGCGGCGGTTTCAAGGGGCCGTGCGGCGTCGTTGCCAGCGACGAAGCAGGCGGACTCGACGCCTTCGCGCACGCCGCCAGGGCCGTGCGCCGGGGCACCGACGCGGTCGTGGTCGGTGCCGCGGAAGCCCCTCTCGCGCCGTACTCGGTCGTCTGCCAGCTCGGGTACCAGGACCTGAGTACCAGCGAGGACCCGGCGCGTGCCTACCGGCCCTTCACCTCCGACGCCTGCGGCTTCGTGCCTGCCGAAGGCGGCGCGATGCTCGTGGTCGAGGAGGAGAACGCGGCCCGCCGCCGCGGTGCCAGGGCCCGCGCCTACGTGGCGGGTCACGCCGCGACCTTCACCGGGCCCTCCCAGTGGGAGCAGTCGCGGGAGGGGCTGGCCCGCGCCATCCGCGGCGCACTGCAGGAGGCCGACTGCGCGCCGGAGGAGATCGACGTGATCTTCGCGGACGCGCTCGGCGTACCGGAGGCCGACCGTGCAGAAGCGCTGGCGATCGCCGACGCGCTGGGCGTACACGGCCGACGGGTACCGGTGACGGCACCCAAGACCGGCACCGGCCGGGCGTACTGCGGGGGCCCCGTGCTCGACACGGCCGCCGCGGTGCTGTCCATGGAACACGGCCTCATACCGCCCACGCCCAATGTCTTCGACGTGTGCCACGACCTCAACGTCGTGACCGGCCGGGCCAGGTCCGCAGAGCTGCGGACGGCGCTGGTGCTGAGCCGCGGGCTCATGGGCTCGAACGCGGCGCTGGTGCTGCGCAGCGCCATCGACACCCCCTCGTGAGAAGGAGAAGTCCCTCATGACCGATCGACTGACCATCGAAGAACTGGCCGCCCTGATGAAGAAGGGCGCCGGCCTCACCGTCGACCCCGTCGACCTCGCGGGCCGCCCCGACGCGCGCTTCGACGAGTTCGGCCTGGACTCGCTGGGTCTGCTCGGCATCGTCGGCGAACTGGAGAACCGGCACGGTCGGCCCCTGCCCCCGGACGCGGACCGCTGCAAGACCCCGCGGGAGTTCCTCGACCTCGTCAACAACACCCTCATGACTGGAGCCTGATGTGCCCGGACACACCGAGAACGAAATCACCGTCGCGGCCCCTCTGGACCTCGTCTGGGACATGACCAACGATCTCGAGAACTGGCCCAGCCTGTTCAGCGAGTACGCCTCGGTCGAGGTCCTCTCCCGGGAGGGCGAAACGACGACGTTCCGCCTGACCATGCACCCCGACGAGAACGGCAAGATCTGGAGCTGGGTGTCGGAGCGGACGACCGACCGCAAGGGCCGGAAGGTACGGGCCCGCCGGGTCGAGACGGGCCCCTTCGAGCGCATGGACATCCACTGGGAGTACTCGGAGGTCCCCGGTGGCACCCGGATGCACTGGCGGCAGGACTTCGCGATGAAGCCGGACGCCCCGGTCGACGACGCCTGGATGACCGACAACATCAACCGCAACTCCAAGGTCCAGATGGCGCTGATCCGGGACAAGATCGAGCAGCGCGAACGCGAGAGCCGCAGCGCCGCGGTTCTCCCCTCCAACTGAGCCCCCGGGCAAGGAAAGGGAACTCCCCGATGCACCAAGCTCTGATCGTCGCCCGGATGGCGCCGGAATCGGCGCCGGACATCGCCGAGCTGTTCGCAGCCTCCGACACCGGTGAACTGCCGCACCTCGTCGGAGTCACCCGGCGCAGCCTCTTCCAGTTCGGCGATGTGTATCTGCATCTGATCGAGTCCGAAAGGCCTCCCGGTCCCGCGATCGCCAAGGTGACGGAACACCCGGCGTTCAAGGACATCAGCGACAAGCTCACCGCCTTCGTCAGTCCGTACGATCCGCAGACCTGGCGGAGCCCGAAGGACGCGATGGCCCACCAGTTCTACCGGTGGCAGCGCGACGCCACCGCCTGATACGACGATCGCCCCGAGCCCGGCTCAGTGCCGGGCTCGGGGCGATCTCGTGGTTGCGGGTCCTGATGCGGTGCCTGGAGCAGTCCTGATGCGGATCAGCCCGGGATGACGCACTCGAACGCGTGCAGATACGCGTTGACCGGCCGGACCTCGCCGACCAGCAGACCGGCCTGCGTCATCCGGTCCACCAGGCTGGCCCGGGAGTGCTTCGCGCCGCCGACGTTGAGCAGCAGAAGCAGGTCCATGGCCGTGGTGAACTTCATCGAGGGAGTGTCGTCGACGAGATTCTCGATGACCACGACCCTGGCTCCCGGCCGGGCCGCCGCGACGATGTTCCGCAGAGTCCTGCGGGTGCTCTCGTCGTCCCACTCCAGGATGTTCTTGATGATGTAGAGATCCGCCTCGACGGGGATGCCGAGGCGGCAGTCCCCGGGAACGATCCGTACGCGCTCCGCGAGTGAGCCGCCGTCACTCAGCCGCGGGTCGGCCTTCGCCACCACACCGGGCAGATCGAGCAGGGTGCCCCGTACGGCAGGATGCTTCTCCAGCAGACTCGCGAGCACATGTCCCTGGCCGCCCCCGATGTCCGCGACCACCGAAACACCGGTGAGGTCGAGGAGTTCAGCGACGTCCAGTGCCGACTGCATGCTGGATGTGGTCATGGCCCGGTTGAACACATGGGCCGACTCATGTGCGTCCTGGTGCAGATAGTCGAAGAACCCCTTGCCGTACACATCGTGGAAGACGCTCCCGCCCGAACGCACCGCCTCGTCGAGCCGCGGCCAGACGTCCCACGTCCACGGCTCCGTGCACCACAGGGCGATGTACCGAAGGCTGTTGGGATCGTCGTCACGCAGCATCAGGGACATGTCCGTGTGGGCGAACGTCCCGTCCTCGGTCTCGACGAAGATGCCGTAGCAGGACAGGGCGCGGAGCAGCCGGCGCAGGGGCTGTGGTTCGGTGTGCAACGTCGCGGCGAGGTCCTCCGCGGTGGCAGGTGTGTCGCCGAGCGCGTCGGCCACGCCCAGCCGGGCGGCAGCGCGTACGGCCGCGGCACACGCCGCCCCGAAGACGAGCTCCCTCAGACGCATGGCCGGCGGGGGAGTGGGGCTGGGGAGGGGGGCGTGGGTGGTGATGGGGAGAGGGGTGTGAGTGGTGGTGGGGCTGGGACTTACGGTGGTCATACCGCCTCAATTCTCCTGGTGAGGGGAACGCTGGTCAGCACATCCCTGCGGGTTTGGAAGCCAGGCACTCGTTGCGGACGAACGTGTTGCTCGTTCCGTTACCCTGGTTGGCCAGGTCGGCCGGTTTGTTGCCCTGCACCTGGTTGTCTCTGATGACGTTGTCGGTGTTGCTGGCGCCGACGAAGCTCTTGAACAGGACGATTCCACCCGACAGCGGTGAGGCGCCGACGTTGTCCAGGACCTGGTTCGCGCGGACGAGGGTGGACTCCGAGCCGGTGAGGACGATGCCGGAGCCCTGGAGGTAAGGGAGCCGGCTGTTGGCGGCGCAGTACTTGTTGTTCTTGAAGACCCTGTTGTGGTGGATGGTCATGTCTCCCGCGGCGGGCTTCGACTCGTCGCCCACGACGAACACCCCGGCGCAGTTCGCGGTCACGATGTTGTTGTGGACGGAGAGGTTTCTGACCCGCCTGATGGTGACTCCGATCCGGTTCCCGCTCAGCAGGTTGCCCGCGACCACCGCCCCCTTGGTGTCCGTCGCTCCGCCCTCCTTGTCGACCGTGTTCGCGATGAAGATGGCAGCGTCACCGTTGTCCCGGACGATGTTGTTCCGGAACACCCCCCGGGTGGACAGCTGCTGGGCGATGCCCCAGACCCCGTTCTTCTTCGCGGTCACCCCTGTGACGGTGAGCCGGTCGGTCGCCGAGGCCCAGACGCCGCTCTTCTTGAAGCCCGTGAGCGTCAGCGAGCGGATGGTGACACGGCTGACGGCCTTTTTCGCCGTGCCGGTCACACAGATGCCGTTGCCGCTCTTCGCGCAGGTGTTCGCGGCCCGCGCGGTGGCCGACGCCGGCTTGATCACGGTCGAGGAACCCGCCCCGCGCAGGGTCAGGTTCGCCTTGGTGACAAGGACGCTCTCCCGGTAGGTGCCGGGTGCAACGAAAATGGTGTCACCCGGCCTGGCGGCATCCACCGCTTTCTGGATTGATTCGCCCGGATGCACCACGTGGGGGACAGCGCCGGTGGACGGCGCGGCTGCGCCCAGTCCTGAGGCGATGGCGACGGCGGCGCAAGCGAGGGACGTGATCTGTCGTTTCGTCATGAGCCGAAGTTATGGGCGATCTTTCCCACTCGCCACACGGAGTGAGCGGATGGATACATTCCGTGGGCCAGGTCGGCGCAGAAAAGGCTTGGCGCGTTTATCTCCGGCCGGGCTGGGGTGAGCGCGCTCGCTCGGTGGCGGAAGGCGGCCGGGCCCAGCTGTCCGAAACCGGGAGGTGTGACGGATGGCTGTCATGGCGAGGAGTGCTGCCCTCGTCCAGAACCGGTGGTGCGGGGGCCGGAGGTTGGGGAATGATGCCGCCATGGCCGAGATCAGCGACTCGCTGTGGAACGACGACGTCACCGTCTCCGACTATCGCGAGGGGTCCGCGCCGTACCAGGCGGCGGTGTTCGAGCAGTACAAACTGTGCGTGGAGATGGCCGACCGGGTCAGCGGCCGCCGCAACCTGGCCAACACGTTCTTCCTGACGTTCAACGGCGGCCTCGTCGCCTTCCTCGGCGCATGGCTGTCGCGGGCGGACCGGGACGGCCTGCCGGTCCTGCTGCTCCTGGCGGGGCTGCTGGTCCTGCTGGCCATGTGCGCCGCCTGGTGGTTCACCGTCCGCTCCTACCGGCAGTTGAACGACGGGAAGTGGAAGGTGATCGGGGGCCTCGAGGACCGGCTGCCGACCCGTGCCTTCTCGGCCGCCGAGTGGCGGGCGCTGGACGAGGGACGGGACTGGCGCGTCTATCTGCCGCTGACCCACGTCGAACGCTGGGTCCCCGTCATCTTCGCCGGCGCCTACCTCATGGGTTTCGCCGCCCTGGCGCTGTGACGCGTACCAGGGACGGCCGGCTCTCGGCGCCACCGAGGGCCCGCGGGTAGTGTTCGACGCCAGTCCGCAGGTCCGGGAGGGTGGTGCCGAATGACCACGATCGCCGTCACCGGCCATATGGATCTGGCCGCACAGGCCACCGGGCCCATCCGTGAAGGCCTCCACGCACTGCTGTCGGGCTTCCGCGGCGGCGCCCTCGCGGGGCGCTCGTGCCTGGCACGCGGCGCCGACTGCCTCTTCGCCGAGGAGCTGCTCGCGCTCGGAGGGCGGCTGTCGGTGATCATCCCGTCCCGGGACTACCGGGAAGCGGTGGTGCGCCCCGATGACCTTCCGCGCTTCGACGCCTTGCGGGACGCCGCCGCGGACGTGACCGTCATGCCGTACGAGCATGCGGGTCCCGGCGCCTACGAGGCGGCCAACGTCCGCCTGTTGCAGGGGGCGGACCGGCTGCTGGCGGTGTGGGACGGCAGTGTGCCCTCGGGGCGTGGCGGCGGCACCGCGGACACGGTGGCCGCGGCACGGGCGGCCGGAGTGACGGTCGACGTGCTGTGGCCACCCGGGTCCCGGCGGACCGGTTTCCGGAGCTGAGCCGACTCGGAGGATGTGCTTCCGCAACGTCCGGGCGACAGATCCGGCCACCGTCGCGGTGAACGACGGTCTCCGGATGCCGTGCTGCCCCGGCCGGGTTCCGCTGCCGTACGAGCAGCTCGACCGCAGGGTGTACGGGGCCGCCCGGCGGGACTTCCGGAGGGGCGTCGAGGAGTCAATTCCGGCCATTGTCATCCGAGTTGCCGCGACTGCTGCAGATCAGCGGCGGGTCGCTCGACACGCCCCTAGAATCGACCACACGTCACGGCCGCACACGGTCGTGCGGCGTGTACGAAGACCGCGTCGAGCACGGGCGTCCGTCACTGGGGCTCGTCCCTCGCTGCGTAGCGTTTGTGAACGGGGGCTGTTGCGATGCCCGATGCCGACATGAGCGGCGGGGCGCTGTTCACGCTGCCCATGGTTGTTCCCAGATCGACCGAGTACGCGCGCCTCGGTGTACCGCCCGAGGCCACAGCGGAGGAGATCCGCGCGGCGGCCGCCCGGTACGACGCTCGGCTCAAGGCGCGCGGCGCCGGCGAGCAAGAGATTGCCGCCGCCCATGCCGCCGGTCTGGAGAACGCCGAAGCCCGCGCCGTGCACGACGCACGCCATCCACCGCTCCCGCTCCTGCGCCTCGAGCCGACCTGGCAACCGGTCCTCGACGACAGGGACGCCGGTCTGACCGTGCTGCGCCGGGAGATCGAGGCCTTCCTGACGGCCGCCGGCGAGAGTGTCCACCCCCCGGCGGACACGACCCGAACCGATTTCACCGGCGACTTCACCCGCTCGCACCTGCTCGACGGCTTCGCCGACGAGTGACTCCCCGGAGGACCTCCCCATGGACGATGAGCTGCACCGGGTCATCGGCATCGACCTCGGCACGACCTACTCGGCCGTCTCCGCCTACCACCCCGACGAGTTCGCCCCGACCATCCTCGCCGACCCCGAACGCGAGGGGGCCGCAGCCGTCGCCACACCCTCGGCCGTGCGGCTCGATCCCGGCACCGGCACGCTCGTGGTCGGACACGACGCCAAGGATGCCATCAGCGAAGGGCCGGGCGCCGGCGACACATTGGTGGAGATCAAGCGGGAGATGGGGGCGGTCTTCACCCCCGAGCTGCTGAGCCACTTCGGCGCGGCCGGCGTCCACGCGGAGGGCGACCCCGTACGGGCCAGGCTCGGCGGCGAGTGGCTGCGCCCGCAGGAGATCAGCGCGCTGGTACTCATGCGGATGAAGCGGATCGCCGAGCAGACGCTGGGCGGAGAGGTCCACGACGCGGTGATCACCGTACCCGCGTACTTCATGGAACGGCAGAAGAAGGCCACCGAGGAGGCGGCGCTGCTGGCCGGCCTCTATCCCCGCCAGCTCATTCCCGAGCCCACCGCTGCGGCCATCGCCTACGGGGTCGACCGCGCCGAATCCGAGAAGCAGATCTATCTGGTCTTCGACCTGGGAGGCGGCACGTTCGACGTGTCGATCATCCAGACCCAGAACGACGAGATCGAGGTCATCGCGACCGCCGGTGACCAGCGGCTGGGCGGCGGCGACTTCGACGACGCCGTCGTCGAGTGGATCCTTGGGGAGCTGGGCGAGGCGCTGCCGAAGGGCACCGAACGGCTGCGGATCAAGGCGGCCGCGGAGGCCGCGAAGCGCGAACTGTCCCTGCGCAGCAGCACGACCATCGACCTCGGCAACTCAATCCCGCCCCTGGAGCTCGACAGGGCCACCCTCGAAGCGCTGATCCAGCCGATCCTCGCCCGGTCCCTGCGCGAGGTCGGCGAAGCCCTGCGCCTGGCCGAGGCGAAGGGCGTGCGGCGCGAGGACATCAACGCGGTGCTGCTCGTGGGTGGTTCCACCCGCATCCCCCAGGTCAAGCAGATGCTGCTCGACCACTTCGACCAGGACGAGGGGTTCGTACGCGGCGACGCCAATCCCGACACCCTGGTCGCCAGGGGTGCGGCGATCATGGCCTACCGGTTCGAGCCGTCACCCGTCTTCGACCTGGAGTCCGGGCCGGCCGGCGAGCGGTCCGCGGATGGCCAGGACTACACGGTCACACTGATCACCGAGCACACCCTGGGCGTCGGGGTCCAGCAGGGGAAGTTCGACAAGCTGATCGACCGGGGCACCAAGATCCCGGCCCGCAAGGTGAAGTCGTACGCGAATCCGGAGCAGGCCCACCGCATCGAGGCGGCCGTCTACCAGGGCGAGGGCGCGTACATCTACGACAACACCCTGGTCGGCACGATCCACCTCGACGACATCGAGCCCCGCCCGGAGGGGTACCACCAGTTCGAGGTCGAGTTCTCCCTCACGGTGGACGGTCTGCTCGAAGTGCAGGTCACCCACGCCAACACCGGGCGGGAGTACAAGGCATCCTTCGAGCAGGCCACCAACATCGGCCACCTCAGCGAGCTGGCGGAGCGGCGCGCGGCCCTGGTGAAGCTGTACGCGACCGTCAGGCCGGCCGGGGCTCCGGGCGGCGCGAAGCCCGCCGACGCGCGGCAGTTGGATGCCGGAGAGCAGGCGTTCACGATTCCCCCGCCGGTGACCGAGACGGTGCCGGAAGCCGCAGCGGTCCCGGCGCCCGCGTCCGCACCCGCCGCGGAGATCGACCCCGGCAGCGTACCGGCGGAGTACCGGCGCCTGGTCAAGAAGGCGCTCCGGGCGGCGCGGGACGGGCAGGCGCCGGCCTCGCTCACCGAGTCCCTGCGCGCGTTCGTGGACGCGGTGGGCGCAGGTGCGGACGAGGACACGCTGGACGAGTTCGCCGACCGGCTCGAGGACGCGTATGACGACAGTCGTCGGTGAGCGAAGAGAGGTCATCGAGGAGGAACTCGAGGCCGAGTACGCGGGGGTCGGCTGGTGGGGCTCGCTCTACCGCGCACCGCGGCGGCGCCGCTGGTACCGGCTCATCCCGGTCGAGGAGATCAGCGGCGAGCAGCGGTCCGAGCTGCTCGCCTGGCAGACGCGGCCGCGTCGCCCCGACCTCGTCCCGGTGGTGCCCGGAGAGCGGGGCGAGCAGCGGCAGTTCGCGGACCGCTGGTACCAGATCGTCTGCTACGAGACCGACGCCGAGCGCAGCCTCGCCGACGCGGTCGCCGAGCCCGAACCGACCCGTCGGCTCGCCTCCGTGGCCGACGTGATCCGGGCACTTCCGGGCTGGCGCGAGGCGATGGGCACCGGCCTGGTGCCGCTGCCCGCCGACACCGTGCTCGCCGGGCACCGGCCGCTGCTGCTGCCGCTGCCGGCCTGGGGCTCCCCCTCCCTCGGACAGGTCTTCGCCGAGCCGGAGCGGGTGGCTCATCTGACGCCCGAGGCGGTACGCGGCCTGCCGTCCGGCGGCCGCGCCCCCGACCTGTACGCGCTGGGCGTCGCGGCGCTGCGCTGCTTCGGGACACTGCCGTACGACGACACGGAGCGGCTCCTCCAACGGACCTCCTGTGCCGCCGTGTTCGGGGACCAGCGGCGCGATGGCCGGCTGCCTTCGTGGATGCGCCGCGTGGAGCCGGTGCGGAAGGTGCTGCAACAACTGTGCGACCTCACCGGCCCCCGGGCCGCGGGGTCCGGCGACGCGGATCCGTGGCAGCTGGCCGACGCCCTCGATCAGGCACGACGCGCGATGGACCCGCTGACGGCGGTACGTTCCCTCCGGGCCGCGGGTGAACCCCGCAAGGCCGTTGGGCTCGCCCACGCGGCGCTGGTCGACCAGCCGGGCTCCCCGCTGCTGCTCCTCGCGGCCGAGATCGCCCACCAGGATCTGGGGGAGCCGTTGGAGGCGCTGTCGCTGCTGGAACGCGCGGTACAGGCGGACCCGGAGCGCAGTCAGGCCTACGCGGCACAGCTGTCGATCATCGGCGGCCTGTGGTCCGTCGTCCAGGGCCGGCTCGCCGGGGCCACCAACGGCTCCTTCGCCCACCGGCTCCATGCGACGGCCCGCGCGGCCTTCGACCGCCTGCCGCCCGAATCGCGCCGGGAACACGCTCACGAGATGGCCCGCTGCCTCATCGGCCAGGGCGAACTGGTCGAGGCCAGCGCCTTCGTGCACCACTGGCTGCACGACGGGGACACGCTGATGTGGTGGCGCTTCGACCTCATGCTCGACTACGCCGAGACCTTCCTGAGGCTCGGCCGCCTCGAAGCCGCCGCCCAGATCGCCGACCAGGTCAAGGCGGGACTGCGCCGCATCCGGGAGAGCGGCCGGATGGACCGGCGCGACATCCATGAACACGGCATGCGGTACGCGGACTTCGTACGAGATCTGCACGAGGCACGGGGCGGGGAGACGGGCACGTGATCACGATTCTGCTGGCGGGCGTCCTTCCGCTGCTGTTCCTGTCGACGGTGGCCAGCGCCGCGTACTTCCTCGTGGTGCTGCCGAGCCTGTGGCGGCTGCCGTACGAGCAGTCCCTGGCCCTGCTCGACAGCGACGACCGAGACGAGCTGGAGCGGGCCGACCGGCTGCTCGGGCAGGCGCTCAACGCCGGGCCCCGGGGACGGGCGCTCGGCCGGATCCGGTTCGCGCAGGCCCATGTGCGGGCGATGCTGGGGACGTACGAACCCGCCCGCTACGGTGCCGCCGCGACCGTGCTCGACGAGCTGATCACCGCCGAGGGCCGCACCGAACACACCGCCTACCTGGAGCTGTGGGTGCAGGCGCGGCTGGAGAACCACGACCGCGTCACCGATCTCTACACCGAGCACCGCGACCTCCTGGACGCCCGCCCGCAGAGCCGCCGCATCGCCGCCATCTCCCACCTCCAGCTGGCCGCCGGGCACTGGCGGCGGCGGGAGACCGACGGATCCCTGCACCACTTCGACCGGGTCCGGGAACTCGGCGAACTCACCGAGAAGATCCCGCCCGAGGTCAACGACCTCCAGCTTGTCAAGGGCGTCCAGGCGGTGTTCGACGGGCGGACCGACGAGGCCCGAGCCGCGTTCGGCGACGCGCGGAAGCGGTCCGCCGAGCGGGGACTGCCGACTGTGGAGGCCGAGTTGGGGCTGCTCGTCTGCGACTGGGCGGACGGCGACCCCCAGCGGCTGGGCGAATGGCTGGGACACCTGGCGGAGGAGGTGGAGCAGAACCCTCCGGAAGACGGCACGGCGGAGCTCCTGCGCACCGGCATCGCGCTGCTGAGGCTCCTGACGCTCCTGCGGGAATGGCTGCTCAGGCCCGCCCTGTCCGGGGCACCGTCGGCGGCCGACTTCGGGGAGCTGAGGCGGCGGGGGGACGCGCTGCGCGAGGCCGACCCCGAACTCGGTGACGCCTGCCTCGTCGACGGCCTGGTCCGCTACTACTTCGCCCTGGACCAGTCCGAGCGCGAAGGGGCCCTCGCCGTGCTGGAGAGCGGCACCGGGTTGGCCAAGGGCATCCTGCTGCCCGAGGTGCTGGACCTCATGGAGCGCGAGCGCGCGCTCGGCGGGGAGGGAGACGCCATCTCGCGCTTCCGCGTCCTCGTGGAGGAGCTCCACGACGATCCCGAAGGCTCGGAGGAGAACCGGGCCCAGTACCGGCGCCTCAAGGCGAAGTTCACCCGGTTCGGGGACCCCGGCGACCTCGAGGACGGGGCCGTTCCGAACCAGCGGGTCCCGCTGGACGACCACCGGCGCCGCTCGGCGGCGCTCCGCAGCCGCGTCGAACTCATCCTGTACCCGAGACTCCGGGATCTCGCCGACGACGACCCCGCACGCGGCGCCGTGCGCGAGCTGCTGGACGAACTCGAGCAGGCGTCCTCGGTGTACGTCGAGGGCGCCGAGGTCCTGCACGGCGCCGAGCGCAACCTCATCACCAGTACCGGACAGATCCTGCTGCCCGAGGAGCCTGATGACCAGGATCGTGCCTAGCCGGCCGAACGGGGCCGTGCCCCGGCGTCTGGCCGGTCTCCTGCCCGGCAGACGCCGTACGGCGGACCACGCCGGGCTGCTCGACCGGCTCGCGCCCGTGGAGCACCGTCCCGCGGCGGACGAGGAGCAGCTCTTCGAACAGGCCTCGCTGGCCCGGGTGCTGCTCCTCATGGTGAAGGTGGACCAGGAGGCCGAGTATCTGCTCTGCCGGGAGCTGGCCGAGCACGCGCTCGGCAGCGTGCCCGAACCCCGCGACGGAACAGAGGCCTCGGACTGAGGCCCCTTCTCCGTCCCGGGCACACCGCTCTCGTGTCCGCAATCCCCGACCTCCCCGCCGTCTTTCCCTCTGTCACCGGAAGGGGCACCCGTGACCGGCACCGGCCGTGACCACGCATTCCAGGAGATCCGCCCCGTACAGGCGCTGCAGATGCCCGCCTTCGAGTTCACGGAGGTCAGGGGGCACGACGACGTCGCCGAACACGACCGGCGCCTGGAGGAGATCGCCCGCGAACACGCCGCCAAGGCCGCCTCGCAGACCGCGCTGGTCCTGGCACCGCCCGCCGATTCGCTGGTCGAGATGTCGCTCGATCTGGGCTCCGACGGGGAGGAACTGCTGGCGGACGCCCGGGCGAACGCCCGCGACGGCCGGCACGACGTGGCGCTGGAGCAGCTGGAGGAGTATCTGCGGCCGGCCCCCGAGCACCAGGAGGCCCGCTATCTGCGCGCGTACTGTCTGTACCACCTGGGCGGGCAGCACCACCTGAAGGCACTGCGGATCCTGCGCCCCCTGCGCGACGAGCCGGTGGAAGCCGACCTGCGCGAGCGGATCAGTGACCTCCGCCGCGAACTGCGCCGCCGTCTCACCCCGCTTGAGGTCACCGCGTACACCGGGACGGCCAGGTCCGATCCCCTGGGTGCGTTGGCCCGCGTGGAGGCGTTCCTGGAGCTGGCCCCGGAAGAGGGCACACTGTCCTACCTCCTCGCCCTCGGCCAGTCGCGGGGCGGTGATCTGGAAGAGGCCCTCGACACGGCCACCCGTGGCGCCGCCGAGGCCGATGTCGATCAGGAGCAGGTCGCTGCGCTGGCGCGCAGGCTGCGGCTCGCGCTCCTGGCGCCGGTCGCCGCGCCGGCCGTCACCGCGTTCAAGGCCGGTGACCTGCACCGCGCCCGCGGCGAGCTGTTCCGCATGGACCCCCGATGGCGCGCGAACATGGTCCTTGACGACTTCGACGCCTATCTCGCCCTCCTGGTCGACCACCCGTCCCTGACGCCGCCCGCGCCGCGTCTGCCCGCCGATCGCACCGAGGACCTCTACTCGCTGATCGCCGAATCCGACGGGCAGCATGCCGCCGTGCTGATGCAGACCGGTCGCGCCGACGAGGCGGAGCGGCTGCTGGCCCATGTGCTGTCCCTGGTGCCGGACTTCCCCTGGCTCAACTTCCTCTACGCGGCCTGCCTCTACCGACTGGGCCGCGAGCCCGACCGCGCCGCGGCCTGCGCCGAGATCGCCCGGCGGGACCCCGCCATCGCCCAGGCCGACCAGCTGCTGGAGGCGATCAGGGGCTGGCAGGAGGCCGCGGTGATCAACCCCGCGCTGGACGAGTACGTCGCCGCCATGGAATCCGTACGGGGCGAGGTGTCCGCCGACCGGCTGGAGGCACTGCGCAAGCGGATGGCCGTGCTGGAACGCGGGCTCCCCGCGCTGCGCGAGGCGGCCCGGACCGAACGGGGAGCTCAGGTCGTCCGGGAGCTCGGGGAGGCGATCGGGCAGCGGCTCGCGGAGGTCACCGACGCCATGGCCGTGCACCGCCTGTACGAGAAGTACGAGGGCATCATGTCCACGGCCAAGGGCGGAGTATCGGACGCGTCGGCGGCGGACCGGCTCGCCCGTTCGCTCGACGGCCTGGCGGCGGAGATCAAGAACACCCGCCGCCGCGCCGATAAGGGCGGCCCGGGGAATCAGCTCGACGAGCTGGCGGCACTCGTGACCCTCCGCCGCACGGAACTCGACCGAGTGACGGCGGCTGTGCGGGTGTCCGATCTCGTACGGCGCTTCAATCAGCTGGCCGAACGACAGTCCGAACCTCTTGCGCGGCTGCGCGCGGCTCCGTCCGAGGTGCGCGGCACGCTGACCGCGATCCTCAACGAGGCACGGCAGCTGAGCCGCAGTGCCAAGGGCACCTTGGACGCCCGGGACCGGTCGCTGCTCGACGAGTTGATCGGCACGATCGCGAGGACGCTGCGATGACGACGGACGGAGCGGCGACCGCGTCCGCGGCCGAGCAGTGGGACGTGTTCATCAGTTACGCCCGCGAGGACTTCATCCAGGCCAAGAGCCTGCACGATGCTCTGAGCGAGTGCGTGACCGCCCGCGGCGGGACGCCGAGGATCTACCTCGACGTGTCACGCACCGGCACGCCCGTGGGGGCGGACTGGCAGAGCTTCCTCGAGGAAGCCCTCCCCCGCAGTCGCCATGTCGTGGCGCTCTATTCGCAGACGTACTTCGACAAGGACGTCTGCCAGTGGGAGCTGCACGAGGCGTACAAGCTGAACCCGCCGGAGGGCGGCCGGCTCATCCCGGTGCTCATCGACCCGGAGGCCGCCAAGAAGGTTCCGTACATCGTCAACCGGATCAACTGGATCCCGACGTACAAGCCGCACTGGATCGAGGAGGTGCGCGAGTCCGTCGGGCTGCGCCCCGCCGGGGCGCGCCCCGTCCTACGGTTCGACACCCCGGTCACCGATGTGGTGGCCGGCCACACGCTGCCCGCCCTGAGCGTGAGCGGCTCGGCGCAGGGGAGCGCGCCCCGGTGGCCGTCCGGGGCGACGGTCACCCTCGCCGCCGACCCGCCCGTCGCCGGGCTGACCGGCACGCTCACCGCGCCGGTCACCCGGAACCCGGCCGTTTTCGGCGACCTGGCGTTCCGGACGGCCACGGCCGAGGTGCGGCTCGTCGCCACCGCCCCCGGCTGCGAACCGGCCGTGACCCCGCCGTTTGCGGTGCGGGCGCCCGCCGAGCAGCCGTCCTGGGACGACGGCGACCGTCCTGTCCTTGCCGCGCTCGGGCGCCCGGTCTTCTTCCCCGACGGCCGGGCCCTGGCCGTGCGTGACGGGCGGAAGCTGACGATCCACACGGCGGCGTACGAGGCCGCCGGCACCGCGGAGCTCAGGGAGCGGCCCCGGCTGTGGGCGCGCGGGGAGCGCTGTCTGGCCGTCGCCGACTGGTCGGGGCGGGTGGTCCTCGCAGCCCCGGACGGGACGATGCGGGTCGTGGACCTGCCGGCGCCGCACGGTGCGCGGTTCAACGTGCCGGGCGCGCTGGCGTTCGACGGGGACGTGCTGCACATCGGCATGTGGGGAGGGTCCGTGTGGTCCCTCTCCCTCGACGCCGAGGAGCCGGAGCTGGTGCTGGAACACCGGGCTGGGGTCCAGGTGTTGGTGGCCGGCAACACCGGGCTGCTGGTGGGCGACCTCGGCGGGAAGCTCACCCACTACGTGCTGGGCAGGGCCAGGGCGGAGCACACTCTGGAACCGCTGCTTCTCGCCATCACGCACGTGCGGGACTACGCACTGATCTTCGGTGAACACCGGGTCCACCGGTGGGACCTGGCCAAGGGACAGCTGCTTCAGGTCCCCCAGCCCGTGACCGGGATCACCGGGACGCTCCCGGACGGCGAGCTGACCGCGATCGTCGACGCGGAGGGCCAAGGCGTCTGTTTCGATGCCGAGTTGGCGGTGCGCGTCGGCTTCCACACGGTGCCCGGCGCCCGGCCCGTGGGCTCGGGCCGGGGCGGGCGCCTGCTGGTCCTGGAGTATCCCGACGGCTCCCACGCGCTGGTGCGCGACGGCCGCACCACCTATGTCTGCGAGCACCCGATGGCCGTCTCCCCCGACGGGCGCCGGGCAGCGGTGTCGGACGGGGAACGGCTGCTGATCCTGCCGCCCGAGAAGCTGGGCGGCGGTGTGGCGCCGTCGGACGCCGACGGGAGCCCGGGTCCGGGGAGAGGCATCACGGATCCGGGGGAGGGGAAGCCCGCATGACATCCCGCAGGGCGCTGGAGAACCGGCCCGATGTGCTGTGGCGCATGGTCGGGCACCTGTGGTCGCGCCTCGAAGAGGGGGAGCGGCTCACCCAGGGACAGCTGGACGCCGTGGTCGAAGGGTTCTTCCGGATCGGAGTACATCCCGGCACCGACCCGCCGACCGCGCTGCGCCTGCTGGCCCGCGCCCACCGGCTGGACGGCTCGAACCCCAAGCACCCGTACCACGTCGGGCTGCTCTACCTGCGGCACGGCCGACCGGAAGCGGCCGTCCGCTGGCTGACGGCAGCCGCCGCCCTGTCTCCCGTCAACCACCGTATCTGGGCCCATCTGAGCCTCGCGTACAGGGGACTCCACGAGCATCGGAAGGACACCCCCGACTACACCGGGGAGGATCGCGCCCGGGCCGAGGCGATCGCCGGCACGGTCCGTGCGGGCCGCGACGACTTCGACCCGGAGGCCGCCGAGCCCACGCTGCCGCTGCTGCGGCCCGGGGAATGCCGGTGGACGGGAATCCACGACATGGCGGCCGACGGCCGGCTGCACGGCACGACGGCCGAGCGGACCAGGGACGTACTCGCCGCCGAACTGGAGGGCGTTGCCGAGCTGGCGGGCCGCCGCCGGGGCGGGTGTGCCGCGTTCACCGTCCTGGCCGTGCAGTGGATGGTGTACGGCTACCCGACCGCGACCGTGCGCAGGCTGGCGAAGAGACTGCCGCCCGACGACGGCCCGGCGACCCGCATGCTGGACCTGGTCTGCGACCTCCTCGAGACCGATCGTGGCGAACTCCCGGACCGGCTCGCGGCCTGTCTGGCCGACCGCTCCCTCCCCGACCTGCTCGTCGCGCTGCTCCACCGGCGGCGACTGTTCTGGCGCCCGCTCCGGTTCCCGGACCTGGGCGCCCACGCGGCCGCCAGGGAATTCACCGACGGCGACCCGGCCAGGCACGAGAAGGCCCTGCAGTCGGCGTGGAACGCGCTCGGCGCCGGACCTCCCGAGCCGATGGCGGACGTCCCGAACCCGTCGGGGCCCGCCGAGCCGGAGGCCACGGGCCCCGACGAGCGGCTGGTGATGTTCGAGGAGGTGGCCGCCCGGCTGACCGGCGTGGTGGACCACGCACTGGCCCACGCCAAACTCCTGGGCAGGACCACGGTGGGTGACGAGGCCGACTTCCGTCGGATTTCGGGGGACAAGGACGTCCTGACGGAGATGGTGGACCGTCTGGAGACCTCGCGGAAGTCCTGGTTGGAGGCTCTCCAGCGGTTCAAGGACGCCGAGCCGACCGGTCTGGTCATGGCGTTCGAGGACTTTCGTCAGCGGGTGGAGGAGTGCGAGGCGCGGTTCCAGAAGTCTCCGGGCAGTGTGCGGAAGGTCCTGGACAGGAAGGTCGGCCGGAATCTGGCGGCGCGGCAGAAGGAGTTCGGGTCGGCCGCACCCGCGCCCTCGGAGCACGCGCTGGCTCTCGAGGAGCGGCTGTCCGACCTGGAGGCGCAACGGCCCTCGGCGGCTCCGGCCGACGGCCCGGCGGCAACCGGTCAGCGCCCCTCTTCCCCGCCGCCGCCCGCCGATGCCGGCGCACGCGAGCGGGTGGCCCACGCCCTCGACGCCGCCGAACGCCGGCTCGACGACAACTTCGCCGAAGCCTGGCAGACGCTGGACGCCTATCCTGCGCGGCTGAGGAACGGGGAGGCCGTCACCCTGCTGCGCGCCTATCTCGGCGGACACCAGGCGGAGGCCGAACTCCGGCTGGGCCGGACGACAGCCGCGCGACGGCGCTGGAGCGGCATGCTCACCGACGACCCCCTGCATCCCGGAGTGCTGCGGAACCTCGCGGTGGCGCACACCTCGGCGGGGGACCTGGGCCCGGCCGCGCAGGCGTGGAGCCGCTATCTCGAAGCGCTGTACCTGCGGGACATGCTGGCCGGGGACATCCGCCGCGGCGCCGCCGACCGCGCCGAGCTGCACGGCGTGCTGGCCGGTTCCTTCGGCACGGCCGCGCTGTACGCGCGCTCCGCGCCCGGCGCCGAGCTGGACGGGGACGTGCGGCAGATCGCCCCCGTCCTGGCCGGCACCGGCAAGGTCGCGATCACCGTCGCCCACCTACGGCTGGAAGAGCTCAACCACACACTCTCGCACCGCAGCCCGACTCTGCTTCTCGGCGTCGGCCGCTCCGTCGGGGAAGCGGAGCTGGCCGCCGCGCGGGACCGTCGCACGACCGCGGTCGAAGCAGCCGTACGGGCGCTCCCGGCCAGGGTGCGGGACCCCTTCGAGAAGCTGTGCCGCCAGGCCGTCGACGAGGCGCACCGCGAAGCCTCCGAGACGAACGGGCGCACCCGCAGGCCGGGCGACGAGGCCGAGGAACAGGCGCACATGGACTGGGCGCGCGGGCGGATCCTGTGGAAGCTGCGGATCGCCAAGGGCGTCATGGGAGCGGACGCGGACTGGCCGCTCACCGAGTACTCCGGCGACGTGATCCGGAATCTGCGCCTCATCGACGAGCTGCCCCTGGACGCGGCGGACGAGGCAGTGCTGCGCAGCGCCCAGCAGCTGGGGACCCCGGGCGACCCCAAGAAGTTCGTCGAACGGCACAACCAACTCTCCGAACTCGCCTGTCGATTCGCGCTGGGGCAGATCTTCGAGGCGTCCGAGGAGAGCGCGTCCGGCGCCGCCACGCACGACTTCCCCGACCGGTTCCGGCGCATCGGCCGCTCCTGGGGACGCAACAGCGACGCGATTCCCGAGGAGTACGCCGATCGCCTCGACGACCCCACGCGGCTCTACCAGTCGTCCGCGAGGTCGGCGTTCGCGATCCTGGGGTCCTCGGGTGCCCCCACCGACGACCGGGAGCGCGGCATCGTCGCGGCCGCCGTGACCGGATTGGAGCGCTGGGTGAAACGACTGCCCGGGGCCACCGGCCCCGCCCGCGCCCTGGCCGCGCTCCTGAGCAGCCTCGACCGGCACGACGAGGCCCTGGAGGTGCTGGCCACTGCCAGGGACGAGGCGTTCGGTCCGCTGGGACGGGACCGGCTCGCGGTGTCCTTCGTCCGACTCGACATCGCCCGCGGACGGTTCGCGGTGGCCGTGACACAGGTGCGGACGCTGTTGGAGAGCGGTCCCGACGACGAGCAGCTCCGCCATCTGCTCACCCGGGCCTACCAGAGCTGGATCAACTCCGGCGAGGACACTCCCGCCGCGGGGCGCATCGCCGAGGACTTCGCCCGGTGGACGGATCCCGAGACCGTCGGGAACCGCCGTCGGCTGGTCGTGTCGGCGACCCTGGCCCGCTACCAGGACCGCCCGGACGGGGCGCAGACCGCCGCGCTCGCGGGCGAGCTGCGAGAGCTGTGCCTGCAGGACCCCGGCAACGCGGAGGCCCGCTACCACCTTGCCTGCGCGCTGTACCGGCAGGCCTGGGAGATCCGCGAGCGGATCCGGGGCGCTGCGGGCCGACGGCGCCGGGAATTGGGCGAGGAGCTCGCCGAGATCCGCAAGGAGTGCGCGGGGCACTGCCTGGCACTCCTCGGCCCGGAATCCGCCGAGGCGGCTCCCGGGACGCTCACCGACGAGGAACGGCGCGAGCAGATCCGGCGGATCCTCAAAGACGTACGCCCTGATGACCTGTGACGGACAGTTGTGTTCCGACGGTGACCGCGGCGTCGCGAGGCCCAGGCGTCCGCGACAAGCTGCTGGTGCCGCGTCCCGGGGCGGGGGTGGAGTTCGTGATCGTTTCCACCCTGTGGTCTCCGGCTGACCTCTTGTTGCTCTTCCGCGCCGGTGCGACAGCGGCCCGGTGGAACCGTGTCAGAGGCCGAACACGCCAGGGTCGGAGGCCACAGCACGGAAGTACTCGCGCGGGTTGGCGACCAGCTTGCGTGCCTTCAGGTCGAGCAGACCGCCGACGTTGAAGACCTCGGCCACGAGAGTGTTGTCGTCCGTACGGTGGAACGTCTGCTCCACCCGGAACGACTTGCCCTCGCCGAAGATGAACGCGCAGGTGATGTCGACGTCGTCACCCGCGACCACCTCGCGGTGGTACCGGATCGTGCTCTCCAGACTGACCGGGCCGACGCCCTTCGCCACCAGTGCGTTCTGCTCGATTCCGGCTGCCCGCAGCAACTCCCAGCGTGCGTGCTCCGCATGCTGCAGATACACATTTCCATTGAGGTGGCCCTGTGTATCGGTCTCGTAGCCGCGGACGGTAACCCTCACGGTAAACAGGTCTGCCATTTCAATCCTTTCAACAGGGCACCCATCGAGCGCCCTGAGCAAGGTAACGGGCTACTTCCACCAGTGGGTTGATTTCGAGATTCCGGATCACTGCTCGTGGGTGACAGCGCTTGGCATGCGGTGAAAGCTCTGTCCGCCAGGGCGATCTGGCCATTCGTCAGCCCCGACCAGATGCGCGACGGCCCGCTCGGCCAAGGGGAGGGTGGGGCTGAGGCGGCGTCCGAATAAACGGGTGGCGTCGCGTCCCGGGGCGGGGTTATGGTTCCACCGGTCCGGGACGCGGTGATGTGTCGCTCCCGGAAGAACACGTTGGTTCGTTGAGGAAACAGGAGGTGAGGACATTGATGACTGTCACGGTGACGGGCGCTGCCCGCATTCAGGAGTTCATCATCGTTTCCACCCCTGTGGTCTCCGGCTGACACCCACACACCTTCCGCGCGCCGAGCGCGCCGCCGGGGCCACCCTTCGAAGGGTTTCCCTTGTTCCACGCTTCGCTCAACACCCCTTCCACTTCTGATGCCCAGCATGCCCTCGCCTCCTACGGCTGGGACGAAGGCTGGGCTGCCGAGTTCGCTCCGTACGCCGAGCAGGGGCTGGTGCCCGGCCGTGTCATACGGGTCGACCGTGGCCAGTGCGATGTCGTCACCCCGGACGGCACCGTGCGGGCCGATACCGAATTCGTTGTCCCGCGCGATCCGATGAAGGTCGTGTGCACGGGGGACTGGGTTGCTGTCGATCCGGCCGGCGATCCGCGGTATGTGCGGACGTTGCTGCCTCGACGCGCCGCCTTCGTGCGGTCGACCTCGTCCCAGCGGTCCGAAGGCCAGGTGCTGGCCACCAACATCGATCACATCGTCATCTGTGTGTCCCTCGCGGTCGAACTCGATCTCGGGCGGATCGAGCGGTTCCTCGCCCTCGCGATGTCCAGCTCGAGCGGGGATGCGCTGCTGCACAGGCCGGCATCCTCCTGGGAGAGCGGCGCGCAGCCGCTCGTCGTGCTCACCAAGGCCGACCTGGTGCCGGATCCGATCGGACTCTCGTACCTCGTCCAGGACGTGGAGACGACCGCGCCCGGAGTGCAGGTGCTGCCGGTCAGCTCGGAGACGGGTGAGGGCATCGAGGTACTCGCCGCGATCGTCTCCGGCGGGACGAGTGTGCTGCTCGGTGTCTCCGGTGCGGGCAAGTCGACCCTCGCCAACGCGCTGCTCGGGGAGGACGTGATGGATGTGCAGACCATCCGTGACGTCGATGGCAAGGGCCGGCACACCACGACGACCCGCAACCTTCTCGTCCTGCCGGGCGGGGGCGTCCTGATCGACACCCCCGGCCTGCGGGGCGTCGGCCTCTGGGACGCCGAGACCGGTGTGGGCCAGGTCTTCTCGGAAATCGAGGAACTCGCCGCACAGTGCCGTTTCCACGACTGCGGACACGGTGCGGAGCCGGGCTGCGCGGTGCTGGCCGCGATCGAGGACGGTTCGCTGCCGGAGCGCCGGCTGGAGAGCTACCGCAAGCTGCTGCGCGAGAACCAGCGCATCGTCGCGAAGACGGACGCACGGCTGCGGGCGGAAATCCGGCGAGACTGGAAGCAGAAGGGCGCGGAGGGCCGCGCGGCCCTGCAGGCGAAACGCGGCCGGGTCCGCTGACGGGGGGTGACGGCGCTCCCGGCCGAGGGGGCGGGCCCCTTCGGCCGGGAGCGTCCCGACGCGGGCGGCCCGGGCCGCCCGCGTCGGGACGGGCTGCGGCGGTCGTCCGGGCCGCGGGTGCCGTGCCCGTGAGTCCCGTGAGCCGGGGCCCGGCCCGGGCGCGCTCGTGGTCGGCCGGGTCCCGGGGAGGGGGTGGATCCCGGGGCAGGGTGGGTCCCGGGCTCACGGCCCGGGAGGAGGCGTCGGGCCCCTCCTGTTGCTCCGGGCCTACTCCAGGCCCCAGCTGTGGATCTTCTTCGGGTGGATGCGGATCAGTTCCTCGCTGAAGTGCGGACCCAGCTCGTGCGGACCCGTCAGCAGTTCCGCCTCGCCGCGGATGTCGATGCCGCGGACCTTCCACGGCCGGTGGCTCACGATGTCGTCCACGACCAGCGCCACCTTGGGATTCGCCTGCAGGTTGCGCCACTTCTTCGTCGTGCCCAGGGCATAGCCGCCCACCAGGATCGTCCCGTCGTCCTGGGGGAAGAAGCCGACCGGGTTCGCCTGTGGCTGGCCCTTCGGGTCCACGGTCGCCAGCCGTCCCAGGCGCTGGGAGGTGAGGTACTCGCGCTCGGCCTCGCTGAATTCGGTCATGGAGGCAGCCTCACACGCGTACCACGTCCGCCGCATCGGCTGCGGGACCCGGACGAGTCCTAGGACTTAGGGCCGATTCGGGCCGGTCGGCCCGGGAGACTCCGCGACGGGGCCGCGGCCGGAGCGTCAGCCCCAGATCACCGCACCCAGCCAAGCCCCCACGACCAGCAGACAGGCGAACAGCTCGACCAGCACACTCGTCCCCACCGCCCGCATCACCGCCCGGGTCGAGGCCACCGCCGGGCCGTGCCCGCCGAGCCGCCGCCGCTCGGAGCCGTAGATCCCCCCGATGAATCCGGGCACGGCGCCCACCACCGGCAGCAGGATGAAGCCGAGAACCGCTCCCGCGCCCGCGGACACCACCATCCGCCGGGTGATCCCCACCCCCCGGATCCGGCGCGGCGGAAGCAGCCACACCACCACCTGATCGACCAGCAGCAGCACCGTCGAGCCCACCAGCAGCACCCAGGCCAGACCGGTCTGCTCGTGCAGCGACCACCAGAGCATCGCGGCCCACACCAGCCACCGCCCCGGAACACCGGGAACGAGCACCCCGAGCAGACCCAGCAGCATCACCAGGCCCACCATCAGGAGCTGCCACACGCCCATCTGCCAAGGGTGCAGGATGTGGATCATTCCCGCAGTTGGATCATTCCCGCAGGTCGCGCGTCACCCATCCCTTTGCGTACGCCTGCCAGCCGAGCTGCAGCCGGGTCGTCACACCCGTCAGTTCCATCAGCCCCTTCACCCGGCGCTGCACCGTCCGCAGCCCCAGGTCCAGCTGCTTGGCGACGCACGCGTCCGTCATTCCGGCGAGCAGCAGCGAAAGGATGTCCAGATCGGTGACGTCGGGCCCCGGCGCCGCCTCCTCCGAGATCCCGCCCCTCGCGCCGAGCCGCAACGGCATCGCCTCCCGCCACACCGCCTCGAACAGACCCATCAGGGACTCCAGCAGTCCGCTCGCGTGGACGACGAGTGCCGCGGGCTCGGCCCCGCGCCCCGTCAGGGGCACCATCGCCAGGGTGCGGTCCGCGACGACGAGCTTGGTCGGCACCCGGTCCACCACCCGGACCTGCTCGCCACGGCTCAGCGCCGAGGTCAGCTCGACGGTCCCGGCGGGCAGCGACAGCACCTCGCGATCGAGCACCACGCGGTACGCCACCCCGCGCGTCGCCGCCTTCTCCTCCGCCTCGTCGTTGTCCATCGCGGTCACCGCGATCGGCTTGCCGGTGACCAGGGCGCAGACCTCGGACGTCGCCCCCAGCTGCAGCTGCAGGAAACGGTGCGCGACGGCCCGCGCGCCCGTCACCACCTCGACCAGATCGTGCACGGCAAGCTCGGCGGCCTCCGCCCGGTACTCCTCCGCGAGCAGCGCCGCCGCCAGCTCCGCCTGCTTCAGCTCATGACGCTGCTGCGTCAGCAGCGCGCCCAGTGCCACGCCGGGCGGGGCCGCCACCCAGCGTCCGGTGCCGGCCGAGGACTGCGCGGCAAGACCCTGCTGCTCCAGCCGCCGCAGCGTGCGTTCCGTGTCCGTCTCGGGCAGGGCGAGCCGGTGCGCCAGATCCGTGACCTCCGCCGCTCCGAGCGCGACGAGCGCGCGGTACGCCGACTCCTGCCTCTCGTCGAGACCTATTGCTCCCAGCACCTGGCCCCACCCCTCCCCGGACGTGCGCATCATCTTTCGGCCGTTGTGGCGGAAACGGGCCACGGCGTAAACCCGCCTCGCGACATCATCCCTTCATCACCCCTCCCTCGGTCAACGTGGCGCCACCGCAGCATCAACCGCCCCCGGCACCAGTGCATTTCGCGCCTTGGTGACTTTTTCGGGATGCCTCGTTTTCGTACGGCCCGTGCGGTGGACAATAAGGGCATGAGTCAGCAGGGGGAGAGGCCCTCCACCGAGGACGAATGGTGGAACCGGCTGTACGACGAGTCAGCCCCGGACACGGGTCCCGCCGTGACGGCGGGCGACACGCTCGACGACCGTTTCGACTCGGCGGTGGGCACGGTGGCCGCCCAGCACCCGCCCGAGCCGCCTGCGCCGGTCCAGCCGCCCGAGCCGCCTGCGCCGGTCCAGCCGCCCGAGCCACCGCAGCCGCCCGGCCCGCCCGGCCCGCCCGAGGCGGGTGACCCTCGGGTCCCTCGCATCCCTCGGGTCCCGGGTGCTCCGGGCCGGGCGCGCCCGCGCGCCTGGTGGGGGTCGCCCCAGCCGTCCGCACCCCCCTCGCCCTCACCGGCGCCTCCGCGTCAACGCGCCCCGTGGGAACCCCCGCTGCCGCCCGCCCCGGACCCCCCACGCACGCCGAAGGCTCCACCCGGGCGAGTGCCGGTCCCGGACGGTGGGTTCGGCGCGGTTCCGCCGACGCAGCTCCCACGGCGATGCGGCGCCCGGCCCATCCCTTCGCGCGGCGCGCCGGACGAGGAACCCGACCGTTCGGGCCCCGCGCCGGACGCGACGCCTCACGCCACCGCCGGGCCCCAGCCCCAGCCCCAGCCCGAGACCGCGCCCAGCTCCGACAGCGACCCCACCCCCACCCCCACCCCCGACAGCGACCCCGCTCCGACGCTCCCCCGCCCCGACGCCGGATACGTCGGGGGCGGCCCGCCCACCTACGACGCCGAGCCCACCGCGCTCCCCGCCGTCCGGCCGCAGGAGTTGGACGAGCTCGTCGCCGACACCGTGCTCGACGGGGCGCGTTACGGCACGTACACCCTGCGCGCCGCCTCCGTACGCGGGGACTCCGCGCGCTACCGGGGTGAGCCGCGTCGCGACGCCCTGCTCACCGCCCGGTTCGGCAACGGGGACGCCGCGCTCGTCCTGGTCGCCGTCGCCAGTGGCGCCCGTGCCGCGGAAGCGGCGCATCTGGCCGCCGCCGACGCCTGCCGGTGGATCGGCGGGGCCGTCGGCCGCAGTCACGCCCGGCTCGCCGAGGACATAAGGGCAGGTCGCCGCGGTGACCTCAAGTCCGGGCTGCAGCGTCTCACCGACCGCTCCTTCGGCAAGCTCCGTGGCCGTGCCGCCGAGCTCGGCGTGGAGCCCGAGGAGTACACCGCGAACCTGCGCTGTCTGCTGCTCTCGGCCGACCCCGACTGCCGCACCCGCGTGTTCTTCGGCGTCGGCGGCGGCGGTCTCTTCCGCCTCCGCGACGGCGCCTGGCAGGACATCGAGCCCCGCGTCCCGGAGCCTTCCTCGGTGGCAGGAGAGCCCGTCGTGGGATACGGCTCCGCGCCCGGCGGAACGGCCGCCGTGACGCCCACCCCGACGCCTGCCCATCCCCTCGCCGGGATGCCCGCCGAACCTCTCTCCGAGACCCCCGACGGCGACCGGCTCACCATGGACCTGGGGATCGCGACGTCCCCGTCCCCGTACATCGAGGCCCCACCCCCACCCCCCGCCGACCCCTTCCGCTTCCGTGCCTCCGTGGCCCGCCCGGGCGACACCCTGCTGCTGTGCAGCAGCGGACTCGCCGAGCCGCTGCGCGGTGAGCCGGCCCTCGCCGAGGAGCTCGCCGAGCGCTGGGCGCCCGCCGAACCCCCGGGCCTGGCCACGTTCCTCACGGACACCCAGCTGAGAGTGAAGGGGTACGCCGATGACCGTACGGCTGTCGCAGTCTGGGAGGCGTAACTCCGCCCCTCATGGGTTGATGGATCCATGGCTAAGCAGAACGTGGCAGAACAGTTCGTAGACATCCTCGTCCGGGCCGGCGTCCAGCGGCTGTACGGAGTCGTCGGCGACAGCCTCAACCCCGTCGTCGACGCCATCCGCCGCACCTCCGCCATCGACTGGATCCAGGTCAGGCACGAGGAGACCGCCGCCTTCGCGGCCGGCGCCGAGGCCCAGATCACCGGAAAGCTCGCCGCCTGCGCCGGCTCCTGCGGCCCCGGCAACCTCCACCTCATCAACGGGCTGTACGACGCCCACCGCTCCATGGCCTCGGTCCTCGCCCTCGCCTCGCACATCCCCTCCGGCGAGATCGGCCTCGGTTACTTCCAGGAGACCCACCCCGACCAGCTGTTCCGCGAGTGCAGCCACTACAGCGAGATGATCTCCAGCCCGCAGCAGATGCCGCGGCTCCTCCAGACCGCGATCCAGCATGCGATCGGCCGAAGCGGCGTCAGCGTCGTCACTCTCCCGGGTGACATCGCCTCCCACGCCGCCCCGGAGAAGTCGATCGAGCACGCCCTGGTCACCACCCGCCCCTCCGTACGCCCGGGAGACACGGAGATCGACAAGCTGGCACGCATGATCGACGAGGCGGACCGGGTCACGCTCTTCTGCGGCAGCGGCACCGCGGGCGCGCACGCCGAGGTCATGCAGTTCGCCGAGCGCATCAAGTCCCCGGTCGGGCACGCGCTGCGCGGCAAGGAGTGGATCCAGTACGACAACCCGTACGACGTCGGCATGAGCGGTCTGCTCGGCTACGGCGCGGCCTACGAGGCCACCCACGAGTGCGATCTGCTGATCCTGCTGGGCACGGACTTCCCGTACAACGCCTTCCTCCCCGACGACGTCAAGATCGCCCAGGTCGACGTCAGGCCCGAGCACCTCGGCCGCCGCTCCAAGCTGGACCTGGCCGTCTGGGGCGATGTACGCGAGACGCTGCGCTGTCTGACGCCGCGCGTGCGCGCCAAGTCGGACCGCAGGTTCCTCGACAAGATGCTGAAGAAGCACGCCGACGCGCTGGAAGGCGTGATCAAGGCGTACACCCGCAAGGTGGAGAAGCATATTCCGATCCACCCCGAGTATGTCGCCTCGGTCCTCGACGAACTCGCCGACGAGGACGCGGTGTTCACTGTGGACACGGGCATGTGCAATGTGTGGGCGGCCCGCTATCTCTCGCCCAACGGGCGGCGCCGGATCATCGGCTCGTTCAGTCACGGCTCGATGGCGAACGCCCTGCCCCAGGCGATCGGCGCGCAGTTCGTCGACCGGAACCGCCAGGTCGTCTCGATGTCGGGCGACGGCGGCTTCACCATGCTGATGGGCGACTTCCTCACCCTCGTCCAGTACGACCTGCCGGTGAAGATCGTCCTGTTCAACAACTCCTCACTGTCCATGGTGGAGTTGGAGATGCTGGTCGCCGGACTTCCCTCGTACGGCACCACCAACCGCAACCCGGACTTCGCGGCGATCGCCCGGGCGGCGGGCGCGTACGGCGTACGGGTGGAGAAGCCCAAGCAGCTCGCGGGCGCGCTCAAGGACGCCTTCAAGCACAAGGGCCCCGCCCTGGTGGACATCGTCACCGATCCCCACGCGCTCTCCATCCCGCCGAAGATCAGCGCCGAGATGGTGACCGGCTTCGCGCTCTCCGCCAGCAAGATCGTGCTGGACGGCGGGGTCGGCCGTATGGTCCAGATGGCCCGCTCCAATCTGCGGAACGTGCCGCGGCCCTGAGGCGGGGACCCGGCCCGGTGCTAAGCGGGTGTGAGACGCAGCGTGAGGATCTGGAAGGGCCGCAGCTTCAGCGCGAGCCCTTCCTCACCGGTCTCGGCATCCCGCAGGGGCCGCTCGAGCAGATCGGTGACCTGGGCCCGTACGACGGGAAAGCCGACGCTCAGTACGGATTCGGCCCGGCCGCCGGCCGATTCGTAGAGCCGGACGATGACGTCTCCGCCGCGGTCGTCGGCCGGCTTGACGGACTCGATGGTGATCGAGGGGTGCCGGACCTTCACCAGGGACGCGGCCGCCGGTGCGGCCGCGACCCGCAGGGGGAGGTTGAGCGCAAGGCCTTCCTGCACGGCCTGAGTCGCAGTGCCGCCGGGCAGCAGGGCGTAGCCGAAGCGGTGGGTGCCCAGATCCGTCTGCGGATCGGGGCTGTGCGGGGCGCGCAGCAGCGTCAGCCGTACGGTCGTGCCCAGCCCCTCGTCGTGCGGGGTGCGGGTCACGTCGTGTCCGTACGTCGAGTCATTGAGCACCGCGACTCCGTACCCGGGCTCGGCGACCCGCAGCCAGCGGTGGGCGCAGATCTCGAAACGGGCCGCGTCCCAGCCGGTGTTGTCGTGCGTCGCCCGGTGCACATGCCCGAACTGGATCTCGGCGGTGGACCGTTCGGCGTGCACATCGAGGGGGAAGGCCGCCTTGAGGACCTTCTCCGGCTCCTGCCAGTCGACGTCGGTGACGACATCGACGCGCGGGCAGCCCGAGGCGAGCCGGATCTCCTGGGTGATCCGGGAGCTGCCGAAGGTGCGGACGACGCGGACCGCCGTCCGCAGCGGGCCCTCCTCCACCAGCTCGACCGACTCGGCGGCCGTCAGATCGGTGTGCTTGCGGCGGTAGTGCCGGTCGATGTCCCAGGCGTCCCACTGGTTGGGGTGGTCGGGGTGCAGCTGGAGGAGGTTGCCGCGGCTGCCGGGGGCCAGGACCTCGCGGCCGGCCGACAGGTCGCGGACGGAGGCGAGGAGCCCGTCTCCGTCCACGACGACCCGCAGCAGCCCGTTGTCGAGTACGAAGCCGCCGTCGCGGTGTACGCCAGCGACCACCTCCGCCCCGGCCACCTCCGCCCCGGCCACCTCCGCCCCGGCCCCGGCCCCGGTCGCGGTCGCGGCCGCAGGTCCGATCGCGGCCGCAGGTCCGATCGGGGTGCAGCCCAGCGCCGGTACCTCCACCGCCACCGCCACGCGTCCCTCGCGCAGCGGCTGGGCGGCCGTCCCCGTGGGCAGGGCCGCGGCCGTCTCCGCGTCCAGTTCGACCACCTCGGTCCGGTCGTACGGCGAGGCGTTGAGCACCGCGGGGCGCGCGCCCGCCCCCAGCGCGGCCACCGCGCCCGCGATGACCGCCTCCAGCTCCTCCCGTACCGCCTCATAGGTGTCCGCGGCCTCCCGGTGCACCCAGGCGATCGACGAGCCGGGCAGGATGTCGTGGAACTGGTGCAGCAGCACCGTCTTCCAGATCCGGTCCAGCACGTCGTACGGAAAGGCGTACCCGGGCGCCCGCAGCATCGCCGTCGTCGCCCACAACTCCGCCTCCCGCAGCAGATGTTCACTGCGGCGGTTGCCCTGCTTGGTCTTGGCCTGCGTGGTGTACGTCGCCCGGTGCAGCTCCAGGTAGAGCTCGCCGGACCAGACGGGGGCCGCCGGGCCGTACTCCTCCTCGGCCGCCGCGAAGAAGGCCGCCGGGTTCTCGACCGTGACCCGTGGCGAGCCCTCCAGATCCCGTAGCCTGCGCGCCTTCTCCATCATCTCCCGGGTCGGACCGCCGCCGCCGTCGCCCCAGCCGAAGGGGACCAGTGAGCGCGTTGCCCGCCCCTTGTCGGCGAAGTTCTTTTCCGCATGGGCCAACTCGGCGGCATGGAACTGTGCGTTGTACGTATCCACGGGCGGGAAGTGGGTGAAGACCCGCGTCCCGTCGATGCCCTCCCACCAGAAGGTGTGGTGCGGCATCCTGTTGGACTGGTTCCAGGACAGCTTCTGGCTCAGGAACCACTTCACCCCCGCCAGCTTCGCCAGCTGCGGGAAGGCCGCGGTGTAGCCGAAGGAGTCGGGCAGCCAGATCTCCGGTGTCTCCACCCCCAGTTCCTCGGTGAAGAACCGCTTGCCGTGCACGATCTGCCGGGCCAGCGCCTCACCGCCGGGCATGTTGGCGTCCGACTCCACCCACATCGAGCCGACCGGTGCCCAGTTCCCGTCCTCCACCGCCTTCTTGATCCGTTCCCAGATGTGCGGCTGGTGCTCCTTCACCCACGCGTACTGCTGCGCCTGCGAGCAGGCGAAGACCAGCTCCGGGTAGTCGGCGGCGAGCGCCGTCACATTGGCGAAGGTCCGTGAGGCCTTGCGTACCGTCTCGCGCAGCGGCCACAGCCAGGCGGAGTCGATATGGGCGTGCCCGGCCGCCGAGATCCGGTGGGCGCTCGCCGACGCGGGACGGGCGAGCGCGTCGGCGAGTTCGGCGCGGGCCGCGGCCGCCGTGCCCGCCACCTCGTGCAGATCGAGCACGTCGAGCATGTTCTCCAGGGCGCGCAGGATCTCGTGCCGCCGGGAGCGGTCGGCGGGCAGCTCGTGCATCAGCTCCGAGAGCACCTCGATGTCGAGGACGAGATGCCAGACGTCCTCGTTCAGTACGGCGAGATCGGCGGACGCGAATCGGTAGATCGGGCGATGCCCTGCGGTCAGTACGTCTCCGAGGAGGGTGGGTGCGAAGTCATGGAGTACGGCCGGGTTCGCGGCGGCCTCCAGCAGCAGCCGGACCTCCTCCCCGCCGGCCGCGGGGGCCGAGACGGGGATGTGCCGGTTGCGCGGGTGAATGCCCTTGAGGGGGACGCCCGCCGCGTCGTACACCAGGCCCTCCGCCTGGAAGCCCGGGCCCTCGCCGGTGAATCCGGGGTCGATCACCGCCTCCACCCGCTGACCTGCCCACTCCTTCGGAACCGTGCCCTCGAGCCGGAACCAGCTGGTGGACCAGGGCGCCCCCCATTCGGTTCCGGTCGTGAACGGTTCGTAGGCGCCCCGCAGCGCCTCGGCAACGGGCACAGGTTCTCCCGGCACATGCCAGACGGCGAGGGAGAGCGGCGCCCGCGCCGCGTACTGCGCCGGGCGGACGAACTGGCGCAGCGCCCGCTCCAGGCGCCCTTCCACCAACGTGCGGTCGTCGTGCATCGCGATTCCTCTCGCTGACTCTCGGTGGTTGACGATTGGACATGAGTGGTGTTCCCCGCGTGGGGCATGCATCCCGTGAACGTGTTCGGCAGAACGGGTCGTTCCGAGAATCCGAAGGTGGGGTCGTTCCGACGTGCGGGTGGGGATTATGACTGGGCGTCAGGGAGGGGCCGGGCCTGCCGCGAGCGGGCACGGCCGAATACCTGGGGCGGAGGGAGAACCGGAGGGCCGGCTGCGCCGCAGATTAGGCTGCGCGGATCTCACGGCAGTCTCGGAAGTGCGACGAGCGCTGCGGGACATGCTGCGGCACGGGGCGCACGGGGGGAACGCGGACATGGCGGACGTCGCGGAGCTGCTCGCGAGCGAGCTGGTGACCAATGCGCTGATCCACACCGACCACGGTGCGGTGGTCACAGCCACCGTCGCCGCCTCCACACTGCGCGTGGAGGTGCGGGATTTCGTGGCCGGACTGCCCGTGCCGCGCGTACCGGCCGCCGGCCTCGGTACGAACGGCCGGGGGCTGCTCCTCGTGGAGAGTCTCGCGGATGCCTGGGGCGTACGCGCCCAGGGCGTGGGCAAGGTGGTCTGGTTCGAGCTGCACGGACCGGAGAGGCGGCAGGGCGGCCGGGACCGGACGCACGAAGGACCGGCCTGACAGACGCAGACCGGCCCTTGGGTACGTGTGCTCACCCGAATTGCTGCTCGAGATCCTTGAGCTTGCGCTCCAGTGAGTCGAGACGCGGCAGCGCCTGGGTGTCGTCCTCCGCGGTGAGGTCCACCGTGCGCGGCTCAGTGCCATGGCTTTCCTTCACGGCCTGAAGGGAGGGCCGGGAGCGAAGAGGCAGTTGTCCCGGATCTGTTATGGCAGGCTCCGCAGCGGATCCGACAGCCCCGACGGCCTGTGGCGAGCCCCCTGCGGAATTGAGAGTGGGAAGCTCCGCCCGACGGGTCCCATGACCGCGGCCCCAGGCCCGGTGCTGCCGGTTGAGTGCCCTTATCTGCGCCCGCTCCAGCTTCACCCGGTCCCGCCTGCGGAGGCGGTTCCGCTCCTTCTCGCGCCGGTCCTCGCGGACCTCGTCGACCGCCTCGTCCAGGGTGCGTACGCCCTCGAGCAGCATCAGCGACCAGGCGCCGAAGGTCTCCCGGGGAGCCCGCAGCCACCGTACGATCCGGATCTGCGGCAGCGGGCGGGGTACCAGTCCCTGCTCGCGCAGCGCCGCCCTGCGGGTCTGCTTCAGCGCCCGGTCGAACAGGACCGCGGCCGAGAGGGACATGCCGGCGAAGAACTGCGGGGCGCCCGCGTGGTCCAGCCCCCGCGGCGCATGGACCCAGTTGAACCAGGCGGCGGCGCCCGCGAAGGTCCACACCAGCAGCCGCGAGCCGAGGGCCGCGTCACCGTGGCTGGCCTCGCGCACCGCGAGCACCGAGCAGAACATGGCCGCGCCGTCGAGGCCGAAGGGGACCAGATACTCCCAGCCCCCGCTGAGATTGAGATTCTGCCGGCCGAAGCCGACGAGGCCGTGGAAGGAGAGCGCGGCGGCAACGGCGGCACAGCAGAAGAGGAGCAGGTAGGAGGCGGTGCCGTAGACCGCTTCCTTGCGCCTGCGGCGCTCCTCGCTGCGTTCCCAGGAGTCCTCTTTCGCGGCCTTGTCACCGGCGCGCTTGCCGCGGGCGAGCACCGCCACCGCCGTCACGGCCCCCACGAGCAGCACGCCACCCGGAAGCAGCCAGTCGAGCGATATCTCGGTCAGTCTCATGTGCGGTGTCCCTTGCATCGCGTGAGGGCGTTTCGGCCGCCATAGTGACCGAAGTCCCAGTAACCCCAAGGGGTTTCGGTGCAAGAGAACGCCAACGGGGAGTCATGGCATACGGATAGGTGCGATCTGGTCGAACCACCGTGCGGGTGAAGGGAGTTGAGTTCGATTTATGCCACCCGGACGGGTGGCGTGACATCGGGCCGTCGAGCGACCGGATGTGTCAGGCGGCCGGCTGCAGCCTGCCGACGCGGTCGGCGTCGCACGTGCGCGGGCAGGTGACGCAGGTGTCGTCGGGCCGCAGGGTGTAGAAGAGGCAGCAGCTCGCCCGGTCGCGGGTCGGCAGCTGCTCGCCGTCCGGCCCGGTCAGCTCGCGGAAGCCGGCGGTGCCGACGTACGGCTTCGTGGCGCCGGGCAGCAGCTGCTCCAGCTCCCTCACGGCCCGCTCTTCCTCGCCGAGCAGATGTGCGATGTACCACAGGCCCTCGACGATCTCGTCGGTCGCCATGCCCCACAGGGCGCGCTTGCCGCGCCGCATCCGCGGCCCGAATCCTTCCAGGACGGGCCCGATGTGCTCGGCGACGGCCGAGCGCACCTCGGCGCGCAGCGCCTCCTCGTCCGGTACGACACGGGCACCGGGCAGCTGTGCCGCGGGATCGCCGGGCAGGCAGGCGAACTCCCTCACCCGAGCCGTCATGTGCCCCAGCGCGCGCTGGAAGGCGACACCCTCGACGGGCACCCGCGGCACACGGCGGTGCAGAAACCAGGGAACGGTGATCAGCAGGCAGGCCGGCCAGGCGTAGCGGTGCAGGCCGAAGCTCGCGATCACATCGGGGCGGGCCTGCTGTCCGTAGTCCCGGAGAACCTGGGCGTTGTCCCAGGCGAGAAAGGCATCGAGGGCGGAACCGCCGGCCGCGAGATCGCCCGCACCCACCCAGCCCCCGCCGGCCGGGGCCTGCTCGCCGTCCGCCAGCTCCCGTACGCGCAGCCCGGGGAAGACCTCGGCCAGGCGCGCGTACGCATCCGTGACGGGCGAGGTGAGACCGGGCAGCACGGCGGGAACGGTCATGTGGAGGGACCACCGAATCGCGATCGTTGGCAGGTTAGCCTTACCTTACCCGACGCAATCGATGTTTGAACTGTGACCCCGTCCGCTTATCGTGCACAGGGAGCCCCGCGTACGCGAGCCGGGCCCGCCAGGCAGCCGGAGGAGGACTCGAGTGGAGCAGGCCCGAGCGCGCGACGCCGCGACGCCGCATCCGTACGTGTCCGCGCCTGTCCCCGAACAGGCGGCACCGTCCGCTCGGCCGCGCATACCGGAACAGGCCCGTGGTGAGCACACCCACAGCGAACCGCCCGCGCCCGGCGCCGCCCCCCGCACGGTCCAGCGTCACTCCGTCCGCGGCCAGATCCTCCAAGCCCTGCGGGTCGCCCTCGTCGACGGCGAGCTGATTCCCGGCGAGGTCTACTCCGCCCCCGTGCTCGGCGAGCGCTTCGGCGTCTCGGCGACACCCGTACGCGAGGCGATGCAGCAGCTGGCGATCGAGGGCGCGGTCGAGGTCGTCCCGAACCGCGGCTTCCGCGTCGTCGAACGCACGCCCCGCGAGCTCGCCGAACTGGCGGAGGTCCGCGCCCTGATCGAGATCCCGGTCATGCTGCGCCTGGCCCGCGCGGTCCCCGCCGCCCGCTGGGCGGCGCTGCGCCCCCTGGCGGAGGCGACCGCCGCGGCGGCAGCGGTCGGCGACCGCGCTCACTACCTCGAGACGGACCGCGCCTTCCACCGCGCGGTTCTGGCTCTCGCCGGCAACCAGCAACTGCTGATGATCGCGGACGACCTGCACCGCCGCTCCCAGTGGCCCCTGACGAGCGCCCCGGCCACCCGCAGGGCCGACCTGGTGGCGGACGCCGCGGAACACATGGCGCTGCTGGAGGCACTGACCGCCCAGGACCTGCCGGTGGTGCAGTCGCTGGTGCGGGAGCACTTCACGGGCGCGGAGGCCTGACGGTCGAGGCAGTGGTACGCCACGCACGGCCGTGACGTCGCCCGGGCCGACCGGTGTGCGAGCGCCTCACCCCCGGGGGCGCCTCGCGGCGATCCGGGCTGCGGCCACCCAGCGGAAGGGCGGCACCCACCCGAAGGGCAGTACCCGCCCGAGGCCGGTCCCGGCCGACGATGTACAGGCCCTTGAGCAACACGACGTACGCGCCCTCGAGTAGCTCGGCGCATTCGGCCGCGGTTGGGAACTCGTGGGTGCCGCCGCCGGAGTCGGTGCGGATCAGGGTCTGCCGTCCGCGCCGGTGCCGCTTCGGCAACTGGGCCGAGGCCAGGCGGGCGGTTTCGATGTGGTCGGCGGCGGTGTTGCTGCCCGCGTTCCCGGGCGGCAGCAGGCCCGTGACCGGTTCTTCAGAACCCTTGCAGCCGTGGTCGACGAACGCCGGCAGCGGGTGATGCCCGAAGGTCTCCTCCAGGTGGCGGCCGCGTCCTGCTTCTCGGAGTGCGCCAGGACCAGCACCCCGTCGATGTAGACGAGCACCTCGCCGCTCGCATCCGGGGCTGCCTCGCCGGCCAAGCGCCAGACGTGTTCGCGGACTTCGGCCCGAGCCCGCCGGATCGCCGCGAGCGCGTGTGGCCCGGCGACGGCGAGGGTGAGCGATGAACCGTTCGTCGTCCAGGAACGCATCGATCCTGGCCAGCTCTGTGGGCAGCTGTCGCGCCTGCTCCGGCAGCACCACTCACCACATGTCCGGCACTCCCGCGACACGCAAAATCGCCACCACCCCCGGCTGCCGATGACCCGCGTGACTGTCCCGGCTCATTGGACGGCCCATCGGTCGATCGGGGTGACCCCGACCGCCTTCGTGCGGGCCGAACGCGTGAGTAGCACGAAAAATCCCCGCCAGGGGTTACCTGGCGGGGATTCGACATAGACGGGTCGGGTTTGTCCGGGGGAAACGCCGGCCGCGGGCACCCCTGGGAGGGGCGCCCGCGGCCGTCGGTATCGCGACCGAACGGTAGTCAGGCGCGACGAATCAGGTCTTCAGCCTGAAAGACGTGGTACTCGCCGTAGCCGAATCGTGCACCGATGGTCTCGTACCGCGTGTACTGCTCCCCGGTCAACGGTACGGACAGCACCATCAACACTCGCAGGAACAGCCGGAATCCGAGGTCAGGGTCGACCCGAGTGATGACCTGTTCCAGGGAGGCAAGAACCGTCGTGGCGGGAATTGGATGCCAGTCGGGACTGACCACCTTGTCCGCGCACAACCTCACCACCTCCCGGAGCTCGCGCAGAACCTCCTCCGTCATGTCGGTCCGGGGCGTTGGGACAACGGGGGTATACGACGGGGCAACTTCACGCAGGCGTCCCTCACATACCTCCGCGATCTGTCGCAGCCAGTCCCTACCGTCGATGGCGAACTGGTCGATGTTGAAGCCCCGGCCCGTCGCTGCCAGCCACAAGGTGGTGACCGTCTCGGTGGACAGATCGGACTCCAACAGTCTCAGCGTGTCCTCCAGCAGGATGGCCGCCTCGGACCCGGGGGTCCGCTCAGGGCCGTCGCCAGCGGCGGCGTTCCGCACGGTTTCCCGTGCGCCTCGGGTGTCCCACCCCGCTACGAACAGTGCGGTGAGCCCTGAGAGGCCGAAGTCCCACATGGCCTCACGCCGGGTCGTGTCGACTGGCGGCCAGATCACGCTCAAGCCGTCGTGCACTACCGCAGCCGGCCAGCCGAAGCGCTCACCCAGCCCGAGGAGTCTGTCGTACCTCTCCTTCTCGATCCGGATGGAGTAGACCTTCAACGCTCGGAGGAAGAGGCGGAAGCCGAGATCGGCGTCGGCCCGCGTGACGACTTGTTCCAAGCAGTCGACGAGATCCGACGGTGCGTCGGCACGGTCCAGTGCCGGGGCGAGGTTCCCGATCTCCGCTGCAACCGCCCGGCGCAGTTCCTCGTCCCGTACCGGCTGCACCGGGGGCGGCACATAGGATCTCTTGTCGCGCCGAAGCCGGTCGGTGGACAGCTCCGAGATCTTCTCCAGCCAGACACGGCTGCTCATGCCGTGGTCGGCCGGGTTGAAGCACTGGCCGACGGCAGCCATCCACACCGTGTGCAGAATCGCGTCGGGGAGCGAGGACGCCAGCAGGCGGCGGGCGTCCTCCCCCAGCTCCACGGCTTCCTCACCGTCGGACTCATCCGCCAGCTGTGCCACGGCATCGAGGGCACCCGTCCGATCGGAACGGCGGCCCAGGGAGCACATTCTCTCCGTCAAGCCGGTGAACCCGAAGTCTTCGGAGTGGCCGAGTTCGACGTACACGGAGCGCTTCTTTGTCACGGATCATCCCCTACCGCGGATAGGCGGTCTTGACGACGTATCCGCCACCGCCACGCCTGTGGCCCTTGACCCTCATCAAGATCACCACGACGTCATTTCCGACGGCCTTCACCGTCGTTCCGTCGGGATAGTACGCCTTGCCCAGAGATGGATACTTGTCCCACTGGCCGGTGATGGTCACTGGGTACTGCTCCCCGTCCCTGGCCTTGCTCAGCCACTTCTCGAAGGCATCCCACTTCTTCTTGTCCAGTACCTTCTGGCCCTGGCTGTTGGTGACGTGGAAGAAGTCTGACACCGCCCGGTCCACGGCCTGCTGCGCGATCTCCTGACTGGTCCAGATCGTGTTGGGCTTCCCCGTCTCCGCGGCGATCTCAAAGGCCCTCGCCGTATCGGGGTTGACGTGCTTCCTTCCAGGCAGGGGAGGGGACTGGACGACTCGTCCGGCTCAGCCGGGCTGGCAAAGCAGCCATCACCAACAGCGAGCAGCCGCCCAGACGCGAGAATCGCGATCTACAGCTGGAGTACTGAGCTCATCGCCTGAGGTCCGGACTCAGGCACGGGCGGTGTGGGCGATGAACGCGGTCCAAGCCGTGGGGGAGAGGGCGAGTTGGGGGCCGGCGGTGTCCTTGGAGTCGCGGATGTGGATGGTGGTGGGGCAGGTGGCGATCTCGACGCAGTCGCCGCCGCTGCTGTAGCTCGACTTGTGCCAGGAGAGGGCGACTTCGACGCAGTCGTCGCCGGAACCGCTGCTGTAGCTGCTCTTGAACCAGGACAGTTCGGTGGTGTTCACAGCGCTCCTCGCAGTCGCTCCAGCAGGCCCACGGAGTCCTCGGGGGTGAGGGCCTGCGAGCGCAGTTTCGCATACCGCATCTGGAGCACGCTGATCACTTTCGGGTCGGAGACGAACTGGCCGCTTTCCTGGCCCTCGCAGTAGCCGAACCACTGGTTCTCCGGGGTCTCCAGCAGCCGCAAGGGGCCACCCAAACCGGCGTGCACCTCTCGTACCAGGGGCATCAGCTGGATCTCGACGTTCCGCAGCCCGCCGAGAGCGAGGACATGGTCCAGGAGCTCGCGGGTGACGTCGATCCCGCCGGTGCGGCGCAGGAAGAGATGCTCGTCGAGGACGAAGCTGAACGCGGTGTTCGGCCTCTCTCTGAGCAGGCGCTGACGCTCCTGGCGTGCCTCCAGTTGCGCCTCGACCTGGTCGTCGGACAGCATCGGCACCTGGTTCTCGAACAGCGTCCGCGCATACGCCTCCGTCTGCAACAGGCCGGGAACCAACCGGCATTCGTACGTGTCGAGGCTGATCGCCAACGCCTCCAGCCCCGCCCACTGGCGGAACCACGACGCCAGCCCCGGATTGCGCGACAGATGCCGGGCCATCGCCCGCAGCACACCGAACGCCTCCAGTTCGGCCTCGGCCCGGTCGATCAGCGGCTTCGGAGGGAAGCGTCTGCCCTGCTCGATCGAGCCGAGGAAACTCGGCGAGTACCGCACCTTGGGGGCCAGTGACTCCTGCGTGTATCCCGCGTGCTTGCGGAAGGTCTTGAACGCAGCGCCGAACGCCCTCAGGCTGTCGGACGGTTCGGGTTCGGTGTGGTCGGCCGTCATGTGGGACACCCCCGGAGGTCTGATACGAAACCAAACACCGCCAAGTTCCCCATGGTCACGGTCAGTTATCCGCCCGGTCCACCCGGCGTACTCGTACGCTGACTCAGCGTACGAGTGGCGTTGCTGGTCATCGCGGGTGCGAGCCCGCCACCTTGAGGCCATGCCTGCTCAGACGAAGCCTCAGAACCCTCAAACCCCCGTCACCGTACGTATGTTCACACAACGGTTCAGCTCCACGCGCCTCGGTGCTCGTCTCGCCCGGCATCTGGCCGTGCAGCAGCTCGACGGCTGGGGGATTCCGTACGGCACCGACCTCTCCGACGCCGCCGCCCTCATCGTTGCCGAGCTCGCCGCGAACGCCGTGACCCACGGGCGCGTTCCCGGGCGGGACTTCGAGTTGAGGCTGACGCTGACGGACGACACCCTGAGGATCGAGGTCTCCGACGCGCGCGCCGAGAAGCGTCCGCGGGAGGTGACACCCGACGGGGAGTCGGGGCGCGGGCTCCTCCTGGTTGCCGCGTTCGCCGACCGGTGGAGCGTGCTCGATCGGGTGCCCGTCGGCAAGACCGTACGTGCGGAGATCGCACTGCCGCGCCGAGCTCACCGCTAACCTTTGGCCAGAGCCGAATTGCCAAGGAAACGGGGGCTGTTGATGACCGGGGAGTTGCCGGAGTCGTCCATACCTGACGAGGCGTGGGAGGAGTTCCAGCGCGAGAGCGAAGGACCCGCACGTCTGGCCGCGCCGAAGGAGCCGTCCGCGCGGGCGCGGATGGTGGCCGAGCGGCTGCGGCGCGAGGACGAGAAGGCCGCCCGTCGGCAGGGCAGGGGGCGGAGGTGGGGCAGGAAGAGGAGGGCCGAGGTGCGGGCCGAGCCGGACGGCTGGCGCGCCTGGCCCACCCATCAGCAGACGAGGGCACCGCGGCGCAGGGGCCGGGGTATCTTCTGGGTGCTCGTGGCGATCGGAGTCGTCATGCTCGTCATGAACCCGGAGAAGGTGCTTTCCTGGCTGTCCTGATCAGGGGGGCGGCTCCAGGCCGGTCAGCAGCGAGGCGACGTCCAGTCCCGTCGTGAGGTACTGCTCGAAGGCGGGATTGCGCAGCGCCCACGGGGAACGTCGCAGTCTGACCCGGTCGATCGCCCCCGAGCTGTCGTGGCCCAGCTCGATCAGCGTTTGCGCGGCCACCAGACCGGACCGGTTGTAGCCGGAGTAGCAGCGCACCAGAACGGTGCGCCTGGCGCGTACGGCATCGGCGGCGACCACGGCCAGCCGGCGCACGCGGTCGATCTCCTCCGCGGTCAGCCAGTCGTCGGGGATGCGGGCGATGTGGTGCTCCACGCCCTCGGGAGGGCCGTGGCCCTCCCTGGTGTACAGGCTGATCACCACATCGAACTCGCGGTCCACGACGACGTCCTGGTGACCCTGCTCGGCGTCCGCCCAGACGTGTCCGCCCATCCAGAGGCCCGTCGTGATCTCGTCCCAGCGCGACCGCGGCTCCGGTACGTTGCCCTCTTTGCGGCGTGTTCTCACGTGCTCTCTCTCCCTGGAGGCGGTCGTCGCACGTTGTCAGGCCGCAGGCTCGGGCTGGGCCGGCTCGGCCTGGACCGGGCCCCGGTCTTGGCTCCGGCCCTGGCCCCCGTTTTGGACCGGCTGGGACAACTCCCTGGTCAGCCAGACCGGTACGCCACCCAGCAGGCGGAACAGCCGGTCCGCCTCGACCCGCAGTCTGCTCGCCTCCGGCTCGGGCTCACAATCGGCGAGCGCGGCCAGCGCGGGTGCTGTGCCGATGAGGTAGCCGAGCTCCTCGCGGATCCGCAGCGACTCGGAGAAGCCGTGCCGCGCCTCCTTCAACTCCCCGTCGCGCAGGGCGAGTCCGGCCTGGTGGAGCCAGGTGAAGGAGAGCAGCAGGGTGTCGCCCTGCGCGGCGGCTCCGGTGTGCGCGCGGAGGTAGGCGGCGCGGGCGGCCTGCGGGGCGTCGGCGATGTGCTCGGCGACCAGACCGCGCCGGAAGTCCAGCAGCGGGCGGCCGGGTGAGGTGGGGGCGAGCAGCGCCGCCGCCCTGCCGAGCGCGGAGCGGGCCTCGTCGGCCCGGTCACGTACGCCGAGGAGGGTCGCCGCGTACGCGAGCCGGCCGCGCTCGCAGGCCGCGCCGCCGCGTTCCTCGTCGTCCCGGGCCACGGCCTCCGCGGTACGCAGCGCGTCCTCCGCCTCGGCCCAGCCTTCGCCGGTGAACAGACAGCGCTCCACAAGCAGTCCGGCCCGCTCCAGCGCCGCGGCGGGAACCGCCGCGTGGGGTACGAGCAGAGCCGCTGCGTCGGTCCAACAGCCGCGCGAACGCAGCCGCCATACCGCGGTCTGGAGTGGATCGTCACCTGCAGTGGTTCCGGAACCAGACATGGCGGTATGCGCCACATTGCCCTCCCCGAGCACGCCATTGAGCTGTTGAGTCAGTCGCATCTCAGCATGGATAGGCATGCCTGGCCAAGAGGTCAGGTGAATTGATTCACAATCACTCGGCGGCGGATGGGGGTGCGGTGGGTGCGGGTTGGCGGGGGAGATCGGGGTGAGATGGCCGCGTTGTCGGCGTCAATGAGGGGGTCTCGCCGTGACCGTCACGGGTGACGGCGAGGAGGGGCGGGGTTGTTCCCCCACCCCGCCCCTTCCCGAACTGGGGGCTGCGCCCCCAGGCCCCGAGGGGGAGGGTTGCGTGGGGGCTGACGCCCCCACGCCCCCACGCCCCCATCGCTCCGGTGGCTCCGCCGCGGAGCCGAGCATCGGGCCCGCGCGCCCCGCGGACCTCCGCAACTGGCCGCCTTCGCGGGGCGTCACCCGCGCCCCGCGCCCCGCGGACCTCCGCAACTGGCGCCCGCGCCGGGGTGAGAACCCGCACCCCGGGCCCCGCCCACAGGCACCCGCGCCCCGCGGGCCTCCGGGGCGCCCGCCCCCTAGTTCTGTACGCGAGTAGTGACGTCGTTTTGACATGGCATTGGGAGTCGCACGCTCGCGCGAATAGGCGATGTTCGCGAGAACGGGAGGCACCCCGGTGGAGGTTCGGGGGTGGTGACGAAATGCTCCAGACAGGTCGGTGGACCGGCTGCCGGAACTAGTGCCGCCCAGCCGGCCCCTTCAGCGCCCCGCTACCGGGCCAGGGTGAGCAGGACCCTCTCCAGCATCTGTCGCAGGGCAGCCCGGTCGGTGGTGTCCGGGCCGGGTCGTGTCACCCCGTCGTACGTGAGTCCCTCGGCGAAGGCGACCACGATCCGCCCGCCCTCTTCCGGATCCGGGCTGCCGAGCGCCGCTGCCAGCATCCGCGCCTGGCCGACGAAGCTCTCGCGCGCGCGGAGAAGTTCGATGCCCAGATCCCCTTCCGGGTGGCGCGCCGTCAGGAGGATGATCTCCAGGCGAGCGCGGGTGCGGTCGCGTCGGGGGCCGAGCCAGTGGGCCAGGACGCCCGCGAAACGGTCGGCGATCTGGCGTACCGGCGGCGCCTCGGCCAGCTCTTCGGAGACGGTCGCCGCTTCGATGTCCGCCACTTCCTGCTCGGCGATGAACGCGACCACGCCGGCGAGCAGTGCCTGCCGGGTACGGAAGTAGTAGCTGGTCGACCCCGCCGGCACCGCCGCCCGTCCGTCGACCGCCCGGTGGGTGAGCCCACGCAGGCCCTCCTCGGCGATGACCGCCACGGCCGCGGTGAGCAGCGCCTGTACGCGGGGGCTCCTGGCGCTGCTCATGCGACGGCCCGCTTGCTGAGCCTGCGGAGCATCATCCGGCGGACGAGACCGCTGAACGGCTCGACGAGCCGCCAGTACCGCCGCATGGCCCGATGAGCCGCCTCGTCGAGGCACATGACCCGGGTCTCGGTGACGACCCGCGTGCCGTCCGTGGCGGTATCCGTGGCGAATCGCATGCTGAACGTCGCCTTCGCGTAACCCGGTTCGTCGAAGGCCAGAAACTCGCTCGGCCCCTTGACGTCCGGCCGCCCGTCGGCCGCTCCCATGGTCCACCACTGCCCTACGATCCCCCGGACCGTCTCCCGCGGCGCGTCCTCGGCCAGCAGCAGGAAGCTGTCCCGCAGGTCCTTCTCCGGGACCGGCACCCCACCGCCCCCGCGCTTCACGCGCCCGAGCTGCCGCCGTACGGCGAACAGCGCCCGGACGACGGGCCCCCACCCCTCGCCGCCGGCCTGCTCCATCTCCTGCCAGGCAGCCCACACCTCCTCGACCGGAGCTGGGATGACCGTCTGGTGCCGGGAGGCGAAGTCCGGGCGGGGAACGAACGTGCCTGCGAGTCCACTCATACCCCGTACTCTACATTTGTAGAGTGAGTGGGGTCGGGCATTCGGCAACGTCAGCGCGGTTCCGCCTGGATCAGGGAATGGAGTGGTGACGAAATGGGCCGTCCAGAGTGGCGAAAGTGACTCCCGAACTCATGGACATTGATCACGTGGCAGGGCACGAAGTGGCTCCCGAAGTCGTTGACAAACGACTCCCGTTCTCGGGTTCTGGCTCAACTTCTGTGGAGCGGTAACGCTGAGTGCTGTCTCTTGACCCTGCTACAGAAGTCGGACGAGTTCTTGCGGCATGCGAGGTACGGCCGTGATTCAGGCGGAGTCGTCGGCGCAGGGCTCCCATTCGGCTGCGGATGGCTCGCGCGTTTTGCCGGACCGCGGTGTTGTTGACACAGATGCGTGCCGACGTCCGGCGCACGGGCGCGTCGCGCGCAGTCGTGGAAGGACAAGACATGCACATATCTGCACCGATAGCAGGCCGTCGGAGTTGCGCCGCGGTCGTTGCCGCGGTGGTGGCCTGCTCGACGGTGTTCATCGGGCCGAACCCCGCCGTCGCCGGCGGTACTCCGACACCTTCGGTGCCCGCCCCGAAGCTGGACTGGAGACCCTGCCTTCAGGGCAGCCCGTTCGACTGCGCGACCGCGAAGGTGCCGCTGGACTACCGCACCCCCCGCGGCCGCACCATCGAACTGGCAGTCGTCAAACGGAAGGCAACCGGCCCCGGACGGCGCATTGGCACCCTGTTCTTCAACCCCGGCGGCCCCGGCGGGCCCGGAACAGTGCAGATGCCGCAGAACTACGAGTCTTTCCCGCGGGAGGTGCGGGAGCGGTTCGACATCGTCAGCTGGGACCCCCGCGGGATCGGCAACAGCACCGCGGTGAACTGCTTCGCGAGTCCCGAGGAAGCCGCCGCCTGGAATGCGAGCAAACCGGCAGGCTTCCCGGTGGGCGAACAGGAGCGGAAGACCTACATCGCTGCGTACAAGGATCTGGGCCGGCGCTGTCAGCAGCGTGACCCCGAGCTCCTGCGCCATGTGTCGACCGCCGACACCGCTCGCGACCTCGACCAGCTCCGGCAGGCAGTGGGTGACCCACAGCTCACCTACTACGGGATCTCCTACGGCACCTTCCTGGGCGCTACCTACGCCAACCTCTTCCCCGGCAACGTCCGCGCCATGGTCCTCGACAGCGACTGGGATCCGCAGGCCTGGACGAACCATGGGTCCAACGAGGCCCCCCGGTCCACGGCAATGCTGCGCCTGGGTTCGGACCGCGCCGCGGCAGAAACCCTGGACCAGTTCCTCACCCTGTGCGGGTCCACTACCACCGCCCGCTGCGCCTTCTCCGCCGGCAGCCCGAAAGCGACCCGGGACAAGTACCACCAGCTGATGAAGCGCCTCCGGGAGCATCCCGTGGGCGAGTGGACCTATGCCCGTACGGTCAGTGACATGGTGAGCGGCTTCTACGTCGTCCACCCCCGATGGACGGACGTCGCCGGCGGACTGCAGAGCCTGTGGCAGGGCCGCGCCCCGGAGCCGTCCCCGCTCCCACCCGCCCCAGCGGTCCCGGATCCGAGTCCGTACCTGGGCGAAGAACAGGCCGGTGCGGTGTTCTGCGGCGACAGCCCCAACCCGCGTGACCCCGCTGCCTACCACGTCCTGGAGGAGGCCAGCGCCGCCCGTGCGGGCGACACCGGACGCCACTGGGCCTGGGCTGCCGTGGTGTGTGCCGACTGGCCGGGAGTCGCCGCCAACCCCTATCGCGGACCGTGGAACAAGCCGACAGCGCATCCCATCCTGGTGGTCGGCACCATCTACGACCCCTCCACTCCCTACTCGGGCGCGAAGGCCATGACCCGAGAACTGGCCGACGCCCGCCTGCTCACCAACAGCGGGCACGGGCACACGGCACTGCTCAACCCCAGCAGCTGCATCCAGGCCCACGAGAGCCGCTACCTCATCGACGGCACCCTCCCGCCGGCCGGAACGACGTGCCGACAGGACATGCCGCCCTTCCCCGCACCCAAGCCGCGCGGCGGCGTCACCACAGGCGGGGGCGGGATGGCCGACATCATCCAGGGCCGCCGACAACTCGCAGCCTTGGGCACGCGCTGGCTCGACACGAGCTTCGTCGCTGATCATTTTCAGGCAACTTCCCGAGACCGTTGCGGGCGTGAGCCGTCACTCAACGTGTCAGTTTCACGGAAGTAGAGCCAGAACCCGTTCTCGCGTACACAGCCAGCCCCCGGGGCGCCCGTGCTCGATGTTGCGTCAGCTCATCCGCAGGGCCAGGAAGAAGTCCAGCTTGTCCTCCAGGCGCGACAGGTCACGGCCCGTCAGTTGCTCGATCCTGCCCACCCGGTAGCGCAGGGTGTTCACATGCAGATGCAGCCGCGTCGCGCAGCGCGTCCACGAACCGTCGCAGTCCAGGAACGCCTCCAGCGTCGGGATCAGCTCCGCGCGGTGCCGGCGGTCGTAGTCCCGCAGCGGGTCCAGCAGCCGCGCCGTGAACGCGCGTCGTACGTCGTCCGGGACGAACGGCAGCAACAGGACGTGCGACGCCAGCTCATGGTGGCCCGCCGCGCAGACCCGGCCCGGGCGGGCCGCCGCCACCCGGCGGGCGTGCCGGGCCTCTTCCAGGGCGCCGCGCAGGCCCTCCGCCGAGTGCACCGCCGCGCTGACACCCAGCGTGAGCCGGCCGTCGTCCGCGAGACCGGCCGAGAGCGGGTCGCGTACAGAGGACAGCAGCGCATCGGCGTGCAGCCCGGCCTCTATGGCCTTTTCCTCGGGGGCGTCCGGGTCGGCGCTCACCGCCGGCAGCGCGACCAGGGCGATCGCCTCGTCGCCGGTGTGGGCGACCGCGATCCGCTCGGTGGAGTCGGGGCCGGCCGCCGCAGGGTCGACCAGGATCTCCTCCAGCAGCGACTGGGCCACCGGGCCGGACTCGATGGCCGTACCGGGCGCGCCCGCCCCCACGGCTGCCACGCCGGTGCCCGTGGTCGCCGCCGCGGCCCCGTCCTGGCCCCAGTCCACGCGCGCCACCACGACCTGCCAGTGCGGCGCGGTCCCGAGGCCGGGCAGCAGCACGGGCGCGGCCACCCGCAGCCTGGCCGCGATCTCGGCGGGCGGGGCACCCGACTGGACCAGCTCCAGGACTTCCTGGGCGAGCCTTCGGCGTACCGTACGGGCCGCCTCGCGCCGGTCCCGCTCGACCGCGATCAGCTGGGTGACGCCCTGAAGCAGGTCGAGCCGGGCGGCCGGCCAGTCGCTCGCGTCCGCCTCGACCGCCAGCAGCCAGTCCGACAGGACGGTCTCGCGCACATCCCGTGCGGCGGAGGCGGCACCGCGGACGGGATTACGGATCGGGAAGAGGGCGTACGTCGTCCCGTGCACCGTTGCCCGGTGCGGTCCGCGGCGCCCGGTGCGGGTGGCGGCCAGGTGTTCCCCGGCCAGCGTGGCGCTCACGTCGGCGGGCAGCGGGTCGCCCGCCCCCGCGATCTGGCGCCCCGTGGGGGAGAGCACCCAGGCCCGAAGGTCCAGGTCGGAGCCGAGGAGGTCCAGGACCACCTCCGGTCCGCCGCCCGCCGGGCCGGAGGTCATCAGCCTTCTGTGTCTGTCGACGACTGCCGCAAGATCCCCGGCCCTCTCCCCGGAAACCTGGCGTACGACGTACTCCGTGATCGTCGCAAACGCAACGGATTCGTTCACTGCGAACAGCGGCAGTCGATGGCGCAAACACGCCTCGACGAGATCGTGGGGGATGTCCCCGAGTTCGGCCTCACCGGCCGCCAGTCCGGCCACCCCGGCGGTCGCGAGGATCCGTACGAAAGGCTCGGAATCGGCGGCGGTACGCCGCCAGGCGAGCCCCGTGAGCACCAGTTCGCCGCCCGAGAGATAGCGGCTCGGGTCGCGCAGGTCGGTCGTCATCACGCCGCGTACGCCGCGGTCGAGTTCGTCCTCGCCGCCGAGCAGCCGCAGCCCCAGCGCATCGGTTTCCAGCAGTGCGCGCAGCCGCATCTCGTTGCCGCCGATCTGTCTCGTTGTTGCCGGTGACCTGTGGCCACGGTTTCCATGGGAAAACGGTGAGGTTACTGAGCCTCGTCTTTCGTTCGAATCTACAAGACGAGACAGGCGGCCAGCCAACTCCTTCATGGTTTCGGTGACTGCACCGGGCCGTAGCACGGCTTGTGTACTGAGGCCACACCGCGTTAACAGCACATGAATAACCAGTCGAGGGCCGACCGTCCCGGGCCCGATTGCGACGATCGACCCCGATTAAGAAGAGAGCCACTCATGGACTTCCTTCGCCCCGCCAGCTGGGAGGAGGCGCTCGCCGCCAAGGCCGAGCACCCCACAGCCGTACCCATCGCGGGTGGCACCGACATCATGGTGGAGATCAACTTCGACCACCGTCGGCCGGAGTACCTCCTGGACCTGAACCGCATCGGCGAGCTGCGCGAGTGGGAGGTCAGCCAGGACGGAGGAGACACGGTCCGGCTGGGCGCCTCCGTTCCGTACACGCAGATCATGGACCACCTGCGGGCCGAGCTGCCCGGTCTGGCGCTGGCCTCGCACACCGTCGCCTCCCCGCAGATCCGCAACCGCGGCGGAGTCGGCGGCAACCTCGGCACCGCCTCACCGGCCGGTGACGCCCACCCGGCGCTGCTCGCCGCGGGCGCCGAGGTCGAGGTCGAGTCGGTGCGAGGCAGCCGCCTCATCCCGATCGACGAGTTCTACACCGGCGTCAAGCGCAACGCGCTGGCCGCGGACGAGCTGATCCGCGCCGTCCACATCAAGAAGGCCGACGGGCCGCAGCAGTTCTCCAAGGTCGGCACCCGCAACGCGATGGTGATCGCGGTCTGCGCCTTCGGCCTGGCGCTGCACCCGCAGACCCGCACCGTGCGCACCGGCATCGGCTCCGCCGCCCCGACCCCGGTCCGGGCGAAGGCGGCCGAGGAGTTCTTGAACGCCGCGCTCGAAGAGGGCGGCTTCTGGGACAGCAAGAAGATCATCACGCCGTCCATCGCCAAGCAGTTCGCCGTGCTCGCCTCCGGTGGCTGCAGCCCGATCGACGACGTGCGCGGCACGGCGAGCTACCGCCGCCACGCGGTCGGCATCATGGCCCGCCGGACCCTCGGCTGGACCTGGGAGGCATACCGGGGCAATGCCCACGGCACACAGGGAGGCGCACAGTGCGCGTGAACTTCACGGTCAACGGTCGTCAGCAGGAAGCGGACGACGTGTGGGAGGGCGAGAGCCTTCTCTACGTACTGCGCGAGCGCATGGGCCTGCCGGGCTCGAAGAACGCGTGTGAGCAGGGCGAATGCGGCTCCTGTACGGTCCGCCTGGACGGTGTCCCGGTCTGTTCCTGCCTCGTCGCCGCAGGTCAGGTCGAGGGCCGCGAGGTCGTCACCGTCGAGGGCCTGGCCGACTACGCCAAGCACCGCACCGACCAGCACGCGGGCAGTGGCTGCGCCTCCGGCGCCTGCGGCACCACCCTCGACAGCGCCAAGCGCTGGGAGGCCAAGCCCTCCGACGGGCGGACTGGTGAGCAGAGCGAGCTCTCCCCGATCCAGCAGGCGTTCATCGACGCCGGCGCCGTGCAGTGCGGTTTCTGCACCCCCGGTCTGCTGGTCGCCGCGGACGAGCTGCTCGAGCGCAACGCCGAGCCGTCCGACGCCGACATCCGTGAGGCGCTCTCCGGCAACCTGTGCCGCTGCACCGGTTACGAGAAGATCCTCGACGCGGTCCGCCTCGCGGCCGCCCGTCAGGAAGAGGCGGTCTGACCCATGGCTCAGAACACGCGCACCGTTCCGGCGGGTACGCCCACCAACGTCACGCAGAAGCACAACAAGGGCGGCATCGGCGAGTCCACCCTCCGGCCGGACGGCACCCTCAAAGTCACCGGCGAGTTCGCGTACTCCTCGGACATGTGGCACGAGGACATGCTCTGGGGCCACACGCTCCGCAGCACCGTCGCGCACGCCGAGATCAAGTCGATCGACATCTCGGAAGCACTCGCGATGCCCGGCGTCTACTCCGTACTGACCTACGACGACCTGCCCACGGAGGTGAAGAACTACGGCCTGGAGATCCAGGACACCCCGGTTCTCGCCCACGGCAAGGTACGTCACCACGGTGAGCCGGTGGCCCTGGTCGCCGCGGACCACCCGGAGACCGCGCGGCGCGCCGCCGCCAAGATCAAGATCGAGTACGTCGAACTGCCTCTCATCACCGACGAGGCCTCGGCGACCGCACCCGACGCGATCCTGGTCCACGAGGGCCGCGACGACCACCACATCGGTCATGTCCCGCACCCGAACATCGTGCACCGCCAGCCGATCATCCGCGGCAACGCCGACGAGGCCGCCAAGCGCGCCGACGTGATCGTCAAGGGCGAGTACACCTTCGGCATGCAGGACCAGGCGTTCCTCGGCCCGGAGTCCGGCCTCGCCGTCCCCTCCGAGGACGGTGGTGTCGAGCTCTACGTCGCCACCCAGTGGCTGCACTCGGACCTCCGGCAGATCGCCCCCGTCCTCGGCCTGCCCGAGGAGAAGGTCCGTATGACGCTCTCCGGCGTCGGCGGTGCCTTCGGCGGCCGCGAGGACCTGTCGATGCAGATCCACGCCTGCCTCCTGGCGCTGCGCACCGGCAAGCCGGTCAAGATCGTCTACAACCGGTTCGAGTCCTTCTTCGGACACGTCCACCGGCACCCGGCGAAGCTCTACTACGAGCACGGTGCCACCAAGGACGGCAAGCTCACGCACATGAAGTGCAAGATCGTCCTGGACGGCGGCGCCTACGCCTCCGCCTCCCCGGCGGTCGTCGGCAACGCCTCCTCCCTCTCCGTCGGCCCGTACGTCGTCGAAGACGTCGACATCGAGGCGATCGCCCTCTACAGCAACAACCCGCCCTGCGGCGCCATGCGCGGCTTCGGCGCGGTCCAGGCGTGCTTCGCCTACGAGGCACAGATGGACAAGCTCGCGGCGAAGCTGGGCATCGACCCGGTGGAGTTCCGCCAGATGAACGCCATGGAGCAGGGCACGCTGCTGCCGACCGGGCAGCCGTGCGACTCCCCGGCCCCCGTCGCCGAGCTGCTTCGCCGCGTCAAGGCCAGGCCGCTGCCGCCCGAGAAGCAGTGGCTCGCGGCCGGCGAGCAGGCGGACGTCCGTGCCCTGCCGGGCGGTCTGTCCAACACCACGCACGGCGAGGGCGTCGTCCGCGGTGTCGGCTACGCGGTCGGCATCAAGAACGTCGGCTTCTCCGAGGGCTTCGACGACTACTCCACCGCGCGGGTGCGTATGGAGGTCATCAACGGCGAGCCGGTCGCGACCGTGCACACCGCGATGGCGGAGGTCGGCCAGGGCGGTGTCACCGTCCACGCCCAGATCGCCCGGACCGAGCTCGGCGTCACCCAGGTGACGATCCATCCGGCCGACACCCAGGTCGGCTCGGCCGGTTCCACCTCCGCCTCCCGTCAGACGTACGTCACGGGCGGCGCGGTCAAGAACGCCTGCGAGAACGTCCGCGAGAAGGTCCTGGAGATCGGGCGGGCCAAGTTCGGCTCGTACCACCCCGCCTGGGCCACCGCCGAGCTGCTGCTCGAAGGCGGCAAGGTCGTCACCGACGCCGGCGAGGTCCTCGCCGACCTGGTGGACGTACTCGAGGGCGAGGCGGTCGACCTGGAGCTCGAGTGGCGCCACCGCCCCACCGAGGCCTTCGACCTGGTCACCGGCCAGGGCAACGGCCACGTCCAGTACTCCTTCGCCGCACACCGCGCGGTGGTGGAGGTGGACACGGAGCTCGGCCTGGTGAAGGTCATCGAGCTGGCCTGTGCGCAGGACGTCGGCAAGGCGCTCAACCCGCTGTCCGTCGTCGGCCAGATCCAGGGTGGCACCACCCAGGGCCTGGGCGTCGCGGTCATGGAGGAGATCATCGTCGACCCGAAGACCGCGAAGGTGCGCAACCCCTCCTTCACGGACTACCTGATCCCCACGATTCTCGACACGCCGACCATCCCCGTCGACGTACTCGAGCTCGCCGACGACCACGCGCCGTACGGACTGCGCGGTATCGGCGAAGCCCCGACCCTCTCGTCCACCCCGGCCGTCCTCGCGGCGATCCGGAACGCGACGGGTCTGGAGCTCAACAGGACCCCGGTGCGCCCCGAGCACCTCACGGGTACCTGACCCCCCCGCCTCTCCGGGCGGTGCGCCGCGCTTTTGCGGAACGTCACACTTCCCGCCCGTCGCACCGCCCGGAGAACCCCAGGACCGCACCGCTCGTGGTTCTGGGAACCCAGCACCACCCATCCCCGCAGTACTCGGCATCACCCAGTTCGTCTCGGGCCGTCCCCCGGGTCGTGCAGCCAGCGCACCATCCCAAATCCCGCAGCTTCCAGTCTTTATGCGGGTGCCCCTGTGAACCTTGGGAGTAGGCACCATGACCCAGCAGTCCCTTGAGCCCAAGACCACGGCGGAGGACGCCGGCGCGGGAACGCGCCAGCCCGCCGGACGGTCTTGGCTCGACCGGTATTTCCACATAACCCAGCGCGGGTCGACCCTCGGACGGGAGGTGCGTGGCGGCATCACCACCTTCATGGCGATGGCGTACATCATCCTTCTCAACCCGGTGATTCTGTCGGTGCCCGATGCGGCCGGACAGCGGCTCGACGGTGACCAGCTCACCACCGCGACCGTCTTCGCCGCCGCTGCCACCACCATCGTGATGGGCTTCATCGGCAATGTGCCGCTGGCCCTCGCCGCGGGACTCAGCGTCTCCGCCGTCATGGCTTTCCAGGTCGCTCCGGAGATGACCTGGGAAAACGCGATGGGCATGTGCGTCATCTACGGCCTCGTGATCATCCTGCTCGTCGTCACCGGCCTGCGTGAACTGATCATGAACGCCATCCCCCTGGCACTGAAGCACGCGATCACCATGGGGATCGGTCTGTTCGTCTGCCTCATCGGCCTGGTCCAGGCCGGCTTCGTCACCTCCATGCCCGGAGACGGCGGTATCGCGGGCGCCAAGCCCATCCAGCTCGGCACCAGCGACATGCTCACCGGCTGGCCGGTGCTCTGCTTCGCGGTCACCGTGCTGCTGATCTTCCTGCTGCAGGTCCGCAAGGTCCCCGGCGCGATCCTCATCGGCATCGTCGGCGGTACGGTCTTCGCCGCGGTGGTCCACCAGTTCGCCGGCCTCGACAAGGGGGCCTGGGGCGGTCTGAACGCCCCTGAGATCACCGGCTCCATCGTCAGCACGCCGGACTTCGGTCTCTTCGGCAAGGTCTCCTTCAGCGGCATGGGAGACGTCGGTGGCATCACCGTCGGCGTCATCGTCTTCACCCTGGTGCTGGCCGGCTTCTTCGACGCCATGGGCACCATCATCGGCATCGGCCAGCAGGCCAACCTCGCCGACGACAAGGGCAAGATGCCCGGCCTCAACAAGGCCCTGGCCATCGACGGTGCGGGCGGCGCGATCGGAGGCATCGCCGGTGCCTCCGGCCAGACCGTGTTCGTCGAGTCCACCGCGGGCGTCGGCGACGGTGCGCGCACCGGCTTCGCCAGTGTCATCACCGGCCTCGCCTTCACGCTCTGCCTGTTCTTCACCCCGCTTGCCCAGGTCATCCCCACCCAGGTGGCCGCCGCTGCGCTCGTCGTCATCGGATCGATGATGCTGACCAACGCCAAGCACATCGACTGGAACGACCAGGCGACCGCCATCCCGGTCTTCCTGACCACCGTCCTCATGCCCTTCACGTACTCCATCACCGCGGGCATCGCCGCCGGAGTCATCGCCCACGTCCTGATCAAGGCCGTACAGGGCAAGGTCCGCGACATCGGCTGGCTGATGTGGGTGCTGGCCGTCGTCTTCCTGGCCTACTTCGCCCTTCACCCGATCGAGGGCTGGCTGGGAGTCAAGTAGTTCCCCTCCCCTACACACACCCTGAGGAGACCGACATGCTGGACATCGCCGAAGAGCTGAACCGGTGGGTCGAGCAGGGCCGCGAATTCGCCGTCGCCACCGTGGTGGCCGTCGGCGGCAGCGCGCCCCGGCAGCCGGGAGCCGCACTCGCGGTGGACAGCGAGGGCACGGCGATCGGGTCGGTCTCCGGAGGGTGTGTGGAAGGGGCGGTGTACGAGCTGTGCCAACAGTCGCTGGAGGACGGCGAGACCGTCCTCGAGCGCTTCGGCTACAGCGATGACGACGCCTTCGCCGTGGGCCTGACCTGCGGCGGCATCATCGACATCCTGGTGACTCCGGTACGTGCCGACGCCCCCTCCCGGGAGGTTTTCGCGGCCGCGCTGTCCGCCGCCGCCACCGGCGGGGCGGCCGCGGTCGCCCGGATCACCGACGGACCGGCCGAGGTGCGGGGCCGCGCGATCCTGGTCCGGGCCGACGGAGCGTACGAAGGCTCCCTGGGCGGCCACCCGGAGCTGGACCGGACCGCGGCGGGCGAGGCCCGCGCCCTGCTGGACGCCGGCCGCACCGGCACGGTCGTCATCGGCGAGGACGGCAGCCGCTGCGCACAGCCGCTGACCCTGCTCGTCGAATCGAGCGTCCCGGCCCCCCGCATGATCGTCTTCGGTGCCATCGACTTCGCCTCGGCGCTGGTACGCGTCGGCAAGTTCCTCGGCTACCACGTCACGGTCTGCGACGCCCGCCCGGTCTTCGCGACGAAGGCCCGCTTCCCCGAGGCGGACGAGATCGTCGTCGACTGGCCGCACCGCTATCTGGAGTCGACGGAGGTGGACGGCCGTACGGTCCTCTGCGTCCTCACCCACGACGCCAAGTTCGATGTCCCCCTGCTCGAAGTGGCCCTCGGACTCCCCGTCGCCTACGTCGGCGCGATGGGGTCCCGCCGCACCCACGAGGACCGCAACAAGCGGCTGCGCGAGGTCGGCGTCACCGAACTGGAACTGGCCCGCCTGCGCTCCCCGATCGGCCTCGACCTGGGGGCGCGTACGCCGGAGGAGACAGCGCTGTCGATCGGCGCCGAGATCGTCGCCAACCGGCGCGGCGGCAGCGGAGTCTCCCTGACGGGAGCGCACACCCCGATCCACCACGACGTCCGGCAGGCCCCGGTGGACCGGATCGCCTCCGTCGCCTGACCGCCTCCGCCTCCGTCGCCTGACCGGCCCCGGGCCGGCGCCGGGCCGGCGCCGGCTACGGTCTGCCCTCCTCGTCGCGCCGGGAGCGGGCATCCGTACCCGCCGCCGTCGCCTCGGCCCAGTCGGTCCTGTAGTACTTCAGCCGTCCGTCCTCGGAGACCAGACGCATGCCGACGGAAGCCATCACGCGCTGGGACGCGATGTTGTCGTGGTCGGTGTCGCCCATCACGCAGGCGATCCCGCGTACCCGGGCGAACAGCAGCAGCCCCCGCAGCGCCTCGGAGGCGTACCCCCTGCCCCGTACCGCGGGGATCAGGCCGTAGCCGACCGTGACGCTGCCGTTCTCGTCCGGAGCTCCGTGGAAGCCGAGGCCGCCTATCGCATGCCCGTCCTCGCGGCGGCGGATCTCGTACGCACCGAACGGCTGGGGATTCCCGCTGCTCGCACAGGTGCTGAGGAAGTGTCCGGCCCCGGTCACATCACCGTCGGCGGGGTATCCGGGTGCCCATCGGTGACCGTCGTCCGGCTCGCCCGCCACCAGCCGTTCCGCCTCGCCGATGCTGAGGGGATGAAGCACGAGCCGCGCCGTCACAAGATCGTCCATGGCAGGGAGAGGTATCACGCGCGACGGCAGGGCCGCACCGGGATTGCCCGGCCGGGGTCGGTGTCGGCCGTCCGGGCGAGCTTCCGGCACCCCTGCGGTGGCCGCTCGTTGGGCCCGGCATGATCTCTGCTCGACGTGCACTGCTCGTCTCCTCGGCGTTCACCGCCGCCGCCCTCATGACCCTCCTGACGCCCGGCAGCGCGGGCGCCCGGTTCGCCCCCGATGTCGTCACGATCGACCCGGTCGGGAAGGTCGCCCCCAACGGCACTCTCACGCTCACCGGCACCTACCAGTGCTCCGTGTCCCGCACCGAGCCGGTTTTCGTCGGCTCAAAGGTGACCCAGAACGGCGCCCAGGCCAATGTCGGCGGCACCGTGGCGACCTGCGACGGGCGGGAACACATCTGGAGCAACACGGGCGACACCGCAGGTGACTTCAGGGCGGGAGTCGCGGTCGGCGAGGCCACGCTCCTCGCACTCGAGCCGTCGGGCGCACTGATGCCCGTCCTGGTCGTGGTCGCCACCGACTACCGCGGCCTGAGTCTGCTGCGGGGCCAGAACTTCCCGAGCTGAAACGGGACTTCACGTACGCCGGCGGCCGCTGGTCCGGGCGCCGGCGGTACGTGTCGATGTCCCGGCCCCAGACGGCCACCGGGTCAGAGAACGTCCTGGCTGATGCGCCGCGCCACCACCAGCCGGCAGCGAGGGCTGCCGTCGGGCAGCCGGCCCAGCTCCCGCAGCGGCTGGAGCTCCACCGCGAACCCTGCCCCCGACAGTTCGGCCACCACATCCGGCAGCCGGAACGTGCGGTAGTACATGACGAAGCGCGGGTGCCACAGCAGATTGCGTACGCGCATCACCGCGTCGAAGCCCCACATCGTCCAGTAGGCCCGCGAGCCGACCCGGGGCGGAGCCGGAACGGGAAAGACGAACCGGCCGCCGGGCCGCAGTGCTCTGTGCACCTGCGCGAACAGCGCGGGCCGCTCGCCGGGCAGGAAATGACCGAAAGCCCCGAAACTCACGGCCAGATCGAAGACCGGTGCGAAGGGAAGAGCGCGTGCGTCGGCCCGTACCCAGTCCACCGCCGGTGCGCCCGGGGCATCCGGCAGAGAGGATCTGGCGGCGGTCAGCATGCCCGCGCTGAAGTCGACGCCGGTGATCCGCTCCGCGCACAACTGCCGCAGCACTCCCGTTCCGGCTCCGGTGCCGCAGCAGATGTCGAGCCCTGCCCGGAACGGCCCGAGCGGCCGGACGGCGCGCACCACCGCGTCCAGCAGGTGATCCGGCGTACGGAACGGAGTCTGGTCGAACTTCGGTGCCAGCAGGTCGTATCCGTGCTCGATGGAGGAGAGTGCCTGCACGGTGAGTTCGCGAAAGGTGGGGCCCAGAGGTGTGAACATCACTGTTCAGAGTAGCCACATGGCCACCGCAGACATCGTGTGAGGCGGTACCGCCTTTCGTATGTTGCAACGAGGATCTTTTCCGCAGCCCCCAGTGGGGCTTAAATGTGACCCTGACCGGCTTCGCCCGACGGTCACTGCGCTCCGTCCCGTGCGGTTCGCCCAGCGTATGCGGGAGGTGTACAAAGAGGACATGGCCGGACACTACGGCCGCCCGCGCTCGGTTCTGAGGATGCGAACTGTCGCAGGTCAGGTCTTTCTCCTGCAGGTGGCGATCGTGGTGTTGCTGGTCGCTGCCGCCATGGCGGCGCTCGTGCTGCAGTCCCGGGCCGACAGCGAGCGCGAGGCGACCAACCGGTCGGTCGCCGTCGCCGAGACCTTCGCCAATTCGCCCGGCATCGAGGCGGCGTTGAAGAGCCCCGATCCCACGGCGCTGCTGCAGCCGCGGGCCGAAGCGGCCCGGAAGCTGTCCGGGGTCGACTTCATCGTCGTGCTGGGTACCGACGGAATCCGCTACACCCACCCGCTGCCCGACCGGATCGGCAAGCAGTTCGTCGGCAATCTGGAGCCCGCGCTGAACGGCGCCGTGGTCACGGAGAAGATCACCGGGACCATCGGACCCCTCGTGCAGGCCGTCGTCCCCGTCACCGGCCGCGACGGCACGGTCGTCGGTCTGGTGTCCGCCGGGATCACCATCGACCGGGTCAGCGGGGTCGTCGAAGATCAGTTCCCCCTTCTGTTCGGGGCCGCCGGAGGGGTGCTTCTCGTCACCACGGGCGGGACGGCGCTGGTGAGCAGTCGTCTGCGCCGCCAGACCCATGGCCTCGGCCCGGCAGAGATGACGCGGATGTACGAGCACCACGACGCGGTGCTGCATGCCGTGCGGGAAGGGGTGCTCATCGTCGGCGGGGACGGCCGGCTGCTGCTCGCCAACGACGAGGCGCGCCGGCTCCTCGGTCTCCCGGCCGACGTGGAAGGAGTCCCGGTCGCCGACCTGGGGCTCGCCCCGTTCACCGCCCGGCTGCTGGCCTCGGGGAGGATGGCGACCGACGAGCTGCATCCGGTCGGCGACCGGCTGCTTGCCGTCAACCAGCGCTCGACGGACCAGGACGGCGGCCCGCCCGGCAGTGTCACCACGCTGCGGGACACCACCGAGCTGCGGGCGCTCACCGGCAAGGCCGATGTGGCGCGCGGGCGCCTGAAGCTGCTGTACGACGCCGGTACGGAGATCGGCACCACCCTTGATGTGGTGCGCACCTGCGAGGAACTGGCGGAGTTCGCCGCGGCCCGCTTCGCCGACTTCGCCACCGTCGACCTGGTGGAGGCCGTGCTGCGGGGCGAGGAGCCGACCGCCACGGGCGCGGGCACCGAGATGCGCCGTACGGCCTTCAGCGGTGCCCGCGAGGACACCGCCCTCTACCCCCTCGGCAAGCTGATCCGCTTTGTGCCGTCCACACAGCTGGGCTCCGGCATCCGAAGGGGCGAGGCGGTCCTCGAGGCGGATCTGACCGCCTTCTCCGGCTGGCAGGAGCAGGATCCGGTACGGGCCCGGAAGCTCGTCGCGCACGGAATCCACTCGATGATCGCGGTTCCGCTGCGCGCCCGCGGTGTCGTTCTGGGTGTGGCCATGTTCTGGCGCTCGACGAAGCCCGAGTCGTTCGAGGAAGAGGATCTGTCCGTCGCCGAGGAGCTGGTCGCCCGCGCCGCGGTGAGCGTCGACAACGCCCGGCGGTACACCCGAGAGCACACCATGGCGGTGACGCTGCAGCGCAGCCTGCTGCCGCGCGGCCTTCCGGAGCAGAACGCCGTCGACGTCGCCTACCGGTATCTGCCCGCCCAGGCCGGCCTCGGTGGACTCGGCGGAGTCGGCGGCGACTGGTTCGACATCATTCCGCTGCCCGGCGCCCGCGTGGCGCTCGTGGTCGGCGACGTGGTGGGTCACGGACTGCACGCGGCCGCCACCATGGGGCGGCTGCGCACGGCCGTGCACAACTTCTCGACCCTGGACCTGCCGCCCGACGAACTGCTGTGGCACCTCGACGAACTGGTCGCCCGTATCGACCAGGACGAAGCCGCCGACGGCGTCGACGCGGCAGTCACCGGAGCCACCTGTCTCTACGCGATCTACGATCCGGTGACCGGGCACTGCACCATGGCACGGGCCGGCCACCTCCAGCCGGTGATCCTCCAGCAGGACGGCACGGCAGCGTTCGCCGAGGTGCCCGGCGGCCCGCCGCTCGGGCTCGGCGGACTGCCCTTCGAGACGCTGGAGTTGCATCTGCCGAAGGACAGCCGCCTGGTGCTCTACACCGACGGGCTCGTCGAGGACCGTGACCGGGACCTCGACGAGGGGCTGACGCTGCTGCGCCGCACACTGGCCGACCACGCCGACCGGACGCCGGAGGACACCTGCGAGGCCGTGCTCCAGGCGCTGTTGCCCGAGCAGCAGCGCGACGACATCGCGCTGCTCGTCAGCCGTACCCGTGTCCTGGACTCCGGCCGGGTGGCCGACTGGGACGTGCCGCCCGACCCTTCCGCCGTGGGGCGGGTACGGGCCGCCGTGGCCCGCAAGCTGGCCGAATGGGGCCTGGAGGAGGAGGCGTTCACCACCGAGCTGATCCTCAGCGAGCTGGTCACCAACGCCATTCGCTACGCCTCCGGCCCGATCCGCGTACGGCTGATCCGCGACCGCAACCTGATCTGCGAGGTCTCCGACCACAGCAGCACCTCCCCCCATCTGCGGCAGGCGGCGATCACGGACGAGGGAGGCCGCGGTCTCTTCCTCGTCGCGCAGTTCGCCGAGCGCTGGGGGACGCGTTACACCGCGGACGGCAAGGTCATTTGGACGGAACAGCCCCTGTCGGCCAACCGCCCGGCGGACAGCGCACACGGGGTGGCCGAGGACAGGGTGTGACCCCGTTCCCGGGACCGGGCGGCCGTGGTCGCACGCCGCGAGGCTGATCGGGAAACGGGAGTCATGTGAGTCGCAGAAGCCGACCACCAGCGGAGATGACCGAACGTTACCGTTCGAAGTGCGAGGGTGACGAGGCACTGGTTCGCTGAAGGGAACCGCTCTCCCTACCTTCAAGGAGCGACGATGAGCGTTGCAGGCGAATCCCGAGGCCGTGCGCAGCAGATGCGCGAGAAGGCCCAGCAGCTGTCCGAGGCCGCGGAGCGCGCGAGCGACCCGCAGGAGCGTCAGAAGCTCCAGGAGAAGGCGCGACGGCTGGAGGAGCAGAGCAAGCAGGAAGGCATGGGCGAGCAGGGCCGGCTCCCTGAGTGACGCACCTGCTTTTCGCGAGCCGATGGCCTCCGGTCCTCCTCAGGATCGGAGGCCATCGGCCCCTCTGCTCACAGCAGGCTGCTCACACCGCCGACGTCTCACGCAGCCGGCTGCGCCTGCCGTCGGCGTCGCGCGGAAGGACGCCACCGCATCAACCTGGTGGCCACGGCGGCGTATGCGATGCCGACAAGAAGTGAGGCGGCCAGCGCCACCACCGCGAACTGGTCGTCGAGGCGCGGGAAGACCTGCCAGTGCGTCACATAGATGTACAGCGAACTGCTTGCCAGTACGCCCGCAACGCGGTTGACGGAGGCCAGACTCGGCAGGTTCCGTACCCACACCAGCAGCGCCAGACCGCCTATGATGACCGCCTCCCTGGCCGGCTGCCCGAAGAAGCCCGGCACCGTGGCCAGCGCGGCCGCTGTCACCAGCAGCCGCTGCCGCACCGTGGTTGCTCTCGCGGCCGCCCAGCCGATCGCGAACAGCCAGAAGACGGTGATCGCCAGCGGAATGTGCCCCCGGGCATCGAGGCCGAGCAGGTCGTAGCGCCCCACCAGCCCCAGGGTCATCAGGGCGGTGGGGAGGGCGAAGGGGAACCGTCTCTCCACGCGGTCCACTGCCGGAACGCTCAGTACGGCGGTCATGGCGACCAGCATGTAGACGAGTGCCTCGATGAACCAGAAGCCGTCGTGTTGGCCGAGGAGGCTGGTGAGCAGCAGAGCACTGGTGAGCCGGTAGTCGTCGGTGACGAGCAGCATCAGGGCGAGCCAGGCCATGCTCGGAACGGCGATCCGCGCGATGCTCCGCCAGGCCGTCCGGATACGTTCGCGGCGCTCCGCCGAAGTGAGGTGGAAGCGGGCGAAGTTGTACCCCGCCACCCCCAGCAGCACATGCGCGCCGCCCTTGACCGTGAAGAGGTGGATGTGCGAGCCGACGATCGCGACGATGGCGACGGCCCGCAGCGCGACACTCGTCTCCAGGGTCCGGCGGCGGGTGGCGGCCTTCCGCACGGGCTGCTCGAGCTCGCGGATCGACAGCGTGTGCCAGTTGTCCGGGAGTTGTCCGAGCGCCTCTTCCAGGTTCAGCGACATCTCGACGTACGACAGCGAGTCGCCGCCCAGGCTCACAAAACTGCTGTCCTCGGTGACGTCGTCCCTGTCGAGGATCTCGGCGTAGAGCCGACGCAGATCCGCAGGGCCCGGGTCCTTGGAGTCCGTGTCCTTGGAGTCCGTGTCCTTGGACCTGGAGTCCGTGTCCCCGGAGCGCGTCAGTTCCCGTACGGCCCGGTAGTCGGGTTTGCCCGTGGTGAGCCGGGGCAGTTCGGCCAGGACGCGGACCCGGACCGCCCTGGCCGGCAGGCCGCACTCACGCGTCACCAGCCGCCGGACGTGCCCAGGGTCCGCGGCGCCGACCACGGCCACGGTGAGTTCGTCGTCCCCGCCGATGCAGCACGAGGTGAGGGCGTGCTGCTCGAGCAGGGCCTCGACCCGTTGGGGGTCGATCCGCAGGCCGAGGATCTTCGCGAATCGGCTGCGCCTGCCCACCAGTTCGTACAGGCCGTCAGGTGTGCGCCGGGCGATGTCCCCGGTGTGCAGCTCGTCGACGGTCCGGCCCAGACCCAGATCGTCCGGGCCGTCCGCGTAGCCGAGCATGACGTTCGGCCCCGAGTACACCAGCTCGCCGGCGTCCGGCTCGGGCGGGTCCGGGATCGGCTGGAGCCGGAAGGATCCGCCCGGCACCGGGACACCGATGGACTGAGGGCGGGTCGGTGCGAGATCCGGCGGCAGGTAGGCCATGCGTGCCGTCGCCTCGGTCTGGCCGTACATGACGAACAGGTCCCAGCCGTTCTGCTGTCCCAGGGCGGCGAATCGGGCCACGCGCTCGGGCGCCAGCCGTCCCCCGGCCTGAGTGACGTACCGCAGATGGGGCAGCCGCATGTCGGCGAAACCGACCCGGTCCAGCAGCTCGAAGGTGTACGGCACGCCGGCGAACGTGGAGCCGTGGCTGTCGCGGAACAGCTCCCAGAAGCAGGAGTCGGCCACCGAGAGGTCGGTGAGGATCAGCCTCGCGCCACGGACCAGATGGCTGTGGATGACGGACAGGCCGTAGCAGTAGTGCATGGGCAGCGTCGTGGCGGCGCGGTCGCTGTCGCGGATGCCCAGGTACTGGGCGATGGACTCCGCGTTGGCCTGCAGGTTCTCGTGCGAAAGGCGGACGAGCTTCGGCGAGCCCGTGGAGCCGGAGGTGCTCAGCAGCAGCGCGAGGTCCGGGTGCAGGTCATGTGCGGATATCGCGCGCCGCTCCTCCAGTACCCACTCGCCGTCCTTGGGGCGCACCACGACGTCCGGGTCGTAGGCGGCGACCAGCGACCGTACGGCTTCGGTGTTGTCACCGGGCACGAGCAGGACGGGGTGACCGGCGGACAGTGCGGCGAGGTGGACGACCAGGGCGTCGACGGTGTGGGAGCCGACGAGCATCACCAGCCGCCGTTCCCGGCCCAGTCGCAGGGCGGCCGCCCCCACGCGTGCGGCGAGCTCTCGGTAGGAGACGGTGCCGTCGGGAGTGATGAGGGCGGTGCGGCTGCCGTGGGACGCCAGGTCACCGGCGAAGGCCACGGTCCGGCCGCCGGGGAGCAGGTCAGCGGGGACTGTCACGGGCGCATCTTAGGAAAGGCTTACTTTATTGGATAGTCACGGAGAGGTCACGGATGATCCACAGTGAGTTCATGGCGCATTGACGGGTAGGGTCGGCTCCGCCGTCCGCCGAGTGCTGCCAAAACGTTGCGTACGTCACTCTTGACGATTAGGTAAGCTTTACCTTATTCATGGGGCGTTCAAGGTTCCTCCGCGGCACCGCTTCGCCGCTCGCTCCCGACGACGCGACGTGCGGCGACGGCGGCGAGCCACGCAGGAAGGCAGTCCCCATGCGACGCCCGTCGGCTCGTCGTCTCACCGCGCTCGTCGCGGCAGCCATGCTCCTCCCGGCCCTCGCGGGCTGCGGCAGCGACGAGAAGGCCGGACTCGTGATCTACTCCGGCCGCAACGAGAAGCTGGTCAAGCCGCTCCTGGATGAGCTGGAGAAGGCCGTCGGCACCACGGTCGAGGTCCGCTACGGCGACAGCGCCGAGCTGGCGGCCCAGATTCTCGAAGAGGGCGACAAGACCACGGCGGGGCTGTTCTTCTCCCAGGACGCCGGAGCCCTCGGGGCCCTCTCCACCGAAGGCCGGCTGAAGAAGCTGCCCCAGGCGTCGCTGGACAAGGTCGGTGCGCAGTTCCGTGGCGGTGCGGGCGACTGGGTCGGTACCTCCGGGCGGGTGCGCGTTCTCGCGTACGACCCCGACACGGTGACCAAGGCGCCGGACAGCGTCCACGACCTGACGAAGCCGGAGTGGAGGGGCAAGATCGGGTACGTACCGACGAACGCCTCCTTCCAGGCCTTCGTCACCGGCATGCGCGTGCTCGAGGGCGACGACGCCACCCGCACCTGGCTCAAGGGCCTCAAGGCCAACGACCCGAAGGTGTACGAGAACAACCTCAAGGTGCTGGACGCAGTCGGTGAGGGCGAGGTCTCCCTCGGCCTGATCAACCACTACTACTGGTACGAGAAGGTTGCCGAGGACGGCGCCGACAAGGTCGGAGCCAAGATCCACTTCCTGCCGGGCGGCGACCCGGGTGCGCTGGTCAACGTGGCCGGAGCAGGCATTCTCAAGGGCAGCACCCAGGCCCCGGTGGCGCAGAAGGCCGTCGACTTCCTGCTCTCGAAGCGGGCGCAGACCTACTTCGCCGACGACACCAAGGAGTACCCGCTGGCCGCCGGTGTCACCAGCTCGGTGAAGGACCTGCCGCCGCTCGACTCCCTCGACGCCCCCAAGATCGACCTCGGCAAGCTCGATTCGCTTCAGGAGACCCTGAAGATGCTGCAGGACGTCGGGATGGTCTGAGCCGTCATGCACACCGAGGAACCCGTCGCGCGGACGGGTCCCCAGACAGGCCCGGCCGGTGCTTCCGAGCCGGCCGGGTACCGGCGCGCCGGGCGCAGACCGCCCGCCGTCCTGCTCGTCCCCGCCACCGTCGCCGCGGTCCTCGCCCTGCTGCCACTTGGCTACCTCGCGGTGCGCTCCCTGGAACGCGGCCCCGGCTTCGCCTGGGACATCGTCGCCAACGAACGTACCGCCCAACTGCTCGGCCGCAGCCTGGGACTTGCCGGCGTCGTCGTCGCGGCCAGCCTGGTGCTGGGCGTGTCGCTGGCCTGGCTGACCGTACGCACCGCGCTGCCCGGCGCCCGCGCCTGGTCGGTGCTGGTGACCCTGCCACTCGCCGTGCCAAGCTATGTCGCGGCCTTCGCCTGGCTGTCCGCCTTCCCGCAGCTCGCGGGCTTCACCGGGGCCGCAGTGGCTCTGACCCTGGTCAGCTTCCCGTACGTCTACCTGCCGGTCACCGCCGCCCTGCGCGGCACCGATCCCGCCCAGGAGGAGGTGTCCCGCTCGCTCGGACTCGGACCGGTGCGGACCTTCTGGCGCGTCACCCTCCCGCAGGTGCGCCCCGCAGCGGCCGGGGGAGGAGTGCTGGTGGCGCTGTATGTGTTCTCCGACTTCGGCGCGGTGTCCCTGATGCGGTACGACACCTTCACCCGGGGCATCTACACGTCCTACCGGGCCAGTTTCGACCGCACGCCCGCCGCCGCGCTCAGTGTGGTGCTGGTGGTCGTGACGGTGCTTCTGGTCGCCGCCGAGGCACGCACGCGCGGCCGAGCCGGGCATGCCCGGACCGGCGGCGGCACCGCCCGACGCGCCGTTCCCGCTCCGCTGGGACGGATGAAGGGCCCCGCACTGACCTGGTGCGGGGCGGTCGCCGCCGTCGCTGTCGCCTTCCCGCTGGGCACGCTCGGGTACTGGCTGGCCGTCGGCAACTCCGCGACCTGGGAGCCCGGCAGGCTGCTGGACACCGCGGGCACCACCCTGGGCGTCGCCGCGGCCGGCGCCGCGCTCACCACGCTCCTCGCCCTGCCCGTCGGTGTGATCGCCGCACGCCACCGGGGGCGGGCCGCGCATCTGTTGGAGCAGAGTGCCTATGCCGGGCACGCACTGCCCGGCATCACGGTCGCTCTCGCCCTGGTTTTCTTCGCGGTCCGCTACGCCCATCCGCTGTACCAGGAACTGCCGTTGCTGGTCTGCGCCTACGCGGTGCTGTTCCTGCCGGTCGCGGTGGCGGCCACGCGCGCCGCCGTCCTCCAGGCCCCGCCCGTGCTGGAGGACGTCGCCCGCGCGCTGGGCCGCAGCCCGCTGCGCGTACTGCGCGACGTCACCGTGCCCCTGGCCGCGCCCGGCTTCGCGGCCGGGGCCGCCCTGACGTTCGTGGTGTGCATGAAGGAACTGCCGGCCACCCTGCTGCTGCGCCCCACCGGCATGGACACCCTGGCCACCCGTCTGTGGACGGAGACCGGCGTCGGATCGTTCGCCGCCGCCGCCCCGTACGCCGTCACCCTGATCCTGCTGGCCGCCGTCCCCTCGTACCTCCTTGGGAGGCATCGCACATGACCGAGTTGCAGATCAAGGGCGTGTCCAAGGCGTACGGCCCGGACGCGGCCGTCCTGGAAGCGCTCGACCTCACCGTCCCCAGCGGTGCGCTCGCCGCCGTACTCGGCCCTTCCGGCTGTGGCAAGACCACCCTGCTCCGCATCATCGCCGGCTTCCTGCGCGCCGACGCGGGCACCGTCACGGTCGGCGGACGCACCCTGACCGCGCCGGGAGTGCACCTGCCCCCGGAGAGCCGCCGCATCGGGATCGTCCCTCAGGAGGGCGCGCTCTTCCCGCACTTGAGCGTGGCACGCAACGTCGCCTTCGGACTGACCGGCCTCGACCGCGGCGCCCGGCGCAGACGCACGGAAGAGATGCTGGACCTGGTCGGCCTCGGCGGGTACGGCGACCGGATGCCCCACGAGCTCTCCGGCGGCCAGCAGCAGCGCATCTCCCTGGCCCGTGCCCTGGCACCGGAGCCCGCTCTGGTGCTGCTCGACGAGCCGTTCAACGCCCTCGACAGCGCCCTGCGCGCCGGAGTCCGCGCGGATGTCCGTACGGCCCTGCGCTCCATCGGCGCCACCGCCCTTCTCGTCACCCACGACCAGCAGGAAGCCCTCTCGACGGCCGACCTCGTCGCGGTGGTACGGAACGGGACCATCGCCCAGTGCGGCACCCCTCAGGAGGTCTACCGGCACCCCGCCGACCCGTGGGTGGCCGGCTTCGTCGGCGACGCCGTACTGCTCCCGGGCACCGCGGAGAACGGCACCGCCGCCACCGCACTGGGCCGGCTGCCGCTCGGCCCCTCGGCCGGGAACGGCAGCGCCGCCGAAGGACCGCGCGGCGGGACCGTTCTGCTGCGGCCCGAGCAGCTGCAGCTCACCGAAGCCGCGCCCGCCGGAGCACGCGGCGTCGTGACCGACGTCAGCTTCTACGGCCATGACGCCATGGTCACCGTCGACGTCGAAGGGCTGGAGAACCCGGTGGAGGTCCGGGTCGCCGGACCGGTCACCGTCCGTCCCGGCCAGCACACCGGCATCCGCGTCACGGGCGAGGCGACCCTGCACTCCTGACCGGGCGCCGGCGACGCGGCCGTCAGCCTGGACGCGACACTGAACCGGGCAGGCTGCAACGGGCAGGCAGCAACGGGACACAGGCGCCGCTGGGTACGACGGAATCAGCTGCCCAGGACGAGTCGGACCGGCCTCACGGGCCCGGCGGCGTGGGGCCGAGGAGTACGACGGTGTCACCGGGGCGCGGCGTGACCGCGTGAGCCTCGGTGACCGGGTCCAGCCGGCCGTCGGCCCGCACCACGAACAGCGTGCTGTGGCCGGAGGGGAGCGCATCCGAGACGGATTCCACCACGAAGCGGGCCCCTTGCTCGTAGCGGGCTGCCAGGGTGTGCCGGACCAGGGCCCGGCCGAACAGGATGTCGCCACCGGCGTAGGGGGCGATGACGCCATGACTGTCGTGCGGGGGGCCGGCGCGGTAGACCGGGCCCTCGACGCTGTCCCGCACCATGACCGACGCGAGCGCGTTGAAGTCGTCGTCGCCGGTGAGCAGGAACACCGCGGTGATCCCTTCGAGCCGCGCCTCGGGGTCGGTGGCCGTGGCCAGCAACTCGCCCGGTGCCAGCTCGATTCCGGCCTCTTCGATCTGTTCCCGCTGCCGCTCGACTCCTGCCCACATGAGCACGTCGAGTCCCGCGGACTTGAGGGACCGCCCGAGACCGATCACCCACGGATCACCTCCGACCAGCAGGGGTCTGGTACGCGCGGATTGGACGACTCCCAGCCGCGCGGCCACGGGCGCCGCGGTCAGCGCGTACAACAGGACCGTCCCCACGATCACCAGGAAGGTGACCGGCAGGATCTTGTCGGCGCCGTCCAGGCCCTCGTCGACGAGGGTGGCGGAGAAGGCCGACGCGGTGGATGCCGCCACGATGCCGCGGGGGGCCATCCACCCGATGAAGGCCCGTTCCCCGCCGGTCAGGCCCATGCGGTGGGTGGAGGCGTAGGCGACGAGCGGTCTCACCAGCAGGACGAGGACGGCGATGAGGCCGAGGGAGGGGAGGAGTACCGGGGTGACGGATGCGGGGGTGACGGTGGCCGAGATGGAGATGAACAGCAGCCCGATGATCAGCTGGACCAGCGTCTCGAAGAAGGGCCGGCGGGCGGGCAGGTCGAAACCCGGGAGGTTCGCGACGGCCAGTCCGGTGACGATCGCGGCGATCAGCCCCGTGTCGTCGCGCACGATGTCGCATCCCGCCGACACGGCGATCACTGTGGCGAGTTGAGCCAGCGTGCCGAGCGTCTCGCCGAGCCGGAGGGTGCGCAGCGCCAGCCACAGCAACGCGGTTCCTGCCGCGCCGCCCGCCAGCCCCACGGCAATGCTCAGGAGGAACCCACCGAAGTGGAATCCCTTTCCCGCCACGAAGCCGCCGGCGAGGATGGAGTGGAAGGCAACGGCCCCGAGGATGCCGCCGACCGGGTCGATCAGCGATCCTTCCCAGATCAGGATGCGCCGCACCTTGTCCGTCGGGCGGACGTGGTCGAGTAGCGGACCGACGACCGTCGGCCCCGACACGACGAGGATCACGCCCAGCATCACGGCCACCGCGATCGGCACAGCGAAGAGCATCGGGGCGAGACCGGTGGTGGCCGCCCAGGTGAGCACCACGCCGAGCACCAGCAGCCTGGCCACGACGCCCCGGGTACGGCCGGTGAGGTGACGCAATTCCAGTCCGAGACCGGCGTCGTAGAGAATCACCGCCACGGACAGCGACACCAGGGCGGAGAAATCCGGCCCCACCAGCCGGTCGGGATGGATGACGTCGGTCATGGCTCCCGCGGCGAAGCCGACCGGCAGCAGCACGACCAGCGCGGGGACGCGCAGACGGCTCGCCAGCAGCTGGGAGCCGACGGCGAGTACCACGGTCAGGCCGATACCAAGAAGGATCTGGTCGTCAGTCAGGGCGCTCACGTCAGGGTGCTCACGTCAGGGTGCTCACGTCAGGGCGCCCCGGCCGTGGTTGCGCTCCCGGAAGTCCCCGGCCCGGCCGGCTTCTCCGACGGCATCGCAGGTCCGGGAGGCAGCAACTCGGTGGTGACGAAGGCGACCACGGCCGCCAGGATCACGACGGGGATCATGGCGGAGGATCCGAGCAGCAGGACCACGAGCACCACACTGCTGACCGGCAGCCGCAGAGCGCTGGTCGTCGCGGCCGCCATCCCCGCCGCCATCCCCGCCACGACACCCAGGCCGGGCAGGGGCGCGAACAGCACGCCCATCGCCCCTCCCAGGAAGAGCGAGGGAAACACGGGGCCGCCGCGCAGACTGCCGAGGCAGAACGCGTAGGCGGCGCCTTTGAACAGCAGGACGGCGATCAGGGCACCGATACCCCAGGCGTGCGGATCGGCGGCCATCTGGCTCAGTGTGGCCTGGCCGGACGAGGCGACTTCCTGGGGTGTCCGACCGGTGATCAGCGCGTACAGAGCGGCGCACGCCGCGGCGCCCAGCGCGCACACGACCGTCCGGGTGAGGGTGCGCACCGTGACGAACGCCGCGGCCAGCCGGCCTCCGGCCAGCACCAGATGCATGAACACCCCGATGACCACGGCCATGAGCAGCGACCAGACAATGTCTCCCGTGTCCAGGTGCGGGAACGGCTCGGGCAGTTTCAGGGTCAGGCTGCCCGTCTGCAGTCCGGTCCAGCGTCCGAAGCCCGTGAACACCAGGGCTCCTACCCCGCTGGACAGCAGGGCGGGGAGCATGATCGCGAACAGCTGCGGCCCTCCCACCCCCGCCACCTCGATGAGGAGCACCGCGGCGATCAGCGGGTTGCCGAAGATCGCCGCGATGGCCGCCGCGGCTCCGGCCGCGCCCAGGAGGGCATTGCTCTGCGGGGTCGCGGGAGCCCGCGCGAGATCCCTGAACAGCAGGGCGAGGCCCCCGCCGAGCGCGATCAACGGCGCCTCGGGTCCCAGAACCGCGCCGAACGGCAGGCTCGCCGCCGCCGCGAGCACCACACCTGGCAGCGCAGCAGACGAGGCGCTGACCGGGTGCAAGCCGGACGCGGGGATATGGCCGCCCGCACCTGGCAGATGCGTGACGACCAGGCCGACGACGACTCCGGCGATCAGGAGGAGGGGCAACGGCCACCACCACGGTGGGGTGTCCCAGCCCAGGGCGTGGGGGAGGTCCGCCCACAGCACGTGCTCCAGTTCGTGCAGCCCGACGAGGAACCAGAACGCGGCAAAAGACACCGGGATACCGATGAGAGCGCAGAAGACGAGCGTCTTCAGATAGCCGGGCGCACGCACCACGTCGCGCATCCGGTCCGACTCCTTCGGCCGCGTCCCGCCGTCGGATGCGGCTGATCGAGGATTCGGCTCCGTCATGGGGTCTCTTCCTTCCCGGACCGACGCGTTTGTCTCGATGGTCCACCGGACTGTCGCCCCTCGCCGCCGGAGAGAGTGCTCGGCGGCGCGGCACGACTCGCCCGCTGGTGCGATCCTGAAGGGGGCGGGAGGCCGGCAGCCCGAGCTGTCCGGCTCACAGCAGCGAGGAGAAGCGACATGCCAGGTCTTCTTCGAGGAGTAGCGCGCACCGCAGTGGTGGCCGGGACGGCGACCGCGGTGTCCAACCGGGTCTCGCGGCGCCAGGCGGGCCGATGGGCCGACCAGAACGAAGGGACGGCCCAGCAGTCTGCCCCCGCCCCCGCCCCCGCACCCGTCGCGCCGGTCGACGAGATGAGCAGCAAGATCGCTCAGCTCAAGGAACTCGGCGATCTGAAGGAGCAGGGGGTACTGACCGACGAGGAGTTCGCGGCTCAGAAGAGTAAACTTCTCAACTTGTGACGGTCCGGATGACGGCCCTCCGGCGGGATCCCGCCGGACGGGTCAGAGCTGGTCCTCCGGGGGTTCCGGGACATCCCCCCGTCGCCGCAGCCCGATCCGGACCGCGCTGAAGAGGACCTTGGCGATGATTCCCACCAGGATCAGGTCGGCGAGCATCTGCACGGTGGTCAGTACGCGGGTGCCCCCGGTGGTGGGCGTGATGTCCCCGAAGCCCACGGTCGCGAACACCGTGACCGTGAAGTACAACGCGTCCGTACGGTTCAGTGGCTCCGAGAACGACTCCGGCCGGTTCATGGAGATCAGGAAGTACGCCGCGGAGAACATCAGCAGGAACAGCGGCACGGCAGTGGACAGAGCCTCGATTGCACGCAGCCGGGGATGCTCCGCACGGGTGATGGCGACGGTCTGCCAGGCGACGAGGCAGCCGAACAGTGCCAGCCCCAGCGCCAGCGCCGCGGCGGTGGCGCCGACCCCGCGGTTCAGGGGACACAGATAGAACAGCGCCGTCAGCAGGACCACCGAGGCTCCCGAGCGGAGCAGCGGTCCCACAAGCTGACGGCGGCGCTCGCGGGCGCTGAGGCCGGCGCGTTCCTCTTCGGTCATGGCCGCATCGGATCGGGCTCGGGTGCATGGCGTGCCATGAGCGCCTCCAGCGTTGGTCCCTGCTGTGGCCCCGGCTCAGGCTCGGGCGCCGCCCGAGGGGGGCCCGTCGCCGGCCGTGGTCTCCACCGTGTCGAGTGAGGCCAGCAGGGCCTGGACGGGAATCCGTCCGCCTGCCACGAGTTGCGCACCGCTGCGTCGCAGGGCCCGGGCGAACGGGGCGGCCCAGAGGTTCTCGTACACCAGGATCCCGGCCGCGTTGCCCGGCTCCAGGGCCATCCCTGCCTCGTCGATGTCGTCCTGGCCCAGCAGCCCGGACGAGACGCCGTCGAACACGGACAGGTCGAGTTCACCGTCCCCGTTCAGATCCGTCAATTCCAGGCCGACAACACTCCCGTCGATGTCCTTCCGTACGAAGAGGAGGTCGAGGATACGGATGATGCCTCGGTCGACCAGGTCGACAAGAAGAGGAAAACCCTCGCCCGTCATGCGGTTGCCCGGGAACTCGACGACCAGATAGTCGACCGGTCCCATGTCTTCGAAATCGTCGCTCATGCCCACTCCTCACACGCGGCTCGGCGGTCCTGACCGCGCCCGGCCTTTCCCGCCGGCATTTCCCGCGAAGGCATGGTCGGACGGAGTCCTGCAGCCATTGCAACATTCGCGGGAATGCCTCGCACCTTCGAATTCAACTCGTCAGCTGATAGAGGCTCTTGCCGGTCAGCCACAGTCCGAGGAGAAGGCATAGGACGACAATGGCCCGCTCCTGGTGTGCGGACAGCCAGGAGCGCAGGTTCGTCAGTGCACGCTGTGCCTTCTCCGGCGCGAACACCATGTACAGCTCCATGGCCAGGAGGCTGGCGGTGGCGAGGATGCAGAAGCCCATGAGGGCCAGATACGACTCGGCATGGGAAAGGTCGGCGTCCACGACCGTGGCAGCCCCGGCACAGACCATTCCCCAGGGCTGCAGGAGCAGGGCGAGTGCGGCTGCCGACCACGCGGAGGCCTGGTCCATCCGTGATGTCAGCGAAGGCCGGGAGGAAGAAGGCCGGGAGGAAGAGGCCAGGGTGGAAGGGGCTCGCGAAGAAGGAGCTCGGGAGGCCGCTGAGGACTTGGCGGGAGTACGGCGCCGGCGACGCCTGTGTTCGCTGTACAGGACCAGCGCGACACCGATGGCCAGCTTGGCCGCCAGTACGGCCGTGGAAGGCGGTGACTTGGGCGCCGGCGGCTCTCCGCCGGTGACCGCAAGGACCACGGCGATCACGGCAACGAGACAGGCGAGCCAGGCGAGGACGAATGCCAGCCCCTTCCACACGCCCCTGGGCGCGGTCAGCACCAGCACGAAGGCCATGATCGGAAGCGGATAGAGCGTGATGGCCAGACCGATGAGAAACAGGTCAAGCGCCATGACCACGTACTCCGGACCGGGGCCCTGGCCGCTCGTCCGGCCGGAGGAGCGGCCACGGCCCCGCAGGCGTCGCTCTCACGATCGAGTGGCTCATGCGCACATCGTCGCCTAGCGTCAAGAAAGGGTGCAAAAGATAAGAAAGGGGCGACCAGTTGCCGGTGAGCGTGAGTGAGGGTTCACCGCGCCCGGGTGACGTACGGGTCGCCTAGTGCACCCCGGCGGACCCGAGGACCCCCGGGTGAAGCCCGCGGGCGACGGCCGCCGGGCCGTCTTCCGCCCCGCGTGGTGGCGGGCACGGCGCCATGCCCTGACGGTCACGGCTCGGCACACACTCACCCGCGCCGAACACCGCTTCCCCGTCATCACGCATCTGACGGCCCGCATGCTCTCGGTGAACGTCCTGGACGCGGCGACGCGTCTGGCCGCACAGTGCTTCCTGACCGCAGTGCCGCTGCTCTTCGTCGTGGGCTCCTTCGCCCCGCAGGGCGTCCGGAACCAGCTCATCACTTCGGTACGTGCAGTCTTCGGGCTCACCGGGGCAGCCGGAAAACAGCTGCAGGATGTCTTCCAGTCCGACTCCGGATCCCTGCGCGAGGCCACCGGCACGGTCGGTGCGCTGATGGTGCTGCTGTCCGCCACGGCCTGCAGTCGGGCGATGCAGCGGCTGTGCAAGCGCGCCTGGCAGCTCCCGAAGCAGGGGATCAAGATCGCTGCTTGGCGTTGGCTGGCGTGGATCGGCGTCTGGCTGAGTGTTCTGGTGGTGCAGGGGCCGGTACGCGACGGCTTCGGCGTCGGGCTGTGGCTGGGTGTTCCCCTCACCGTGGTGTCCCAGACGTTCCTGTGGTGGTGGACCCAGCATCTGCTGCTGGGCGGCTACATCCGCTGGCTGCCGCTTCTGCCCGGAGCCGTCCTCACCGCCTCCGCCGTGACCGCTCTGTCGGTCGGGGCGCGCTTCTACATGCCCCGGGCGCTCAACCGGACCCTGGCCGAGTACGGGTCGATGGGCTCGGTCCTCACCCTGCTCTCCTGGCTGATCGTGATCTGCGCCGCGGTCGCCGTCGGCATCACTGCGGGTGCCGTTCTGGCGCAGGAACCACAGCTGGCCCGTCATCTGGGCAGCTCCGCACCCCGCGCTCCGGCGGACCGGTGACACGGGGCCCGCTGCCGGAGCGGTCGGTGTCCGCGACGTCTGGAGGCGATGCTGCGGGCCAGGCCAGGTACATGATGCTGTTCCGTGTCCGCCCGCGAGGCCGGCTGCGCCGCAGCATGCGGGGCAGGTTGCGGGCGAACCCGACAGCCCCCGAGGTGGACGGCCAGGGCGGCGAGCAGCAGCACGGTGTCCCGGCTGGTGATCGCCTCCCAGGCGTCTTCGCTCACGGGCGGCCGGCTGGATCCTGGTCCTGAACCGTCTCCGGGGCCTTCTCCGGGGCGGGCACGGTGGCCGGTACGGGCGGCACATCGGCCGCGCGGCGTACGGCGATCCAGGCGGCCACGGGTTCGGTGTAGCGGGCAGTGAGCGGCCCGATCACCACAAGGATCAGTACGTAGGCGGTGGCCAGCGGGCCCATGGCCGGTTCGATGCCGGACGTGACAGCGAGGCCGGCGATGACGATGGAGAACTCGCCGCGGGCGACAAGGGTGCCGCCCGCGCGCCAGCGGCCCTTGACCCCGACCCCGGCCCGCTTCGCGGCCCAGTGGCCCGTGGCGATCTTCGTGCCCGTGGTGACGACGGCCAGCGCGAGCGCGGGCAGCAGCACGGGTGGGATGCTGGCGGGATCGGTGTGCAGGCCGAAGAAGACAAAGAACACCGCGGCGAACAGGTCCCGCAACGGGCTGAGCAGCGTGTGCGTTCCCTCGGCAACTTCACCGGAGAGCGCGATGCCGACCAAGAACGCGCCGACCGCGGCGGAGACTTGGAGCTGCTGGGCGATGCCGGCGACCAGCAACGTCAGTCCGAGGACGACCAGGAGGAGTTTCTCGGGATCGTCGCTGGAGACGAAGCGGGATATCACCCGCCCGTATCGGACCGCGACGAACAACACCGCTCCGGCAACGCCGAGGGCGATGGCCAGGGTTGCGCTGCCCGCGGCGAGGCTCACGCCGGCGAGGAGGGCGGTGATGATCGGCAAGTAGACGGCCATGGCGAGGTCTTCGAGGACCAGGATGCTGAGGATGACCGGTGTCTCGCGGTTGCCGAGCCGGCCGAGGTCGCCCATGACCTTGGCGATGACGCCGGAGGATGAGATCCAGGTGACGCCGGCCAACACCACTGCGGCGACGGCGCCCCAGCCCATGAGCAGCGCGGCGGCCGCGCCGGGCAGGGCGTTGAGGGTGAAGTCGACCAGTCCGGCGGGGTACTGGGTCTTGAGGTTGGAGACCAGATCGCTGGCGGTGTACTCCAGGCCGAGCATCAGCAGCAGGAGTATGACGCCGATCTCGGCGCCGATGGCCACGAACTCCTCGCTCGCGCCGAGCGGGAGGAGACCGCCGGTGCCGAAGGCGAGGCCGGCGAGCAGGTAGAGGGGGATCGGGGAGAAGTGGAAGCGGCCGGCGAGTCTGCCCAGCAGGCCGAGGCCGAGGATGATCGCGCCGAACTCGATCAGGAAGACTGCGGAGTGCACAGGCGTCACTCCCGTCCGAGTATCGCGGCGGCGGCCTCGACGCCCTCGCGGGTGCCGATCACGATGAGAGTGTCTCCCCCGGCCAGGCGGAAATCGGGTGCGGGGGACGGGCGGGCTTCCGCGCGGCGCAGTACCGCCACGATCGACACCCCCGTCTCGGTGCGCATCCGGGTCTCGCCCAGCAGCCGGCCGTTCCAGTACGAGTGCCCGGACAGCTCGATCCGTTCGGCGACCAGGCCCAGGTCGGTGGTGTGCAGCACGTTCGGGCTGTGGTGGGCGGGCATGAGCGCGTCGATGAGGGAGGCCGTCTCCGGGCCCGTCAGGTGCAGGGACTGCGCGCAGGCGTCGGGGTCGTCGGCGCGGTAGACGTTCACTGTCCGGGTGCTGTCCCGATGCGCGATCACCGACAGATGGCGGTGCTCGCGCGTGGTGAGGTCGTACTGGACACCGATGCCGGGCAGCGGTGTGGTGCTCATCCGTGGAGCAGGCACAGCTCTGTCCCCCTTGCCTGTGCTCGACTGTGGTGCGGCGCCGGCCTGATGCGAGGCAGGATCCCGGTCCGGCGTGGGTTCATGGTGCCACCTCACAGCAGGGGTGGGATATGGGTGTCGGCACGGATGGACAAGGCTCCCGGCAGACGACAGGCTGAGGCGGGGACACGGGTCCCGCCGCAGGTCACAGCGGGTGCAGGGCAGCGGTGGCGGGGATAGTGGAGGTGAGTGCCCGGCTCGGGTGCGGAACGAGGGGAGAGACGATCGTGTCGCTGTACTGGCGGATCTTCTTGCTCAACGCAGCCGTCCTCGTCGTCGCCGTACTCCTGCTGCTCGGCCCGGTCACCGTCTCCACCCCGGTCCTTTTCGGCGAAGCCGTCGTCCTGCTCGCCGGACTGGCAGCCATGCTGATCGCCAACGCCGTCCTGCTCCGCATCGGCCTCGCACCCCTGGGCCGGCTGACCCGCGCGATGACCGCGGTCGATCTGCTCCGCCCCGGCGGTCGGGCCCGCGTGGAGGGCCCCGGCGAGATGGCCGAGCTGACCATCACCTTCAACGCCATGCTCGGCCGGCTCGAGGCCGAGCGCGCCACCAGCAGCGCCCTCGCCCTGTCCGCCCAGGAAGCCGAACGCCGCCGCATCGCCCAGGAACTCCACGACGAGGTCGGCCAGACCCTCACCGCCGTCCTCCTCCAGCTCAAGCACGCCGCCGGCCAGGCCCCGGCCGCCCTGCGCGAGGACCTCCACCAGGTCCAGGAGACCACCCGCACCAGCCTGGACGAGATCCGCCGCATCGCCCGCCGGCTGCGCCCGGGAGTGCTGGAAGAGCTCGGGCTGCACAGCGCCCTGCGTGCCCTGACGGCAGAGTTCACCACCGGGTCGCTGGCCGTGCGCCATTTCATCGCCCCCGGACTGCCCGTCCTGGACGAGGCCGCCGAACTCGTCCTGTACCGGGTGGCCCAGGAGGCGTTGACGAACGCCGCGCGCCACGCGGGCGGGACCGACGTTGAGGTGCATCTGTCCATCCGGTCGGCCGGTGTGGTGCGGCTGCTCGTGCGGGACAACGGCAGGGGGATCGGCCAGGCGGCCGAGGGTGCCGGGATCCAGGGGATGCGCGAGCGCGCGCTGCTGGTCGGCGCCGACCTCGCGATCGGGCCGGGCCCGCACGGTGGGACCGACGTTCGACTGGACGTACCCGCCGGCGGCACGGTCGGCGGGCTCAGGAAGGGGCACTGATGACCACACCGGGACGGGCGCCGATCCGGGTCCTGCTGGCCGACGACCATGCCCTCGTGCGGCGGGGAGTCAAGCTCATCCTGGACGCCGAACCGGACCTCACGGTCGTCGCCGAGGCCGGAGACGGAGCGGAGGCGGTCGCCCTGGCCCGGACGCAGGGCATCGACCTGGCTGTTCTGGATGTTGCGATGCCGCGCATGACCGGCTTGCAGGCGGCCCGGGAGCTCTCACGCCTGCGGCCGGAGCTTCGGATCCTCATCCTGACCATGTACGACAACGAGCAGTACTTCTTCGAGGCGCTCAGGGCCGGAGCAGCCGGCTACGTCCCCAAGTCCGTCGCCGACCGCGACCTTGTCGAGGCGTGCCGTGCCGCGATCCGGGACGAGCCGTTCATCTACCCCGGCGCCGAGACCACCCTCATTCGCAACTACCTCGACCGTGTTCGCCACGGAGACCCGCTGCCGGCCAGGGCGATAACCGTGCGCGAGGAGGAGATTCTCAAGCTCGTCGCCGAGGGCCATTCGTCCAAGGAGATCGGCGACCTCCTCGTGATCAGTGCCAAGACGGTGGAGCGCCACCGGGCGAACCTGCTGCAGAAACTGGGAATGCGCGACCGCCTGGAACTGACCCGCTACGCGATCCGCGTCGGTCTGATCGAGCCGTAGAAGAGCGCCGGCGGACGATCGTCACCTCACCGAACTGCCGCACGCGTCATCGCCGGTGCGCGTACGGTACTGACGCGCGTGACCGAACAGGCGGGCAGCTGGCTTGCGTTCGAATGACTTCCCGATCTGCGCGTCGACGAAAACTGAGGCACTCAGTCATCCCGGATCACTCCGCGGCATTCTCGACCGGGTGCCTGGCCCGGGCTGCCGGCCGACACTCATGGACTCCGAGCTTGGGAATGAACCGGCAATTGGACCTCAACATGCCGCCTGATCTGTGGGAACAGGCGGATGCGTCCCTGACCCGAGTCTCGTTTCGCGCCTGTGTTGACCGCCCGCCGAGCGGGCCGAAGGCTGGAGCGCGGGCGCAGCCAGAGCCGGATGTCTTGACGGGGTAGGGAAGGTTGCACCGCACTGGGATCGAGCACTTCCCGCTGCGGCCATCAAGCAATGTGCCGTGCTGCCAGTGCCGGGATCGCGGCGATCTTCTCCGCTGTGAGGTCGGACCAGTGCACGCCGGTAGGCCGGCGGGGGTTCGGGCACACGATGCTTTCGTCGGGTGTGACGATCAGGTCGACGCTGACGTCGTGCTCTGTGGTGGGAATCGGGGTCTCGGTCACCTGAAGTGCGTGGACGGTGGTCACGACCATAGTTTCCGGCGTCACCAGACCGGCCTCGGTGAGCAGGGCGAACTCGATGTCCGAGTAGCCGGCGCCCTTGCCGATGCGCGCGCCGTCGCGGTTGACGGCGACGCTGCCGAGGATTATCAGGTCCAGGGGGCGGAGGGCGTCTACCTCAACGGTGGGGGCGATGGCGGCAGCGGTGCGGCTGGCGGCAGCCTCGGCGGGCGGGATGGTGAGGGTGGCGGGGTCGAGGAGGTAGAAGGGCTTGAGGGTGGCCAACTTCGGGACCGCCATGTAGACGGTCTTGCCCTCCTCCAAAGCCCGTGCCCGGACCGGGAGCTGGGCTTTGTCCGGAACGGCTTTGACGACACCCGCACGCTGCCAGGCCGGGAGCCCCGCCAGCCGGGCCGCAGCTTCCTCGGCGCCCTTGAAGTTGGGGATGCGGCCGTGTACGGAGGCGTCGTGGACGGCGTCTGCGGCGGTCAAGGCATCCCAGACGTGCGTGCGTACCGCCTGCTTGGCTTGATCCAGCGAGCTGGCTGCCACCGGTGTCTCCTTCACTCTTCTACGCTGCCGTCATCAAGCCGAGCAGTCTGTCGTGGACCTCGGCGACGAGGTGTTCCTGTCGCCAGGGGCGCAGTTCGCGGGCGGCTTCGAAGACGATGTTCATGCCTCCGCCCCCGCGTGTGGTCTCCAGTTCGGCGATGGCTTCGGTGAGGCTGGCCACCGCGGCTTCGACGTCGCGTTGGCGGATACGGGCGAGCGTAAGGTTTCCCAGCACGATCGCGCGTGACTTTCGCCTGTCCCGCAGCTTCTCCGCCGTGCTGGTCAGCAGGGTTTCGGCTCGTTGGTGGTCTCCGAGGGAGAGGTAGCAGGAGCCTGCGAGGCGGCCGAACTGGGTTGGCGACACAAGGTCGGCGGCGGCGTCGCTGCCGTCCGCGTAGTCGAGTTGGTGTTCTGCGCTGGAAAGAGCGCGTTCACAGTCTGAGGCCGACCGCAGCATGGCGTATGCCTCGGCGACGTGTAGGAGCGCCAGCCCGGACATGGCCGGGCTCGTACGCTCGGCGGTTTCGGCTGCTTGCTCCGCGAGAGCGAGCCCGGCCTGCGCGTTACGTGCGCCGTACAGCGCGACGTAGCAGGTGCGCAGTAAGGCGTGTGCTTCGAGCGTGGGGTCCCGTAGGTGGCGGGCGAGGTCGGCGCTTCGCTCGTAGTACGTCTTCGCGGTGGTGTGGTCGCGGCGTTGCGAGGCGTCCCAGACCAACTGGCCCATGAGCGTACAGGCGTCGGCGTGCAGGGCATGGAGTTCCCTCTGCACGCGTCCGCGGGCGGATCCGGCGGCGAGCTGGTCGATGCGGTTGAGCTGCGCTGCTGCTTCTGCGATGAGGCCGGCCGAAGGCACACGGTCGTAACGAGCGGCGCAGTCGTCGAAGTGCGTGCGAAGTGTGGCCACGGCGGACAGATCGACGCGGCCCGGGTGAAGCACCGCGTAGTCGAGGGCGTCCTGCCCCTGCGTGCCACCTGGCGACCGCGCGGTGAGTAGGTCACTGAGGCCCTCGGCATTGACGCGGAGAAGGCGGGCCAACCGTGGACGCATCCATGGCTGCGGTGCGGTGCGGCCTGATTCCCAGCGGGCGACAGTGGAGCGGTCTACCTGCATCTGCTCGGCGAGAGCCTCTTGGGTGAGCCCCACGGTTCGGCGGCGCGCTGCGAGACCGTTGCGGTGGTGCGCCATGACGTTGTCTCCCCGTTTCGCATGCCCTGCCAGGGACTTGCGGCTGCGCGACTCCCAGGTGAGGCGTGAGTGTGACGCACGGATGCCGCATTGGTGCGTCCATTGTGCTCTGGGCGTCGTCGGCTGTGGGCGGTTGTGTGGAACTCCGACGTACCCAGCCAGGAAGGTTCGCCCTCCATGCCGTTCCGAACACCCGCCCCGAAGTCCTCGTCCCTGCGTGTCCCGTCCGACGTCGGCGCCGTGCCTTCCGCTCGTCGCAGGGTTGTCGCGATCGTCCGTGACTGGGGCTTGCCGCTCGCGGACGACACGGTCGAGACGCTGGAGCTGCTGGCCGGTGAGGTGATCTCGAACGCAGTGGTGCACACGAGGGAGGGCTGCCAGGTCACGGTGAGCTGGGACGGGGCCCGCGTGCGGCTGGAGGCCGAGGACACGGAAGGTGGCCTCCTCCCGCAGTGGGCGTCGGCCGACCTGAACGAGGAGAGCGGGCGCGGACTGCAGTTGGTGGACGGTCTTGCCCAGGCGTGGGGCTCCCGGCCGACCACAGGCGGAAAAGCGGTCTGGTTCGAGGTCGCCAGTTGCTCACCCTCGCCCTACCGTCCGTCTCCCGCCGCATGCAAAAGCGATTCCTCGTTCGGGGGCGCACAGCGGCCGCCGACGGTTGCCGAACCGGGATGCGTCGTGCCCAGCGGCTTTCGTGCGCATGTCACTGCCACCTGACCACCTGACCACCTGACTCCGGACGCACGAGTCCCGAAGTCAGGTACAGGCGCCTTCGGTCGGGCCGCCACCACCAGTGGGGCTGCCGGAGACGCCTCAACCAGGGAGCGGGCAACCGGCTCGCTTCCGTCTACACCGAAGGAGATACAGCCATGGCCGAGCAGAACGTGACCACGAACGGTGGTCAGGAGGGCGACGGCCTGCTGGTCGCCCGTCGCCGGATCGCCGCCGCCCGTTCGCGGGCCGAGCAGCCCTCGGACGGCGGTTCCACCGGTCGTTCCGACGGCAACGACTGAGAAGGGCCGTAACCGATGACCACCGACGTACCTGCGGTGGTCGCGCACCTGGGCGAGGACTTCCTCGCCCAGGTGTACGGCCGCGCCTACCGCCACCTCCCCGGTGAGCCGGCCCGCTTCGGCGGCCTGCTCGGCTGGGACGACGTGAACGCACTGCTCACCCACCACCGGCTCGAACCGCCGCGCCTGCGCCTCGCGGTGGACGGCGAATCGCTGCCCCAGCACGCCTACACGGCGCCGGTCACTACCCGCCGCAGCACCGTGTGGCACCGGCTCAAGCCCGCCGATCTGCACCGCCACCTTGCCGAGGGCGCCACCCTCGTCCTGGACGCGATCGACGAGTTGCACCCGGGTGTCGGCCACCTCGCCCAGGAGTTGGAACGACATCTGCGTACCGGCATCCAGGTCAACGCCTACGCCTCCTGGACCTCCGAGGAGGGCTTCGGAGTCCACTGGGACGACCACGACGTGCTCGTCCTCCAGCTCGACGGCGCAAAACGATGGCGCATCTACGGGCCCACGAGGCGGGCCCCGCTCCACCGGGACACGGAGGTCCCCGAACCGCCGCCGAACGAGCCGCTTGTCGAACTGGTCCTGAACACGGGGGACATGCTGTACCTGCCGCGAGGTTGGTGGCACGCGGTCGCCGCTTCCGAAGGCGTCCACTCTCTCCATCTCACGTGCGGCATGCAGACGACGACCGGTGCGGACCTCCTCCAGTGGCTCTCCGAGGACCTGCGCCGCGAAGCGACCGTGCGCAGCGACCTGCCGTGCTTCGGGACCGAGGAGGAGAAGGCGGACTTCGTGCGGTCGCTGGGCGACGTCGTTATGAAGGGATTCGAGGACGGAACGCTGCTCGACCGATTCCTCACCATGCGGGACGCGACCGACCGAGCCCGCCTCGTGCCCTCACTGCCGTACGTCGAGGGCGTACCGCCCGACCCCGCCGTCGCCGTGCGCCTTGTCACCGCTCGCGCCCGGTTGCACAGCGACACGGAGGGCAACGCGGTGCTGACGGCAGGGGGAGAGGAATGGACCTTTTCCTCCCAGGCCGCACCCCTGCTCTCTCTCCTCGTGGACGGAGGCCATCACCGCCTGGACACACTCGCCCGAGCGGCCGGACTTCGCGTCGGGCAGGTCGCGCTGCTTGTAAGTGAGCTGGTGGACGGCGAGGTCGCGGCCGTGGGACGGGCCGGATGAGCGCCCAGCTCGCGGCCGGCACGTACCAGTGCTGCGACGTGTCCCAGTCGGTGACTGCGGCCGTGGACGCCGGGGTGACCTGGATCGACACGGCACCGAATTACGCGTCCGGTACGGCCGAGGCAACTTTGCGGCCGGTACTCGACGCGTGCCCGCAGGTGCGCGTCTCGACCAAGGTCGGTTTCGTGCCCGACTCCGACCGGCAGGCCGCTCGGGATGCCGGCGTGCTGCCGTACGACCGCGATCAAGGCCACTGCCTGGCACGTCCCTACATTGCCTGGCAGCTCGCTCGCAGCCGCGCCCGCCTCGGTTGCGTCCCGGACCTCGTCTTCGTCCACAATCCGGAACACGGTCGGATGAACCGGGCTGATGTGTCGTGGACGCTGAGCGAGGCATTCGAGGGACTGGAGAGCGCGGCGGACGACGGCAAGATCGGCGGCTACGGCGTCGCCACCTGGGCGGGCCTGTCGAGCGGCATGTTCACCATCCCCGAACTCACGGCACTGGCGGAGACAGTGGGTGGGCACCGTCACCACTTTCGGGCCGTGCAGTTCCCGGTGTCGCTCGTTCATCTCGCCGTGGTGGCGGACGCACTCGACGGACGCGGAGCGCTGGCAGAGGCGCGGGAAGCGGGGCTCGATGTCTTCGCATCGGCACCGCTCGGAGGAGGTGAACTCCTCGGCGCGATGACGGAGGAGTTGGTGCGCGTCATCGACGCCGCAGCCTCTCCGGCGCAGGCCGCACTCCTGCTCGCCCTGTCGGCCCCCGGAGTGTCGCGCGTCCTGCTGTCGGCGAGTACACCGGCACACTGGGCCGATGCCCTGGGCGCTGCGGCCTGTGCGCCCTTGTCGCCTGATCGCCTGAGAGGGGTCATCGATGTCCTCGGAACCTGACGACCCCGAGGTCGCCGCCCGCATGCGGAGGGCCCATACCGTGGCGTGCGGCTTCTTCGGGGCGGCCCGCGACGCTCGGGCGTCCGACGGAGGGCCGCAGGAGGTGTGGGGGTGGCGGGGACGCACGCTGGGCCGACCCGTCACCGGACCTTACGGACCGGGATGGCTGCGCGTTGCTCACAGCCCGGCCGACGAGGCCAGCGGCAAGCTGTGGACCGGTCCGGAGGACGCCGAACGCTTGGTGCCCCAGCAGATACCGCGCCCTTGTCTCCGTCTCGTACGGCAGTGGACGGAGAAAGAAGACGCGTACAGGGCAGAGCTGTACGACCACGTCACTGGCGGCCCCCTCTCGCCCACTCCGGTGCTTGCCGCCACGCCCCGCCTGATCACAGCCTGGTGGGACGACCTCCGTACGGCCCTCGACCGTCTCTCGGCGGTCCGTACCGACCGCACAGCAGTACGTCAGGCATACCTGGACCGTGCGATGCCGAAGTACCTCGCCTTCCTCGGCGGGTCTGTTCCTACGACTCCACCCGCGTGGTCCACCGCACATGGCGACCTGCACTGGGCGAACCTCGCCGGTCCTGAACTTGGCATCCTGGACTGGGAAGGCTGGGGCACCGCCCCGGCCGGCTACGACGCCGCCCTCCTGTACGCCTACAGCCTCACGATGCCGGAGACCGCCGAGCGCGTCCGCCGGGAACTTTCCACCGTTCTCGACAGTGACGCCGGGCGCTTCGCGGAGCTGGTGGTCATCACCGAGCTTCTCCAGAGCGCCGACCGCGGGGACAACCTCGAACTCCTCCCCGCGCTGCGGCAGCGGGCACGAGAGGTCTGGCACCAGATGACGGCCGACGGGTGATCAGCCACTGACCTACTCACCGCCGAGTCGGTGTGGACGTCGGACGGCCCTGGGCAGGTGGCGTGGGCGGCACGGGTATCTCTGGGCGAATGGGTTCAGGGCCCGACGGGAATCGAACCCGCGCTCTGAGCTTGGGAATCACGAGGGGTGGGGTGGCGTGTGTGCGGCGTGAGCTGATGGCGTCCCGCCACGTGGTGTAGTGGATCAGCCTTCGGTGGGGCTGGGCAGGGCGGTCTTGTCGGTGGTGGGGCGGCTGGCGTAGACCGTGGCCATGCTCTCCTCAGAGAGCGGCGGGGGAAGGCGATCCGTTCGTCGTGGAGTTCGGCCAGGACGGCGGTGGCCAGTCGGAGGACCGCGTCGGGGTTGGGGAAGACCTGCACGACGTCGGTGCGGCGCTCGATCTCGCGGTTCAGCCGTTCCAGGGGATCGGTGGACCGGGCGGCCGGGGCCTGAGGACCGTCGCAGCTCCTGAGGCCGTCGAATAATTCCGTGCCGTGCCACCGGTCGACGTACAGACTCGCCCCATGGCGGACATGAGGGCGTTCCAGGATGCGGTCACCAGCTGGGCGACGGGCGGTCCCGATGCGCCGGCGCGTGATCTGGCGGAAAGCCTGGGGGCGCGGACCGCGGTGCTCCTGGAAGGGCTGAGCGATCTCGCGGCCGTCGAGGCGCTGGCCGCCCGGCGTGGCCGGGACCTGGCCGCCGAGGGAGTGTGTGTCGTGCCGATGGGCGGGGCGATGAGCGTCGGCCGCTATGCCGGCCTCCTCGGGCCGCCCGGCCTCGGTCTGCGCCTGACAGGACTGTGCGACGAGGGCGAACAGGACTTCTACGAGCGCGGCCTGACACGGGCACAGGCACCGCTCCAGGACATCTACGTATGCACCGCGGATCTGGAGGATGAACTCATCCGCGCGCTCGGCACGGCAGGAGTCGAGGAGATCCTCCGCGCAGAGGGCGAACTCCGCGCCTGGCAGACCTTCCAGCGCCAGCCCGCACAGCACGGCCGACCCCGGCATCAGCAGGTGCGGCGCTTCCTCGGCACGAAGAAGGGCCGCAAGATCCGCTACGGCCGTCTCCTTGTCGAGGCCCTCGCACCGGACCGGACACCGCCCCCGCTCGACGGCCTCCTCGCGAGCCTGTGAGGTCGTGGACGGACTGCCGTTTCGAGCGTGCTGGACAGCGGACGAGCGCGGGTTAATCAGTTGACCGGGTGGCACCGGCTGGGCAGGCTCCAGCACGACCCGCCTGCCCCTACCGGAAGACCTACGGATGACTTCTCACCTGCACGCGCTCTGCTTCGATGCGCACGACCCGCTCCGTCTCGCGCGCTTCTGGGCGGACTTTCTCTGCTGGGAGACGTCCAAGGACTCCTCCGACGGCATCACGCTGCTGCCCAGCGATGAGACCGGGTTCCGGCTCCGCTTCCTCCCGGCCCAGGAGCGGAAGACAGGCCAGAACCACATGCACTTCGATCTGACGAGCACGTCCCTCGACGACCAGAAGCAGGTGGTGGAGAGGGCGCTCGCACTCGGTGCCCGGCACATCGACATCGGTCAACGCCCGGAGGAGGGGCATGTGGTGCTCGCCGACCCCGAGGGCAATGAGTTCTGTGTCATCGAGCCGGGCAACAGCTTCCTCGCCGATTGCGGGTTCATCGGAGCGCTGGCGGGAGATGGTTCGCAGGAGGCCGGGTACTTCTGGAGCCGAGCCCTGGGCTGGCCGTTGGTCTGGGACCAGGACCAGGAGACCGCGATCCGCTCACCGCACGGCGGTCCGAAGGTCACGTGGGGTGGTCCACCCCTGATGCCGAAGACGGGGAAGGAACGGCTGCACTTCGACCTCGCTCCACCGGCCGGCAGTGACCAGCAGGCGGAGGTCGACCGGCTCGTCTCCCTCGGGGCAACGCGCATCGACATCGGCCAAGGGGACGTCGACTGGGTGGTGATGGCCGACCCCGACGGTCACGAGTTCTGTGTACTGACCCCCCGATAAGCCCCGGAGCGGGGTGGGTGCAGGAGGACAGGGCCGGCCTCCGATGCAGAACGAGGGTTGTCGAAGCCAACTCGTGGGGCAGGAGACCCTGTTGAGGCAGTTGTACGCGGTTTCGACGGCGTCCCGCACCACGTGGCGTAGGGCATCGAGGTGAGATTGGCGGCGCGATGCGCCTGGTGCGTGCTCCCGCTGCCCCTGTCCGTTCCCCCTGAGCAAGGCAGGCGTTGCTTCTCAAGAGCAGGCATGGGTTCCGGAGACACCGTGCCACCCGGCGCCGCCGCAGCCGGACCTTCAGGGCCTCGATGCGTGGGCGGCCCGGCCGCTGCCTCCCTCGTGGCCGCGGGCCGGGCCGCCCCGCTCGTGGTACGGCCGTCGCACGGCGTGTTCCGGCTCCGGTCCAGGCCCCTGCCTCCGGACCGAGCGCGGTACCGGCGCTGATGGTCACGCGCCTTCCAGGCGCACACCACGGACGGCCGTCCGTTCCCCCACGGCGATCAGTCTCAGCCGGTTCCGAACACAGACCAACTCCCCTTACGCCTCCCTGACGTCCTGTCATCACTTCATGACACAGGCTTGACGCCGACTGTCGACGAGCTGTCAGAAGCCCGTAAATTCTCCTGGTCGACACGGAGATGGGTGATTCGTGGCGGCTAGATTCCCTTCCGCCGCTCAAGGCCGCGGACGTCAGTGGCATGACACGCGACCGGCGGCACAGGTATGCGGCGGACTCCCCGCCGTCGCGTCCGCAGTCCGCCTGGTCGGGCGCCGGGGCGTCCCGGCGCCCGACCAGGCGCACGTACCGCCGGTGACGCCGGAGCGGTCGCCGCCTTGTGCCGCCCAAGGGCAGAGCGTTGCCGAGATCGCCGACCGGCTGCATCTGGCCCAAGGGGGGTCGAGCAGCGTGTCCTTGATCGACACCTCCACCAACACCGTCATCACCCCCGTCACTTTGGGCACCAACCCCCGTGCCATCGCCGTCACCCCGGACGGCACGCGCGCCTACGTCACCAACTCCGGATCCGGCACGGTGTCAGTGATCGATACCGCCACGAACACCGTGCTCACCGCGATCACCTTCGGAACCACACCACGCGGGCTGGCCATCACCCCGGACGGCAGCCGCCTCTACGTCGCCAACAACAGCTCGGGCACCGTCTCCGTGATCAGCACGGCCACCAATGCCGTCACCGGCACCATCACGGTCGGCACCACCCCTTACGGCGTCGGCATCACCCCCGACGGCACCCGCGCCTACGTCGCCAACCAGGGATCGAACAGCGTGTCCGTGATCGACACCTCCACCAACAGCGTCCTCACCTCCGTCACCGCCGGCACCAGCCCATTCGCCCTCGCCGTCGCCTGACCGACGACACCGAGCCACGGGACACGCCATCGGCATGACCTCACAGGTTTGCTGGTGCGTCCGACCGCCCGCTCCCGCAAGAAGAAAGCCCGCCGCAGAACAAGGCGAACCACGGCCGCAGGGCCAGAGGGTGCTGAACCTGACCCCCGTGGGGGCGGATTGCCGAAGGGGCGGCGCGGTCAGGGCCGGTCACCGAGCCGGAAACGCAGCCGGCAGATGACCGCGTTCGTATCGCGGCGGACGGCCTGCGCCACAACGGCGCCGCGCTGGTTCTGCAGCACCCGCTGCCACAGATGGGCCGGCTCGACCTCGGGAATGAGCACGGTGATCCGGGTGCCCGGTTCTGCGGCCTCGAGTTCCCGTACGTACGCGGCGACCGGACGGCCGACCGTGCGGCGGGCCGAGGCAACGCGGATCAGCGGGACGCCGGGGTTCCACAGCGCCCAGTCCCGTTCCAGGGCCTCGGTCAGCTCGCGGTCCTCAGGATCGGGGTAGCAGACGGTCACCGCCCGGACCTCGTCGCCGAGAGACACCGCCGCGGTGAGGGCCTCGCTGGTGAGCCGGGTCAGGGACGAGACGGGAACGAGAACCAACGAGCGGTCGCGGTGCGGGGATTCGGGGATACGGCCGACCTCGAGGCGCTCGCCGATCTTCCCGTACGCACGGTGGACGCACTCGAACCCGGCGACCAGCAGGGGCAGCGCGACGACGATCAGCCAGGCGCCGTCGTGGAACTTGGTGGCGGTGACGACGACCGCACTGATGCCGGTGAGCAGCGCGCCGAGCCCGTTGAGGAACGCCTTGCCCGCCCAGCGCGGTCCGCGGACCCGACGCCAGTGCAGGACCATGCCGGTCTGGGCGATGGTGAAGCCGACGAAGACGCCGATGGCGAAGAGCGGAACGAGAGTGTTGGTGTCGCCGCCGGAGAAGAGCAGGAGTGCGGCGGAGACACCGGCAAGGGTCAGCACACCGTGCCGGTGGACCTGGCGGTCGGCCTTCAGCCCGAAGACATGCGGCAGGTAGTTGTCGCGGGCCAGCAGTTTGAGCAGGACCGGGAGACCGCCGAAGGAAGTGTTGGCGGACAGGGCCAGCAGCACCATGGTGGCGAACTGGATGACGTAGAAGCCGAGGTTGTGGCCCAGGGAGGCGTCGGCGAGCTGGGCGAGGACGGTCACGCCCTCGACCGGCTGCAGCCCGAAGCGGGAGATCAGTACGGAGAGGCCGATCAGCATCACGCCGAGCAGGGCGCCGAGGGCGATCTCGGCGTGCTGCGCGCGGCGGGCCGCCGGCGCACGGAAGGACGGGACGGCGTTGGCGATGGCCTCGACGCCGGTCAGTGCCGAGCAGCCGGATGCGAACGCCTTGAGCAGGAGCAGCGCGCCGACGGTGGTGGCGTTGTCGGCGAGGACGGAGGCGTGACCGGCGGCCGCCTCGGTGCTCGCCGGGGCGTCACGGAACAGGCCGACCGTGATGAGCACCAGGATCGAGCCGATGAAGACGGCCGTCGGCACGATGAACGCGCGGGCCGAGTCGACGATTCCGCGCAGGTTCACGGCCGTGATCAGCACCAGCACGCCGACGCACATCCACAGCCGGTCGCCGTACAGCTCCGGGAAGGCCGAGGTCAGCGCGGCCACGCCCGCGGTCACGGCGACGGCCACATTGAGGACGTAGTCCAGCACCAGCGACGCGGCCGCGACCAGACTGGTGCGCCGGCCCAAGTGCGCCTTGGCGACCGCGTAGCTGCCGCCGCCGTCCGGGAACGCGGCGATCACCTGCCGGTACGAGGCAACGAGGACCGCCAGCAGGCCCGCGATGGCGAGGGTGACGGGGAGCGTGAAGCCGAGCCCGTAGCCGCCTGCCGCGGCGAGGACCAGGACGATCGCCTCGGGTCCGTACGCCACCGACGCCATCGCGTCGAGCGAGAGCGCGGCGAGGCCGGTGACGGCTGTGAGCTTGTGACGCGCGCCGGTATCCGGGGGTTCCTCTGCGCCGGGCGCAGTGACGGTCTTGGTGGACAGGACGGACATGCGGATGGCTCCTTCGGTTCCAGGTCCGCTCAGGGTGTGCCCGGATCCGGCCGGTCCTGCCTGGCGCTGGCGCGTTCTTGGCGCGCAACGGCGATGTCTTCACGCGTTCTTGACGAGGCCCGTGAGCAGGGCGTCAAGGTTTGCCCGTGACGCATCAGCAGGTCATCAACGCAACGGCGGCGAGCCACTCGCGTTCCTACCGTCGGACGCATGGAGCAGCGTGAGACACGATGCGTTCCGGGCCGCGACGCGGGCCGCGCGGAGCCCCCCGGGAGCCCTTCAGCCGACCATGGCCGGTCCGGTGAACGACAGGCCGCGATCCGCTGCGCAGCCCTGCTGCTCGCGATGCTGCTGCTCATCGACGTGGGCTCCGGCGGCCTCACCACCGTGCGCGCCGTCCTGTGGACGGGGCTCGCTGTCCTGCTGTTCGTGGTGCTGCTGCCGCCGCGGGTGACCGCCGGAGAGGGATGGCTGGCCTCGCGCGGCCTGCTGCGCGAACGGACGGTTCGCACGGACCGGCTGGTGTCGGTGCGCTGGTCCGACGGCGTCGCGCAGCGGCTGGTCCTGCGTGACCTGGACGGCGGCCGCGTCGAGCTGGACCCGCGGGTTCTTGTCGCCAATCCCCGGTTGTGGCGCCTGCTGGACGCGGGCGCCCGGACCTCCCTGGGCCGGGGAACGCTGTTGTACGGGGCGGCTGCTCTGCGGCAGCTGTCGCGGAGGATCGACGGGGAGACGGTCCGGTCGGTCTTCACGGTCTCCGGCCTGGAGTAGACGTCGTCCGATTCCGGTGACGACGAGCCGCGTCGGTCGACAGCACCCGATCCCGAAGAGGGCCCGCGCTCCCTTTGCGTGCACCGAAGGCCGCCCGTCCCCGAAGGCCGCCCCCGGCCAAAGGGTTAGGCGCGTGTGTGGTGGATACTCGCTCCTCGTTGCCCGACGATCAGCAGGGGAATCACCGCATGACCGGCACGCAGGTCGAGACCACGCCGCCCGAAACCGAGGAGCGGGCTGGGGCCCGGCCCTGGCGTGCCTGGCTGCTGGAGGGCCTGAGCGAGCAGTCCGCACGGCATCCGGGTCCGCACGGCACGCCGCCGGCCGAGCACAAGGGCCACACGTGGTGGCGGGTGATGTGCCTGACCGGTGTGGACTACTTCTCCACCCTCGGCTACCAGCCCGGCATCGCCGCTCTGGCCGCCGGTCTGCTCTCGCCGCTGGCCACCCTCGTACTCGTTGCCCTCACCCTGCTGGGCGCGCTGCCGGTGTACCGGCGGGTCGCGAAGGAGAGCCCGCACGGCGAGGGCTCGATCCACATGCTGGAGCGGCTGCTGCCCTGGTGGGCGGGGAAGCTGTTCGTGCTGGTGCTGCTCGGCTTCGCGGCCACCGACTTCATGATCACCATCACTCTGTCGGCCGCGGACGCCTCGGCCCATGTGGTGGAGAATCCCTTTGCCCCGCACTGGATGCACGACGGCAACGTCTGGATCACCCTGGTGCTCGTCGCGGGCCTCGGCGCGGTGTTCCTCAAGGGCTTCCGCGAGGCGATCCGCGTCGCCGTGGTGCTGGTCGCGCTCTACCTGGCACTCAATGTGGTCGTCCTGGCCACCGCCGTCTGGCACGTGACCACCCAGCCGGTCGTGGTCGACGACTGGTGGAGTGCCCTGACGGCCGAGCACGCCTCGCCCCTGGCGATGATCGGCGTGGCCCTGCTGGTCTTCCCCAAGCTCGCCCTCGGCATGTCCGGCTTCGAGACCGGCGTCGCCGTCATGCCACAGGTGCGCGGAGACGCCACCGACACGTACGAGAACCCGGCCGGACGCATCCGCGACACCCGCAAGCTGCTGACCACCGCCGCGCTGACCATGAGCGGATTCCTGCTCATCAGCAGCCTCGCCACAACCATCCTGATCCCCGTCGAGCAGTTCGAGAAGGGCGGCGAGGCCAACGGGCGGGCCCTGGCCTATCTCGCCCACGAGTACCTGGGTGAAGCCTTCGGCACGGCGTACGACGTGTCGACCATCGCCATCCTCTGGTTCGCCGGCGCCTCCGCCCTGGCCGGCCTGCTCAACCTCGTACCGCGCTATCTGCCGCGCTACGGCATGGCACCCGAGTGGGCCAGGGCGGTGCGCCCACTGGTGCTGCTGTTCATGGCGATCGCCGTCACCGTCACCGTCCTGTTCAACGCCGATGTCGACGCACAGGGCGGTGCGTACGCCACCGGGGTGCTGGTACTGATGCTCTCGGCGTCCTTTGCGTCGACGATCGCCGTCCACCACCGCGGCCACCGGGCCGCCACCATCGGCTTCGGCACCGTCACCGCGGTGTTCGCCTACACGCTGGTCGTCAATGTCGTCGAACGGCCGGACGGTTTGAAGATCGCCTCGCTGTTCATCGTCGGCATCCTGCTGACCTCCTTCGCCTCCCGCGTCCACCGTGCCTTCGAACTGCGCGCCGCCACCGTCACGTTCGACGAGACCGCCGCCCGGCTGATCGACGAAACCGCCGCGCAAGGGCCGCTGCGGGTCATCGCCAACGAGCCGGACGAGCGCGACGAGCAGGAGTACCGGGAGAAGGAGTACAGCCAGCGCGAGGAGACCCACATCCCCGACGGCCGACCGGTCCTCTTCCTCGAAGTCACCGTCCGGGACTCCTCCGACTTCACCGCCGACCTCAGCGTCCACGGCGAGGAGCGGTACGGCGCACGGATCCTGCGCGTCCAAGGCGCCGTAGTGCCCAACACCATCGCCGCAGTCCTGATGGAACTGCGCGCCCGCACCGGCCAGGTCCCGCACGCCTACTTCAACTGGACCGAGGGCCACCCACTCGGGCATCTGCTGCGCTTCCTCGTCTTCGGCGACGGCGAAGTCGCCCCCGTCACCCGCGAGGTCCTGCGCCGCGCGGAACCCGACCTCACCCGCCGGCCCCGCATCCACGTCGGCTGACCCGGTCAGTACCGCCCGCCCGGCCCGGCGGGCGGTACTCACCGCACCCATGGGCCGTGCGGTCGGACACAAGGACCGACCTGCTCCATCAGCACACTGTGCCGGCCATTGCGCCATACGTACGCACGGGCGCGGAACCCTAACGAGTACTCATGGCCCTCGCAGCATCGTGGCCGCGCTGCTGAACAGGCGCGGCGGCTTACTCTCGCGCCGTGTTCAACGTGACGGGGATCCTCAAGCGGCTGGTCATCGGCCGCGCCAAGCGCAGCGAGGAACTGGGCGAGACGCTGCTGCCCAAGCGCCTCGCCCTGCCGATCTTCGCCTCCGACCCGCTGTCCTCGGTCGCGTACGCCACCCAGGAGATCCTGCTGGTGCTGACCCTGGGCGGCCTGGCCTACCTGCATTTCACGCCATGGATCGCGGCGGCCGTCGTGTCGCTGATGACCGTGGTGGTCCTCTCCTACCGCCAGGTGGTGCACGCCTATCCCAGCGGTGGTGGGTCGTACGAGGTGGCCTCGACGAACCTCGGCCCTTCCGCCGGTCTGGTGGTCGCCGCCTCGCTGCTGGTCGACTACGTGATGACCGTGGCGGTCTCCGTCGCCTCCGGCGTGGACAACATCATCTCGGCGGTGCCCGCACTGGTCGACTACCGCGTGCAGATGGCGCTCGTCTTCGTCGCCCTGCTGACCGCGATGAATCTGCGCGGCGTACGCGAATCCGGTCAGGCGTTCGCGGCCCCGACCTATCTGTTCATCGGCGGCGTGCTGATCATGGTCGGCACTGGGCTGTTCCGGTACCTGGCCGGTGACGCGCCGGTGGCGGAGAGCGCCGCGTACGGCATCACACCGGATCCCGCGGATGCGAACCTGGCAGGCCTCGCGCTGGTGATGCTCGTCCTTCGCGCCTTCTCCAGCGGCTGTACGGCACTGACCGGCGTGGAGGCGATTTCCAACGGTGTGCCTGCCTTCCGCAAGCCCAAGTCCCGCAACGCGGCGGCCACCATGGCCGCGATGGGCATCATCGCCGTGACCATGTTCGTCGGCGTCACCACGCTCGCGCTCATCACCAAGGTGCACATCGTCGAAGACCCGTGCCGGCTCACCGGACTGGACGGCGACTGCGCCTCGTACCATCAGCGCACCGTCATCGCCCAGCTGGCCGCCTCCGTCTTCGGCGGCGAGAACAGCATCGGTTTCTACTTCCTCCAGGCCGCCACCGCCCTGGTACTGATCCTCGCCGCGAACACCGCCTTCAACGGCTTCCCGCTGCTCGCCTCGATCCTCGCGCAGCACCGCTATCTGCCGCGCCAGCTGCACAACCGCGGCGACCGGCTCGCCTTCTCCAACGGCATCCTGGCGCTGGCGATCGTGGCCGGACTGCTGCTGTGGGCGTTCAAGGCCAACGTCACCAGCCTCATCCACCTGTATATCCTGGGCGTGTTCACCTCCTTCACGCTCTCGCAGACCGGCATGGTCCGGCACTGGAACCGCGAGCTGCGCACCGAGGCCGATCCGGCCGTACGCCGTCGGCATCGGGTGGCGCGGGTCATCAACGCCACCGGTGCGGTCATCACCTGTCTGGTACTGATCATCGTGCTGGCCACGAAGTTCACCCAGGGCGCCTGGCTGGCGGTGCTCGCCGGGATCGTGCTGTGGGTCATGATGCGGGGGATCCGCCGTCACTACGACACCACCGCAGACGAATTGGCGGTCACCGACCCGCGCAGCGAGATGGTGCCGCCCTCCCGGGTGCTGGCGGTCGTGCTGGTCTCCACCCTCCACAAGCCGACCCTGCGGGCGCTGGCCTACGCACGCGCCTTCAGGCCCGACCACCTGGAGGCACTCACCGTCGCGGTGGACCGTGAGCAGTCCGCCGCGCTCCAACGGCAGTGGGCGGACTACGAGATCCCGGTGCCGCTCAAGGTCCTCGACTCTCCGTACCGCGAGATCACCGGGTCGGTCATGGAGTACGTGCGCTCCCTCCGCCGCGACAGCCCGCGGGATGTGGTCGCGGTCTTCATTCCCGAGTACGTGGTGGGCCACTGGTGGGAGAACCTGCTGCACAACCAGTCCGCGCTGTGGCTCAAGAGCCGGCTGCTGTTCACTCCCGGCGTGATGGTGACCAGCGTCCCCTGGCAACTCAGCTCGTCCGCCCACGCCGACCACCCGGCCGCACGCGCCCCCGGCTCGGTCCGCCGCGGGGAACCCACCACGCCCCGCAGGAGCGACACCGCCGCGCACCGGTAACCCTTCGGGGCCCACCCCGCCGGGGCGGCTGAGCGAGCCCCCTCAGCACGTCGGCACCGGCCCGTGAGGAAGGGGATCCCGACGGCCCGGGAGTACTGATCGCAGAGGCGGGCCACCGCCGCCGTGCGATGCTGGTGGGCATGACCCTGGAGGACCTGGTACGGCTGCGCCGCGCCCGGGACGTGATGGACCGCGACTACGCACGGCCGCTGGACGTTCCGGCGCTGGCGAACGTCGCCCTCATGTCGGCCGGGCACTTCTCCCGCAGCTTCCGCGCCGCCTTCGGGGAGACGCCCTACAGCTATCTGATGACCCGCCGTGTCGAGCGGGCGAAGGCGCTGCTGCGGCGGGGCGACATGAGCGTGACGGAGGTCTGCTTCGCGGTCGGATGCACCTCGCTGGGGTCGTTCAGCTCGCGCTTCAGCGAGCTGGTCGGCGAGAGCCCCAGCGCCTACCGGGCCCGGCGCCACGAGGCCGGCGCCGCGATCCCGGCGTGCGTCGCCAAGATCCTCACGCGACCGGTCAGGATCGGAGAAGCAGAATCCGCCGCCGCCTCGTAGCGTCGACGGCATGGACATCAAGCTCTCACAGTGCTTCATCGCAGTCGACGACCATGACAAGGCGCTCGCCTTCTACCGCGACATCCTCGGCCTGGAGGTACGCAACGACGTCGGGTTCGAGGGGATGCGCTGGGTGACGGTCGGCTCACCCGCGCAGCCGGACGTGGAGATCGTCCTCGAACCGCCGCTCGCCAACCCCAACGCCTCGCCGGCCGACAAGCAGGCGATGGCGGAACTGCTGGCCAAGGGCATGCTGCGCGGCGTGATCTTCTCCACCGACAACTGCGACGCCACCTTCGAACGCATCCAGGCAGCCGGCGGGGAGGTGTTGCAGGAGCCGATCGACCAGCCGTACGGCGTCCGCGACTGTGCCTTCCGCGACCCGGCCGGCAACATGCTCCGCTTCACCCAGCCCCGCAAGCGGTAAGAACCGCCTGAGGTACGTTCCCGGCCCATGGCTGTGGGGCGCTCCGACTCGGGGTGGCACAGGCGATCCGGCTCCTCCGGGCGGTCGGCGGAGCGGGAAGCGGGAGGGCGGGCGGTCGCAGATGGGCAAGGGGCCGCCCGACGCGGTACGGGGAGGGCCCGCCTGCCGGCCGAGCGGCTCGGCGGTCACTTCCCCGATCACGCTTTCCTGACCACTTTGGCGACGCCGACAGGGCGCTCTGCGCGGCCGAAGGGTCGGCGATCGCCGACGAGATCTTCGACCGGCTCCGATGCGGCTCCGTGCGGAGCCGCATCGGTCCCCGAGTGGATCGTCACCGGCGCCGGGACCGGGGCGACGTCGGCGGCGATCGGGCGCCCTCTGCGCCGCCCGCCCGACCGCGAGCCGATGCGCGACGGACGCTGGTTGGTCTGACGCCTCGGCCGGGCGCGCCGCGTGGCCGGGTCCAGAGGCCCCACGGGCCGAAGCGGCGTGGATGCCCGAGGCTTCCTGCGCCGAGCGCGACCCCGGCCAGGTGTCGGCCGGACGGCGTCGCGCCACCCCGGCCGGCACCGCCGATCAGGTCGCCGTCGGGCTGTTGCCGCGATCACGCCCACGAAAGGAGAACCAGACGTACTGTTCGAATCTGATCAGATCGAGCCAGGCGACGCCGACGGAGACCGCGAAGACGGCCCCGCCCGACAGATGGAGACACGATGAGCAAGGCCACGAGGACGAACACGCAGTCGCCTGCGCTGCACGCTGCCGACAGCCACGATCTGATCCGCGTGCACGGCGCGCGCGTGAACAACCTCAAGGACGTCAGCATCGAGATTCCGAAGCGCCGGCTGACGGTGTTCACCGGCGTCTCCGGCTCGGGCAAGAGCTCGCTCGTGTTCGGCACGATCGCCGCGGAGTCGCAGCGGCTGATCAACGAGACCTACAGCGCCTTCGTGCAGGGCTTCATGCCGACGCTGGCGCGGCCCGAGGTCGACGTACTCGACGGACTGACGACCGCGATCATCGTCGACCAGCAGCGGATGGGGGCCGACCCGCGCTCCACCGTCGGCACCGCCACCGACGCCAACGCGATGCTGCGCATCCTCTTCAGCCGGCTCGGGAAGCCGCACATCGGCCCGCCCAGCGCGTACGCCTTCAACGTCCCCTCGGTCCGGGCGAGCGGTGCGATCACCGTCGAGCGCGGTGCCAAGAAGGCGACGAAAGCGACCTTCACCCGCACCGGCGGCATGTGTACGCGCTGCGAAGGCCGGGGCGCCGTCTCCGACATCGACCTCACCCAGCTCTACGACGACTCCAAGTCGCTCGCCGAGGGCGCGTTCACCATCCCCGGCTGGAAGTCCGACAGCTTCTGGACCGTGCGGGTCTACGCCGAGTCGGGCCTCCTCGACCCGAACAAGCCGATCCGCGAGTTCACCAAGAAGGAGATGCAGGACTTCCTCTACCGGGAGCCGACCAAGGTGAAGGTCGAGGGCGTCAACCTCACTTACGAGGGGCTGATCCCCAAGATCCAGAAGTCGTTCCTGTCCAAGGACAAGGAGGCGCTGCAGCCGCACATCCGGGCGTTCGTGGAGCGGGCGGTCACCTTCGCCACCTGCCCCGAGTGCGATGGCACCCGGCTCAGCGAGGGGGCCCGGTCGTCGAAGATCAAGGGGATCAGCATCGCCGACGCCTGCGCGATGCAGATCAGCGACCTGGCCGCATGGGTCCGCGGCCTCGACGAGCCGTCGGTGGCGCCGCTGCTCACCGCGCTGCAGCACACCCTCGAGTCGTTCGTGGAGATCGGGCTGGGCTACCTCGCGCTCGACCGGCCGTCGGGCACGCTGTCGGGCGGCGAGGCGCAGCGCGTCAAGATGATCCGCCACCTCGGCTCCTCGCTCACCGACGTCACCTACGTCTTCGACGAGCCCACCACGGGCCTGCACCCCCATGACATCCAGCGGATGAACGGCCTGCTGCTGCGGCTGCGGGACAAGGGCAACACGGTGCTCGTCGTGGAGCACAAGCCGGAGGTCATGGCGATCGCCGACCACGTCGTCGACCTCGGCCCCGGCGCCGGTACGGCGGGCGGCGCCGTCTGCTTCGAGGGCACCGTCGAGGGGCTGCGGGCGGGCGGCACCATCACCGGCCGCCATCTCGACGACCGGGCCGCCGTCAAGGAGACGGTGCGGAAGTCCACCGGCACGCTGGAGATCCGTGGCGCGACGGCGAACAACCTGCGCGACGTCGACGTCGACATCCCGCTCGGGGTGCTTGCCGTCGTCACCGGGGTCGCCGGCTCCGGAAAGAGCTCCCTCGTGCACGGGTCGATCCCCGCCGGCGAGGGTGTGGTGTCGATCGGCCAGGGCGCGATCCGTGGCTCGCGGCGGAGCAACCCGGCGACGTACACCGGACTGCTCGACCCGATCCGCAAGGCGTTCGCGAAGGCCAACGGCGTGAAGCCGGCGCTGTTCAGCGCCAACTCCGAGGGCGCCTGCCCCACCTGCAACGGCGCCGGCGTCATCTACACCGACCTGGCGATGATGGCCGGCGTCGCCTCCACCTGCGAGGAGTGCGAGGGGAAGCGGTTCCAGGCATCGGTGCTGGACTACCACCTCGGCGGCCGCGACATCAGCGAGGTGCTCGCGATGTCGGTGACCGAGGCCGAAAAGTTCTTCGGCGCCGGCGAGGCGCGCACGCCGGCCGCGCACGCCGTCCTCGACCGGCTCGCCGACGTCGGGCTCGGCTACCTCAGCCTCGGCCAGCCGCTCACCACGCTGTCCGGCGGTGAGCGGCAGCGGCTCAAGCTGGCCACCCACATGGCCGAGAAGGGCGGCGTCTACGTCCTCGACGAACCGACCGCCGGCCTGCACCTCGCCGACGTCGAGCAGCTGCTCGGCCTGCTCGACCGGCTCGTCGACTCCGGCAAGTCGGTCATCGTCGTCGAGCACCACCAGGCGGTCATGGCACACGCCGACTGGATCATCGACCTCGGCCCCGGCGCCGGCCACGACGGCGGCCACATCGTCTTCCAGGGCACACCCGCCGACCTCGTCGCCGCCCGCTCCACCCTCACCGGCGAGCACCTCGCGGCCTACGTCGGCACCTGACCGAGGCCCTCGCGGGCACCGTGGGACGACTGGGCGCGACGACGGCCGGTGGCTGCGTATGCCACCGGCCGGATGACGGGCCGGAGGTCAGGACGTGACCTTCGGCTCCGTACGCGGTGGTCGGCGTGTGCTGCCCGGGGCGGTTTCGGAGGGTGTGTGGGCGGCCCACAGGGCAGCGAGGTGGCTGTCGATGTCGTTCCATTCGGTCAACAGGCGGGTGCGTTCCTCGGCGGAGAGGAGATCGATGGACGGGACGGGGCGGTCGGGGTCGGCGGCAGCGCAGCGGACCAGTCGCACCAGACGCTCCGTCATTGTCCTGGCGGAGCTCTCCTCGAAGAGGTCGGTGGAGTAGTGCAGGGACCCCTCCATACCGGACCGGCCGTCGGCCGCGGAGGCGGGATCGCATTCGGAGAAGACGAGGGCCAGGTCGAATTTGGCCACCCCCGTGTCGACCTCCTCCACGGAGACCTCCAGGCCCGGCAGCGAGAGCTGGTTCCGGCCCGCGTTCTGGTAGGCCAGCATGACCTGGAACAGGGGGTGGTGGCTCAGGGAGCGAGTGGGTTTGAGGGCGTCGACCAGGCGGTCGAAGGGAAAGTCCTGGTGCGCGTGGGCAGACAGGTTCGTCTCCCTGGTCCTCAGGACGAGCTGACGGAAGGTCGGGTTGCCCGATGTGTCGGTCCGTAGCACCAGAGTGTTGGTGAAGAACCCGATCAGGTCGTCGAGGGACTCGTCCGTGCGTCCGGAGAACGCGGCGCCCAGCGGTATGTCCGTGCCCGCTCCCAGGCGGGTGAGCAGCGCAGCGACCGCTGCCTGCACGGTCATGAAGACCGTCGTGCCCGTCTCCCGTGCGAGAGCGACCAGGCGCGCCTGTGTCTCCTCGTCCCAGCCGAAGGGGACACGGTGTCCGTGACCGGATGCCACGGGAGGCCTGGTGCGGTCGACCGGCAGGCTGAGCAGTTCTGGGGTGCCCGCCAAATCGCTTTTCCAGTAAGCGAGATGAGCAGCCATCTCACTGTCCGGGTCGTGCTCGTCGCCCAGTACGTCCCGCTGCCACACCGCGTAGTCGGCGTACTGCACCGGCAACGGTTCCCAGTCCGGTGCGGTGCCGGCGAGGCGGGCCGTGTAGGCCTCGGAGAGCTGGCGGGTGAGCGGGGTGGAGGACCAGTCGTCCGTGGCGATGTGATGGATGAGGATGAGCAGGATGTGCTCATCGGGCCGCGTGTGCAGGAGTGTGGCGCGGATCGGGGCGTCGGTGGCGAGATCGAAGGCGTGGCGGGCCTCCTGCCGGAGCACTGCGGCACGTTCGGTGGAGGTGACCTGGCGCTGGTGGAGAGCGGGTCGGGACACGGTGCTGTCGAGGATGTGCTGGGTGGGTTCTCCGTCGACGTCGGGAAACACCGTGCGGAGACTCTCGTGGCGTGCCACGACGTCCGCGACGGCATCCTCCAGCGCCGCAGGGTCGAGTGGACCGGTGAGGCGAAGGACGAGTGGGACGTTGTACGTCGGGCCCGGGCCCGCCACTTGCTGGTGGAACCACATCCTGCGCTGGGCGTACGACAGCGGAATCCGCGGACTCACAGGGCCTCCTGCTTCTCGGCGCGCGGACGCAACGACGGCCGGGCCTTCCTGGCGCTCGCCGAACGTTCGGCGAGGGCGGCGACGGTGGGGGTCTCGAACACGGCTCGGATGGGCAGCTCCACTCCGAGCGCCGTACGGATCCGGCTGATGAGACGAGTGGCGAGGAGCGAATGGCCGCCCAGTTCGAAGAAGTTGTCCTCGATGCCCACCCGGTCCAGGCCGAGCACCTCGGCCATGAGTGTGCACAGCGTTTCCTCACGCGGGGTGCGCGGAGCACCGCCCGCGCCTCCCGCTGCCGGTCCGGGGGCAGGCAGCCGGGCACGGTCCAGCTTGCCGTTGCCGGTGAGGGGCAGGGCGTCGAGCGGCACGAACGCCGACGGCCGCATGTAGTCGGGCAGATGGGCGGCCACATGGGTGCGCAGCTCACCCGGATCGGCCACCGGTGTCTGTCCCGCCCCCTTCGGTGGCACGACGTAGGCGACGATCCGCCGCGTTCCCTGGTGGTCCTCGTGCAGTGTCACGGCGGCACGGCCGACCGCCGGATGACGCCGCAGCACCGCCTCGATCTCGCCCAGTTCGATGCGGAAGCCCCGGAGCTTGACCTGGTCGTCGGTCCGGCCCACGAAGTCCAGACGTCCGTCAGCGGTCCATCGCACCAGGTCGCCGGTGCGGTACATCCGTGTGCCGGGTGAGCCGAAGGGATCGGCGACGAATCGTTCCGCGGTGAGCCCGGGCCGGCTCAGATAGCCCCGTGCCAGGCCCACGCCGCTGACGTACAGCTCGCCCTGGACGCCTTCGGGGACCGGGCGCAGCGCACGGTCGAGCACATAGACCCGTGTGTTGGGCAGTGGGCGGCCGATGACGGGGCGAGGGGTGTCGGACATCCGCGCCCAGAGCGTGTCCACGGTGTACTCGGTGGGACCGTAGGTGTTGTAGCCGCTGACGCCCGGGGTGTCCCTGAGCAACTGCCACTGGGCCTGGCTGACGGCCTCACCGCCGAGTGCCAGCACACGGGGACGGGTCGAGTCGTCGCGCAGGAACCCGTGCTCCAGGAGCTGGTCGAAGAACGACGGCGGTACGTCCATGAAGTCGATGCCGACACGGCTCACATGGGCGACGAACGCCGAGGGGTCACGGCGGGTGTCGTCGTCGATCACGTGCAGTTCATGGCCCGCCGCCATCCACAGCACCGGGGACCAGGACGCGTCGAAGGAGATCGCTCCGGCCAGCGCCGCCCGGAAGGGGCGGCCGCCGGCTCGGGCGATGTCGGCGGCGTACAGGTCACGGAAGTAGTGGTGGAAGAGGTTCACCAAGCTGCGGTGCTCGATCACCACGCCCTTGGGGCGGCCGGTCGAACCCGAGGTGTGGATCGCGTACACCGGATGGCCGGGACGCAGCGGTGCGAGACGGTGGCGGTCCGTGGGATCGGCCGTGGGCCCGGCCGCCAGATCGGACAGGGCCCCGGCGGAGTCGAGTACGAGCGTCCGCGCGCCGTGGCCCTCTCCCAGCACATGCTCGGTCGCCGTGTCCGTGAGGACGACGACCGGACGGACCTCGTCCAGGACGGTCGTGATCCGCTCCACCGGGTGGGCGGGGTCCACGGGGATGTACGCCGCGCCGGATTTCGTCACTGCCAGCAGTGCCGTGACCAGATCGGCCGACCGGGGCAGGGCCACGGCCACGTACCGCTCCGGTCCCGCGCCCCGGGCGATCAGGAGGTGAGCCAGTCTGTTGGCCCGCGCGTTGAGTTCGGCGAAGGTCAGCTCGGTCTCGCCGGCCACCACTGCCGTGGCATCGGGCGTTTCGACCGCCCGGGACTCGAACAGCTGCGGCAGCAGCTCGGCCGGCTCCTCGACGGCGGTGCGGTTCCACTCGACCAGCATGCGCTGCCGTTCGGCCGCGTCCAGCAGGTCCGCCGAACTGATCGGCCGGTCGGGGGCGGCCGACATCACGTCGAGGAGCTGTACGAACCGCCGGGCGAAGCTCTCGGCGGTCCTCCGGTCGAACAGGTCGGTGCTGTACTCGACGGCCCCGGTCAAGCCGTCGTCGGAGGTGTCCCGCAGGTTCACGGCCAGGTCGAACTTCGACGTGCCCGTGGTGAGGTGGACGGGCCGGATCTCCAGGCCCGGCACACGCACGTCGTCGGGCAGTGCCTCGTCGTGGCTCAGCATCACCTGGAAGAGCGGGGTGTGGGAGAGCGAGCGCGTCGGGTTCAGCGCTTCGACCAGCAGCTCGAACGGCATGTCCTGGTGGGCGTACACGCTCAGGTCGGCCTCGCGCACCCGGGTGACCAGTTCGCGCAGCGTGGGGTCGCCGGAGGTGTCGGCCCGCAGTACGACCGTGTTGACGAAGTAGCCGATCAGGCCGTCGAGCCGCGAATCGCCGCGACCGCCGACGGGTGTGCCGACCGGAATGTCGCAGCCGGCCCCCAGCCGCGACAACAGGGCCGCGAGCACGGAGTGGAGCACCATGAACGGGGTGGCGCCGACGCTCCGGCCCAGCTCCCGGACCCTGTCGTACAGTTCGGCGCCGATCTCGAAGCGGACCGAGCCGCCACCGTGGGAGCGGGCGACGGGCCTCGGCCGGTCGGTGGGCAGTTCGAGCAGTTCGGGTGCCCCGGCGAGCGCCTCGCGCCAGTGGCCGAGCAGGCGCGACACGAGGCTGCCCGGGTCGCTCGTACTGCCGAGGCGGTCCCGCTGCCACAGGACATGGTCGATGTACTGAACCGGCAACGGCTCCCAGTCAGGGGCGTTTCCCTCGACGCGGGCCGTGTAGGCCCGGGTGAGGTCACGCATCAGCGGGCTCATCGAGAGGCCGTCGGTGACGATGTGGTGCATCGCCACCAGCACCAGGTGCTCCGAGGCGCCGGCCGAGAAGACGGTGAAGCGCGAGGGCGGCACATCGCCCAGCAGGAAGGGCACTTGGACGGCCTCGGTCGCCGCCTTTGCCAGGCGGTCGTCGACGGGGCCGGGGCCGGCGGGAACCTGTACGGAGACCAGGCCCGGGTGGGCGCCGGCGGGCAGCACGCCCTGGTACGGCTCGCCGTCGTCTTCGTAGAAGCCGGTCCTGAGCGTCTCGTGACGGTCCAGCACATCGCGTACCGCCCGGCCCATCGCGGACAGGTCCAGGTCGCCGGAGAGCCGGAGAGCCAGGGAGGAGTTGTAGGTCGGGCTGCCGTCGAGCCGGTGCAGGAACCACAGCGCACGCTGGCCGGCGGAGAGCGGGATCCGATCGGGTCGGCGGTCGGCCCTGGTCAGGAGCGGCGGAGCACCAGCCGGGCCGGCCCGGTCGAGCAGGCCCGCCAGGGCTCTGACGGTACGGGCCCGGAAGACGTCACGGACGGTCATCTCGAGGCCGAGCGTCGTACGGATGCGGTCGGCGAGCCGCAGGGCCGACAGGGAATGTCCGCCGACCTCGAAGAAGTCCCGGTCGGCCCCGACCTGGGGAATCCCGACGACCTCGGCGACCAGGGCGCAGAGGGCCGCCTCGCGTGGCGTGCTCGGCGGTGCGCCGATGTGCTGGTCCGACCGGTGGTGTTCGGGGACGGGCAGGCGTGCGGTGTCGACCTTGCCGTTGGGGGTCAGCGGAATCCTGTCGAGGATGACGATCACCGAGGGCACCATGTAGTCCGGCAGCCGCCCGGCCGCGTGGGCGCGGAGCCCGCCCGCCGTCGTCCTCCGCCCGGCCGCGGGCACCACGTAGGCCACGATGCGATGGCCGCCGGAAGGGTCCTCGGCCACGACGGCCTTGACCTGGCCGACCGCCTCGTGCGCGGTCAACGTGTGCTCGATCTCGCCGAGTTCGACGCGGTGGCCGCGTACCTTCACCTGATGGTCGCGGCGCCCGGCGAACTCCAGCTGTCCGTCCTGGGCCCAGCGGCCGAGGTCGCCGGTGCGGTACATCCGGTCGCCCGGCGCCCCGAAGAGCGCTCCGAAGGGATCGGCCACGAAGCGGGCGGAGGTCAGCTCGGGACGGCCGGCGTATCCGCGCGCCAGGCCGGGGCCCGCCACATAGATCTCGCCGATGACGCCGGGCGCCGCCAGGCGCAGCCGCGCGTCGAGGACGTACATCCGCACGTTGTCCATGGGCCGGCCCAGGGGCAGGGTGCCCGCCGGTACCGGGTCGCCCGGACGTATGTGGTGCTCCGAGCAGTTGATGGTGGTCTCGGTGGCGCCGTAGACATGAAGAACCTTCGCTTGCGGGTGGCGGGTGCGCCACTCGTCGAGCACCTCGCCCTGGAGGGCCTCTCCGCCGAGCATCAGCTCCCCGGTGGGTGACAGGCTCTCCGGCAGTGCCGCCAGCAGGGGCAGCGCGCTGGGGGTCGCCTTGAGGAAGTCGCAGCCGCTGGGCGCGGCCGGGTACGCGGCGGACTCCGCATCCAGAGTCGTGACCCACACGCGTCCACCGGCGGCCAGGGGCACGTGCAGCGAGGTCACGCTCAGGTCGAAGGAGACGGAGGAGTGCCACAGCGAGGTGCCCCGGACACTGTCGTAGGACCGGATCGTGCAGTGGAGATAGTGCGCCAGGGAACGGTGTTCGATCACGGTGCCCTTGGGGCGTCCCGTCGACCCGGAGGTGTAGATCACATACGCGGCGTTCGCCGGACGCAGCGGGGCCCGGCGCTCGGCGTCGGTGAGGTCCCCTCCGGGCAGCGCCGATACGGCGGACGCCGTGAGGGGGTCGTCGAGCAGGACCGTCGTGGCCCTGCCGGCCGCACGGTCGGCGGGGCGCAGCAGCTCCAAGGCGTCCCGAGTGGTGAGCACACAGAAGGGCCGGGCGTCGTCGAGCATCGTCGCGATGCGCTCCGCCGGGTATCCCAGATCGATGGGCAGATAGGACGCTCCGGCCTTGAGCACGGCGAGGAGGGCGACGACCAGTCCGGCCGAGCGGGGCAGCGCCACCGCGACGATGTCGTCGGGGCCCGCGCCGCGCTCGGCCAGGAAGCGGGCCAGGCGGTTGGCGGCGGCGTGGAGTTCGGCGTACGACAGGTCGCCGTCCCGGGACGTGACCGCCGGCGCGTGCGGGGTGCGGTGGGCCTGGGCCTCCAGGACCGCGACCGCGGTGCTCTCGGGCACCGGGCGGGCGGTGTCGTTGAAGTCCTTGAACAGCCGGTCGTACTCCGCGGGGGCGAGCACCTCGACGGAGCCGAGCGGGCGGTCGGGATCCTCGGCGCCCTCGGTCAGCAGCCGGACGAGCCGACTGCCGAGGAGCTCCGCGCTCTCGGGGCCGAAGAGGTCGGCGTCCGCGTCCAGCAGGACCTCCATGCCGCCGCGTCCGCGCTCCCCGGTGGTGCGGACGCGTACGTCCAGTTCGGGAGCGTGCGGGGGCAGCTGCCCCGACTCCTCCGGCCCGCCGCAGCGCACCTGGAACAGGGCGTGCCGACGGTGCGGAGCGGTCACTCCCAGGGCCTCGGTGACCAGCCGGAACGGAGCGGTGTGCTCGCGCGCCGAGCGGTCCGCGTCCCGTACCCGGCGGGTCAGCTCGCGCAGGGTGGGATCTCCCGAACAGTCGATCCGCAGCAGGGTGAAGCCGTCCGGACCGTGGCCCGTCGCCCCCAGCGCGATGTCCTCACCCGCCCCCATCCGCGTCAGCAGGCCTGCCAGGGCGCCCTGTGCCACGGTGACCACGCCGGTGCCCTCCCGCTCGGCGAGCGCGGCGACGGCGCGGTGGGCGCGTGGCCCGACGGTGAGGGCCACCTTGGTGCGCAGACCGCTGGGTTCGGTCGGCCGCTGGCAGTCCGTGGGCAGCTCGAGCAGTGCCGGCAGGCCCGCAAGTGTGCGTTGCCAGTAGGTCAGGTGGTCCATTTCCGCTCCTGTCCGAGGTGCTGCCGTACACGCCCGTGGTCACGGGCGGCGAAGTGGTTGATGTCGCGGGTGATCTCCTTGATCAGCCGCGTCCCGCTCCCGCCGTCGTCCCGGCCCAGCAACCTGTCGTTGCGGTCTGCGCTGGCGCGGGAGAAGGGGAGCCCGCCGGGGGAGAAGTAGCGCAGGGCTCCGCTCGCGTCCCGCTTGGGGACGATCTCCGAGCGGGCGTGGATGCTGGCGCTGAACGGGATGTCGAGCCGTCCCGTACGGAAGGCCGCGTCGATCTCGCTGTGCAGTTCGCCACCGCCCAGCAGCGGGTCGAGGATCTCGCTCACCTCGCGCTGGATCCAGTACGCCTCCTCCTCGACGCGGCTCTCGTCCAGCGTGATGAAGTCGAGCAGTCCGGAGAGGGCGAGTGCCGAGGTCCTCATGCCGTGGACGTTCGCCTCGGCGTCCGGGACGCCGTACGCCTCCTGGCGGGTCTTGCTGATGATCTTCGTGGCGCCGCCGAGCCGCCCGGTCAGGGCACCGTAGAAGATCAGCGCCTCCGCCCGGTCGGCCTCTTCGGGGAAGACGCCCATGAACTCGTGGAGGACGGGAAAGACATCGACCTCCGGGGGCAGGTAGCGGGCGGCCAGCACCCGTACCGACCGCAGGGCGGCGACGTCCTGGTGTATCTCCCCGCCCTGTGGATACGCGACCGACAGACAGCGCACCCCCTCGGCGGCCGCGGCGATCGCTTCGAGGAGGGTGATCGCGAGGCTGATCGACGGGGGCACGAGCACTGCTGTCAGGGTGCCGAACAGCTCGCGGTCCACCACCACCCCGGACCGCGCCAGTTCGCCGCACGCCCGGTCCACCTGGCGCCACGCCCGCAGCGACCGCTCCAGCGGTACGTCCTTGGAGTACGGCAGGTTGTAGGAGATCCCGCCGCCCTCGAACGAGGTGATCCCCGACGCGACCGACACGGCGAACAGCAAACGGGCGTCCGGTGAGCCGTGCCGCACCTCGAGCGGGGCGGCGACGCTCTCGTTCAGCTCCCGTCCCCGCTGCCAGCCGTGAGCGACCAGCGGATAGCCGTTGAGGTGATGAGGATGCTCGCGCAGGGTCGCCGCGGCGGCGTCGAAGTGCCCCAGCCGGGTGTGGGAGTCGATGGTGACGCTCAGGATCCCCGGGGCCGCTCCCGTCTCGAGCGAGCGCAGCAGTGTGAGCATCTCGTCGTGCCCGCCCACTCCGCAGCGCGGCTGGATCACCGGTGTCCCCCTGCGTTCTGCCGCGCGCAGCACATCGGGCACCGTCTTCTTGGGGAGTCCGGTCAGATGGCGAAGGATCTCCTGCCGGTCGGGCAGTTCGGCGACGGCCCCGGGGGCAAGGCCGAGGGTGTCCTCATCAAGCATGGAAGGGTCCGATGACAGGGACGGGCGGCCGGGACGGGTGCAGCGAGTCGAGCAGCGGGGTGAGGCCGTCGGGGTCGCGGATGATGTGGTCGACCCCCAGGTCCGCCAGAGCCTGACGATCGGCGGCCGTCCCATGGCCGCCGACGGCGAGATTGCCGCCGAGCACCACGGGCGCGTGCATCCGGCCCGCTGCCCGCAGAGCGGGGAGGTCCCGCAGGTCCTCGTAGGCATGGCCGTTCAGACTGCCGATGATCACGGCTTCGGCGCCGGGGTTGGCGTCCAGGGCGTCGGCGAACTCCTCCAGCGGGGTACACACCCCGAGGTTGATGACGATGAAGCCGTCGTGGCGCAGACTCATGGCGATCAGCTGGTTGGCGACCGCGTGGGCGTCGCTGGCGGCCACCCCGAGGATGACCAGGCGGCCCGTGCGGTGTTCGGCGTGCGGGCTCATCCGGTGCTCCCACGGTAGGACGGGACGGTGGCGGCCGGTGTGTGTGCGGCGAGTACCCGGGCGACCGTGGTGCCGATCCGGGCCAGCGGCTCCGGGCGCATCATGTCCAGGTGGGCGCAGTCCACTTGGTGGTCGGTGACCGTGCCGGTCACGAACGGCAGCCAGTCCTGCCACACGGGCGCGTCGGCCTCCCGTTCCCGGGTGGCGGTCACGAAGGTCAGGTCGCCACGGAACAGCTTCGGTGCGAAGTCCCGCATGATCGTGGCGTTCCGGATCATCGAGCGGTGGACCGCCGCCACCTCCTTGTCGTCGAGGGGCACCGACACCCCCGCGTACCGGCGCAGTTCAGCGGCACGGTCCTCCGGGTCACCGGAGGCGACCGGCGTGTACCGCCCGCTGTCCCGGCCCCCTTCCACCGGGTAGCCGTCCAGCAGGCACAGCAGCCCGACCTCTTCGCCCATCGACTGCAGACGTACGGCCATCTCCTGCGCGACGAGACCGCCGAACGACCAGCCGAGCAGGTGATAGGGGCCGTGCGGGCGTACCTCGCGGATCCGCTCGACGTAGTGGGCCGCCAGGTCCGCGATCCGGTCGTCGGCGTGGGCCGGGTCGGTGAGAGCCGGGTCCTGCAGCCCGTAGACCGGGCGGCCGGGTCCGATGAGGCGGGGCAGGCCGGCGTAGCACCAGCTGGTTCCGGCCACGGGATGGACGCAGAACAGCGGATCCTCGGTGCCGCCCGTACGCAGCGGAAGCAAAGTCTCCAGACCGCTCGTGGAGCGTGCCCCGTCGGCGGACCCGTCCAGCGAGGCGGCCAGGCCTGCGACGGTAGGACTGTCGAACAGCCTGCGGACCGGCAGTTCGACGCCGAGCGTGGTCCGGACCCGGCTGATCAACCGGGTGGCGAGAAGCGAATGCCCGCCCAGGTCGAAGAAACTGGTGTGGACGCCCACCTCGGGCACCCCGAGTACCTCCGCGAACAGCTCGCTGAGCAGCTGCTCCCGTACGGAGCGCGGTTCCTGTCCCTGCGGGCCGGCCGGCCGCGGGTCCGGCAGGGCCCGGACATCGACCTTGCCGTTGGCGTTCAGCGGCAGCGCGTCTATCTCCAGGCATTCCGCGGGGACCATGTAGTCGGGCAGCAGCCGTCCCGTGTGGTCGCGCAGTACGGCCCCGTCGATGCCGTCGGAGGTGGCCGGCACGGCGTAGGCGACCAGCCGGCGGTGGCCCGGCCGGTCCTCGCGGGCGACGACAACGGCCTGGGACACCGATGGATGGCTGGTGAGTGCGGTCTCGATCTCGCCGGGTTCGATGCGGAAGCCGCGGATTTTGATCTGGTCGTCGGTGCGGCCCAGGTAGGTGAGGTGTCCTTCGGTGGTCCAGCGGGCGAGGTCGCCGGTGCGGTACATGCGGTGGCCGGGTCGGAAGGGGTCGGCGGTGAATCGCTGTGCGGTCAGGGCGGGTTGGCCGATGTATCCGCGGGCGAGTCCGTCTCCTGCGATGTAGAGCTCTCCGGGTACTCCTGGGGGGACCAGGTTCAGGTGGCGGTCCAGCAGGTAGATCTGTGTGCCGGGGATGGGGCGTCCGATGGAGGGTGCCGCGGGCCAGTCGTGCGGATCTCCGGAGAGGATCAGCGACGAGCCGTGGTGCGTTTCCGAGGGGCCGTACTGGTTCTCCAGCACCACCCCCTCCAACGACGCGAGGAACGCACGGGTCTCCGCCGACATCCGCAGCGGCTCGCCGCCGACACTGATGTGCCGCAGCGCGAGGTCCGCAGGGCGCTCGGTGAAGGAGATCGCCAGCTGGTCGAGCTGCGCCGGGGAGAGATACATCCGCTCGACCCGCTCGGACGCCAGCAGTTCCAGCAGCCGCTCGGTGTCACGCCGGGTCTCCTCGTCGACGAGGACCAGCCGATCGCCCCGCAGCAGGGTGACAAAGGCTTCCTGGAGCCATACGTCGAAACCGTGCGAGGCGAGCTGTGCACAGGAGCGTGGCGCCACCTGGTGGACACGCTCGCGGTACCGGTCGAAGCGCACGACGTTGGCGATCGTGCGCCAGTCGACCGCGATCCCCTTGGGCGCGCCCGTCGACCCCGACGTGTAGATCACGTACATCAGCGACCGCTCGTCGCGGACCGCCACCGGGCGCTTCACCGGCACCCGGCCGTCCCGCCCCGACTCGCCGTCGTACACAACAACGTGGCACCCGTCCACCGGAAGTGAACCCACGAACGCCGGGCCCGTCAGCAACACCCGCGCACCCGCGTCCCGCACCATGTACGCCAACCGGTCCGCCGGCAGCTCCGGCACCAACGGCAAGTACGCCGCGCCCGCCTTCAGCACACCCAGCAGACCCACGACCGCGTCCACCCCACGCCCCAGGCAGACCCCGACCACATCCTCCGGCCCCACCCCCGACGCACGCAGATCAGCGGCCAGCCGGTCGGCCCGCGCATCCAACTCGCCGTACCCCAGCCGCTCCCCACCACACACCAACGCCACCGCGTCCGGACCCGCCACCACCCGCGCCTCGAACAACTCCAGTGGATGGCCCACGGCGCCTTCGTCGGCACTCGGGTCGTCCGGTCCCCCCAGGAAGGCATCGCGCTCCGCGGCGACCGGCAGCGCCAGGCGGGACACCCGCTCATGCGGTGCGTCGGCAACGGCCTGGCACAGGGCGACGAAGTGATCCGTCAGGCGGCGCACGGTCGCCGGCTCGAAGAGGTCGGTGCTGTAGCAGACGGTGCCCGCGAATCCTTCCTCGCTCTCCTGCAGCTGCATCTCCAGGTCGAAGCGCGTCTGCCCGGCATCCCTGCTCACCCGCTCCACCGACCAGCCGGCCGGACTGGCGTGGTGGTCAGCGGCGCTGAGGGCGAACACGATCTGGAACACGGGGGAGCGGCTGACGTCCCGCTCGGGCGCCAGCTCCTCCACCACGCGGTCGAAGGGAACGTCCTGGTTCTCCTGCGCCCCCAGCGCGACGCCCCGCAGCCGCTCCAGCAGCTCGACGAAGGAAGGGTCGTCGGCCCATGTCAGCCGCAGCGCCATCGTGTTGACGAAGAACCCGACCAGATCCTCGAGCTCGGGCCGCACCCGTCCGGCGACCGGCGATCCGGTGACGACATCGCTGGTCCCGGTGTACCGGGCGAGCAGGATGTCGAAGGCGGTGAGCATGACCATGAACGGCGTGGCGCCGTGTGCCTGCCCGATGCGGCGCAGGGCGTCGGCGGTCGGATGCGGGATCGTGAAGTCGATGCGGTGGCCGCGCCCGCTGAGCGCTCTGGGCCTGGGGTGATCGGTCGGCAGCCCGTGCAGCGCGGGGGCCCCTTCGAGGAGTTCCGTCCAGAAGCGCAGCTGTTCCCGGGTGCGTCCGCTGTCTTCCAGGGAGTGCTGCCAGGCCGCGTAGTCCGCGTACTGGACCGCGAGCGGAGGCAGCGGGTCGGGCCGGCCGGCCGCGTACGCGTCGTAAAACGCGGACAGATCACGCCAGATGACGTCCATCGACCAGGCGTCGACGACGATGTGGTGGAGATGGAGTACGAAGCAGTGGTGGTCGTCGCCGAGGCGGAACAGCTGGGCCCGGACGAGGGGCCCGGACGTCAGGTCGAACGGACGCCCCGTCTCCGCGTGTGCCAGCCGTACGGCCTCGTCATGGGCCGCGCCGGTGCCCAGGTGCGTCAGGTCGGCCGTCTCCCAGTCGAAGCCGGCCGTGGGCGCGATCACCTGGTACGGGTCCCCGCCCGCGCTGTCGAAGGTCGTACGCAGGACCTCGTGCCGGTCGCCCACCGCGCGCAGCGCGCGCCGCAGCAGCGCCGGGTCGAGCGGCCCCCGGACATGCCACATCTCGCTCACGTTGTACGCCGACGAGCCGGGCACCAGCTGGTCGAAGAACCACATCCGGCGCTGGGCGAAGGAGAGGCGTGTGTCCCCCGCCTCGCGAGGGACGACCGTCGCTGCCGCGTCCTCCCCCGGCACCGTCCTGGTGCCGATGACCTCGGCCAGTCTCCTGATCGTGGTGATCTCGAAGAGGTCCCGTACGGAGACCGCGGCGTTCAGGGCGGTACGCATGCGCGACACCGCTTGGGTGGCCAGCAGGGAGTGCCCGCCGAGCTCGAAGAAGTCGTCGTCGACGCTGATGCCCTCGACCTTGAGCAGGCCCTCCCATATGTCGACGAGCGCCTTCTGCACGGCATCGGTGGGCGGGGCGTATGTGCCCGTGAGCCGCCGCGAGCCGACCGGTACGGGCAGGGCGGACCGATCGACCTTGCCGTTGCGGGTCAGCGGCAGGGTCGCCGCCCGCACCACGGCGGACGGCAGCATGTAGGCGGGGAGCCGGGGGCGCAGGAAGTCGCGCAGGGCGGTTTCGTCGAGGCTCCGCTCCGGGTCGGTGGGCACGACGTGGGCCGCGAGCCGGCGGGTACCCGGCGGGTCCTCGTACACCGCGACAGCGGCGTCGTGCACGTCCGGGTGGCTGGTGAGTGCGGTCTCGATTTCGCCGGGTTCGATGCGGAAGCCGCGGATTTTGATCTGGTCGTCGGTGCGGCCCAGGTAGGTGAGGTGTCCTTCGGTGGTCCAGCGGGCGAGGTCGCCGGTGCGGTACATGCGGTGGCCGGGTCGGAAGGGGTCGGCGGTGAATCGCTGTGCGGTCAGGGCGGGTTGGCCGATGTATCCGCGGGCGAGTCCGTCTCCTGCGATGTAGAGCTCTCCGGGTACTCCTGGGGGGACCAGGTTCAGGTGGCGGTCCAGCAGGTAGATCTGTGTGCCCGGGATGGGGCGTCCGATGGAGGGTGCGGCGGGCCAGTCGTGCGGGTCTCCGGAGAGGATCAGCGACGAGCCGTGGTGCGTTTCCGAGGGGCCGTACTGGTTCTCCAGCACCACCCCCTCCAACGACGCCAGGAACGCACGGGTCTGCGGGGTCAGGGAGAGGGTGTCCCCGGAGACGAACACATGCGTCAGGGCGAGGTCCAGCGGCCGTTCCGACCAGGAGATCGCCAGCTGGGCCAGCAGGGCGGGGGAGAGGTACATCCGCTCGATCCGCTCGGCCGCCAGCAGTTCCAGGAGCCGCTCGGTGTCCTGACGTACGGCCTCCTCGACGAGCACCAGCCGGCCACCGCGGACCAGGGTCGCGAAGATCTCCAGGAACGAGACGTCGAATCCGACCGACGCGAGCTGGAGGCAGACCACCGGGGTGTCGCCCAGGTACTGGTCCCGGTACCGGTCGAAGCGTACGACGTTGGCGATCGTGCGCCAGTCGACCGCGATCCCCTTGGGCGCGCCCGTCGAGCCCGACGTGTAGATCACGTACATCAGCGAACGTTCGTCGCGGACCGCCACCGGGCGCTTCACCGGCACCCGGCCGTCCCGCCCCGACTCGCCGTCGTACAGCACGACTTGGCATCCGTCCACCGGAAGTGAACCCACGAACGCCGGGCCCGTCAGCAACACCCGCGCACCCGCGTCCCGCACCATGTACGCCAACCGGTCCGCCGGCAGCTCCGGCACCAACGGCAAGTACGCCGCGCCCGCCTTCAGCACACCCAGCAGACCCACGACCGCGTCCACCCCACGCCCCAGGCAGACCCCGACCACATCCTCCGGTCCCACCCCCGATGCACGCAGATCAGCGGCCAGCCGGTCGGCCCGCGCATCCAACTCGCCGTACCCCAGCCGCTCCCCACCACACACCAACGCCACCGCGTCCGGCCCCGCCACCACCCGCGCCTCGAACAACTCCAGCAGATCACTGCCGAATTCGTGAATACTGCTTCGCTTCATCGCCCACGCTCCGTCAACCGTGCTCCCTGCACCGACCGTTGCCACGCCCATCGGTCCCGTATGTCCGGGCCCGATGCGTCCGCGTCACGCGAGGGCACGTCCGTGGTCGGCGTGCCGCCGGCCGTCCGCCCTGCGAAGGTCGGCGAGGACGTTGACGCGGCGCAGCCAGCGGTCCGTACCGTCGTATCGGGCCGTGAAGGGGCGCCGGCCGTGCACGGCCCGCTTGTTGTCGAGGATCAGCAGGTCCCCCGGCCCGATCACCACATCGCGCAGACCGGCGTCGATCCCCGAGATGAGGGTCTGGAGAGCCTCGGCCGGTTCCCCGTCGTGCAGATGGCGCGGCATGAAGGCGGGGTCGATGCAGATCGAGGGCGCTTCGGCGGAGCCGGACAGCACAGCGGTACGCCTCGGCTTCTCACGCTGTTCCTCGATCTGCCGGAAGGCATCGGCCGTCCGGTGGCCCTCGGCGATTCCGACGGTGGAGCTGTTGAAGTCGACGGTGTGCGACTCGTCGGGGAGAATCACATAGTGCTCCTCGAAGAGCAGTTCACGGGTACGCGGGTCGAGTTCGATGTCCTGGACCGGGGCAAACGTGGTCGGCACCTTGTCGTGGTTGCGCAGCGCCAGAAGCATGATCCAGTCGGCCCGCAGAGGGTGGAACGCGTCCTCGTTGTGCCATTCGAGGTTGCCTGTCGAGCTGGAACCGAGCTGTTGCTTCTCATGACCCGCGATGGGAAACAGGTCCAGGACCATCCGGCCGCGCTGCTGCGTCATGTACGAGACGGGGTCGCCGAGCAGCGACCCGAGCAGCATCAGGAGTGCCGAGGCCCGCTGCGCCTCCCTGCTCGCCGGCTCGTCGGAGTAGGTGGTGGGCGTCGGGCCGGCCAGCGCCTCGTCGACGGGCAGGTTCGACAGGACCAGTCCGCCGTACGGCCGTCCGGTGAGCCGGAATCCGGTCAGCTGCGCCTTGACGCGCAGGGGTATCTCGTGGGCGAGCAGAGCGACCTGATCGAGTCGGCGTTCCAGCGGCACACCGGGTGACGCGTCCAGTGCGGCATCGGCGACCTCCCCGAGGAGCGCTCTCTCGGCCTCGCTCAACTCCAGACAAGGAACCCCGTCGGCGGCACGCGGAAGCAGTTCCTCCGCGAGGGCCTTCGAAATGGATCCTATTGCAGTACCCATAGAAACTATCCCCTCGAATTGTGCAGTCATCCACCTTTCCTGACTTACCCGCAGTCATGGCCAGGTGTCGTTTATCTCGCCAGCAATGCACCCGGCATGAACCTACCGGACCGTCGCAGCCCGGCGGCTTTACCGGCGAGAATTCTGGCAGGCTGAAACCGCCGAAATCGTCTCGCCGGCGAGACGCGGGCGTGCGATCGGCAGAGGCTTTCCAGGAGGGGCGGGAATGAGCGGATGACATGCATTCATCGACCGGCGGAGCCATGGGACTCCCCATGCCCGGTGTCAGCCCTGCTGTCCTGGTCCGGGTGGGGGCGCAGAATCATTCCGGGGCAGTACCGCCCGCCTTTCATCTACGACACGTTCGGCGATGCCGGGCCGTCGCCCGACGTGGATGATCCGCCGGAATGCCTGAGTTTCGTGGACGACGGTGTGCAGCCTCCGGAAGTCACCCGCACGATGGTCTGGCTCCTGCTGAGCCGTACGCCGCCCGGGACGGGCCCGGACGCCGCACTGCGGAAAACGCTCGCCGAACAGTGGAACAAGGAGTTCACGCCCGTGGTGCCGCGGGGCGTCGGCACGGGCACCGGCGCCGTCCAGGAGCCGCTCACCCGCGCCGTCCGCGCCGCGGCAGGCCACGGCCGGGCGTGGCGGCGGGACGGGCCCGACACCTGGCGACAGGCGTCGGCCGCCGACGTGTTGCGCCGTTCGGACCTCGTTCCGGTGCGCCCGGACAGCCGGGAGGCGACGGCTGTCGCCGGTGACCTCCCGGCGCTCGCCGAGGCACTGCACCACCACGTAAGCCTGCGGACCCTCGTCCGGGCGAGCACCGCCGGAACGCAGCGGCTGTCCGCCCTGCTCGGCCGCGGGGCCGAGCAGGGCGAGCAGTCGCTCGAGGACCCGTACATACTGCGCCGGCCCTGGCAGCTGATCGTCGCATCGGTCGACCACATCACCGCGGAGGGCGCCCGGTTGACCCACTCGGCCGTCCACCACGGACAGCCGCCGACGGCCCACGCCGCACGGCAGCTGCTGTGTCTGCACCGTTCGGCCTTTCTCGCCGAGCGGCAGCAGGCACTCGTCCTCGATCCACGGCACAACGGCGGCCGGCTGCCCTTCCCGGCATCCTGGCCGGGCGCCGCCGGCAGATTCGTGGAGATCCCCGGCGCGGCCGCGGCCCACCTCCGAGCGATCAGGGCCCACCGTCACGCCGCAGAACGCGCACCGGGTGACACACCGGCAGGCACCACCGAGGTCGCCGATGCCCTGGAACGGGCCTGGTGGAACGTCGCCTGGCTCTTCCTGGCTCTGACCGAACTGTCCAGGCAGACCCGCTCGGAGCCGGAGGCCGGCCTGTGGCGGAGCCTGGCCGACTTCTCGGCGCCGTTCGACGGAGGCGGACCGCTCGGCGACGAGGTGGCGGCCACCGCGAGGTGGCTCGAACGTAAACTTCGCACCGATCAGCGGGCCGGGCACACCCACGGGCCCCGGCCCGGCCGTCAGCCGCCCGGCTGACCTCCAGCGCGACCGACCGACTGGCCGGTGGTCGTCCGACGCCTGCCGCCGCCGGGACGTGGACCGCCCCGGCGGCGGCAGGCGTCAGGAGCCCTGAACGACCCAGTTCCTCAACCGCAGTTGCGCGGCGAGGTCATGCACCCGGTTGCGCACCACGAAGACACGGACCCGGCCCGCCCGCTGATCCGTGGAGTGCTCGATGTCCACGTCCTCGATGTTGCACCCGACGGCAGCCACGTCTGCGAAGAGACGGGCCAGTTCGCCGGGACTGTCGCCGACGGCCACCTCCACGGCCGAGAAAGCCGTCTCCCGCATGCCGTACTTTCCCGGGATCGTCGAGCGGCCGTCGGCACCCCTTTGCAGCGATTCGATCAACCGGGCGCCGCCGCGGACGCGATCGGGTCCTTCGTCGCAGCCGTGGGCCAACTGCCGCAGACCGTCCGCCGCCTCGAGCACATCGGCCGCGAAGGAGTCCAGGACGGCTGCCACCAGGCCGGCGTTGGCGGCGAGGATGTCGGCCCACAGCGACGGGCTGCCGCCCGCGATCCGGGTGACGTCCCGCAGCCCCTGCCCGGCCAGCCGCAGCACGGACTCGTCCACGTCCAGCAGCCGGGCGGCCGCGAGACTGCAGATCAGATGAGGGGCGTGCGAGACCACGGCCACGGCCCGGTCGTGTGTCTCTGCGTCCAGCAGTACGGGGGTCGCACCGCACAGAGCCACCAGCTCCAGTGCGCAGTTGAGCGCGAGCGTGCTGGTCGGCTCGCTCGGCACGAGGACCCAGGGCCGGCCCTCGAACAGGTCCGCACGGGCGATGAGCGGCCCCGACCGCTCACCGCCGGCCAGCGGGTGCCCTCCCACCACGGACGTGAGGTCACAGCCGAGCGCCTCGGCCTCCCGACGGGGAAGGGACTTCACACTGGCGACATCGGTGTAGACGCGGGCGACGCCCTGTTTCTGCAACGACGCGAGTACCGGAGCCACCTGTGTCGGCGGTACTGCGAGAACGGCGATGTCCACGACGTCCGGGGGCTTCTCCGTCGTGCCGGCCCCGAGCGCCTCTGCGGTGCGCGCCGCCACCGGATCGATGTCGATCAGATGGGTCGCGGTGCCACCGGCTCGCAGTGCGAGGGCGACGGACGTGCCGATCAGGCCCGTTCCCACGATGGCTGCGGTGCGCACGGACTATCCCTGGGGTACGAGGTCGTAGAAGCACATCCGCGGTCCCGCCGTGGCCTGCGTGAGGACGCGACGGCAGGTCAGACCGGTCTGCTCGAAGATCTGCGCCCACGCCTTCCTGTCGACCGGGAACCCCTGGTCGGTCAGGACGTGCATCAGGAAGAAGTCCGAGTCGTTCTCCCGGTCGTCGCAGAACGGTTCGGGCTCTCCGATGAGCAGCATCTTCTCGCCGGTGAGGTATCCGGCGTACGCGTCGAGGATGTCCACCACCGCCTTGTCACCGTCCCGGAAGTGCTCGTGCAGCACGCCGATCCCGCTGATGACCTCCGCTCCGTGACACACCTCGGGCCAGGTGGACGGGTCGAAGGCGTCGGCGACCACGAACTCCAGACGGTCCTCGAGGCCGTGCCGACGGGCGAGGTCACGGGCCACCTCGACGGCCGCGGGAGCGATGTCGAGGCCCACTCCGGTGATGTCCGGGTCGCTCAGGCAGGCGTCCACGAGGAGTTGCCCCGCACCGCAGCCGAGATCCAGGATCCGCTTGGCGCCACGGTCGCGCATGGCCTCCAGGATGATCGGCGTGTAGTACTTGGCGAACACGGTGCCGCAGTGCCGGCTGAGCGGACCGTTGCTGCGGTGCACGTCATCGCCGTACACGGCGGCTCCCGTCAGCAGATCGGCCGTGCGCCGGGTGACCGGGCCGTACGCCTCCACGTAGAAGCCGAGGCGTGCCAGCGATATCTCGGACGTCAGCAGCTTCCCCTTGTGGGTGAGGAAGTACGAACCCTGCCACTCCTCCAGCAGGCCGCGCAGGACCAGGTAGCGCAGGATGTTCTCCCCGACCCGCTGGTTCATGCCCTTCAGGAGCCCGGTCTCCACGCTCCGCCTGTCGTCGCGCAGACGGTCGAGGATGCCCGTTTCGGCGACCGCCTGGATGACATGGCAGAGGTGCATGGCGCTGATGAGGTCAGGCATCGACGACGTCTGAAACTGCTGCCAGGTGTCGATCAACGACTCGTCGCGCAGCTCCAGGGTCTCGGTCCCGGCAGCCCCCGCCACACCGCGTACGCTTTCCACAGGTATTGCACTCCTCCGTCTTACCGAATGGACACATTCCCTTTGCGGGATGTGCTGATGCCTGTCCGGAAGGCTCATGCCGCACTGTCGAGTACGGCGGAGATCCACTCCGTCAGGCTTTTACTGCTCCGCTGTGCGGCCTGTTCCCAGCGGTTGATGCGCGCCTCTTCCAGCCGCAGGCTCAGGCTGATCTCCGCCTTCCCGACCGGTGGCTCGTCCGGTGCGGAGCTGGCCTTGATCTGCCTCCGCAGCTCGCTCTTCGACCACTTCAGCCGTGCGGCGAAGTCCAGCCAGTGGTCCTGCTGGTCGTCGGGAAGGGATGCCACCTCCATATGGTGCTGGAAGGTCAGATTCTCCCGTCGGCGCTGCGGAATGAACTTGCGTGCGACCCATGCGTAGTTCCGCAGAGTCTGATAGTCGAGCAGTGTCTCTTTCATGGCTCGTTGATATCGGTCGCGGTACTTCCGTTGGCCGAAGACGAGCCAGTCGCCGATCCACCAGGCCGACGAGTCCGACACCGCGAGAATCTGATCCCCGATGCGGCACCAGTTCTCCAGCGGCAGGTCTTCCGGGAGCCGCAGTCGCGTGCGTTCCGTGGAAGCCGACAGATCCACGGCGAAGATTCCCGTGTGCTTCTGGGCCGACGTCCCGGCGCGGTCCGCGCGACGAGCCGTGGAGGTCGGCATTCCGGTCAATACCTTGGTGTCCATCACGGAACCCCCAACGCTAGTGGGCCTCATTGAGCATGCCGAGGGGAGGCTTGATTTCAGTTGACGAGTAAACAAATGAGTGTGCGTCAGGAACCGCTGGACGTACCGGTCTTGGGCTGACTCCCACCCCATCCGGAGTCGGCCACGACGGTGGTCCGGTCGGGCCGCTCGAGCGAGGTGACGGGAGCAGAAATCCCGAAGGCGACGACGGCCAGGACGGCGAACTTTCCGATGAATGTGCTCACAGCAATAGCCCCCTGTTTTCGGGGAGTGGCTGAATCACTCCCGGACCTCATGCTGTCGCCGCCGGAGCCCGGCAGTAAGAAGGGAACTACTGCACGAATGTAAGCTGCATCATTGTGAACGATGCGCAACTATGTTCAAAACCGGATGAATGTGGCACGGTCCTGGACCTGGACCCGTGCGGGGCAGCGCTGCGGCTCTACCGGAAAGTGCTGGCCGAGGGGAGCCTGCCGACCCGGGCAAGTCGGCCCTGCCTCGCAGCGCTCCGGTTGGTGAGCGAGCGGCCCAGTGAGCCGGGCGTCGTCTATCCGGTCCCGCCGACAGCGGCCGCCGTGTCCGTCTTCCGTCCCCTCAAGGCGCAGATGGACCAGTACTGCAGAACCGAACGGTCGCTTCGAGCGGCGTTCGCGCAGTTCGACGCCGTCTACGACGAGACCAGACGTCAGGAGGAGCCGGCGTTCACTCTGCTGGTGGGGAGCACCGCCATCGGCGACACCCTGGAGGCGGCCGTGGATGCCTGCCGTGAGGAGCTGCTGACGGCCCAGCCGGGAGGCGGCCGTCCCGTGGAGCACCTGGTCGAGGCCCTGGACCGCGACATGCGGCTGCTCTCGCGGGGAACGCACCAGCGCACCATCTATCAGCACACGGTCCGCGCCCATCAGCCGACGCTGGCCTATATAGAGCAGGTCGTCGCCGCGGGCGCCGAAGTGCGCACCCTGGCCGAGGTGTTCGAGCGGGTCATCATCTGCGACCGCAAGGTGGCCTTCATCCCGGTGTCCGACGACCGCGGCGCCGCGGCACTCGAAGTACGGCATCCGGCGGTCGTCCGCTTTCTGGCGCAGACCTTCGACCGCGACTGGGCCCGCTGCATCCCGGTGGACGAGCAGAGCGTCGCGCACAGGTCGCCGGCCGTGATATCCGATACCCAGCGTACGATCCTGCAGGCCATCGTCGCGGGGGAGACCGATGAGTCGATAGCCCGCAGGCTCGGCATGAGCCGCCGCAGCGTCGCCGTACATGTGCGCCGGGTGTCCGAGCAGTTGGGCAGCCGCAGCCGTGGCCAGCTCGGCTATCTCATCGCCACGTCCGGGGTCCTCGACGACAACCCGGGCTGACCCGGCAACCCGGACTGACCCGTCGTCCGCCGGCGCCGGCCGCTACCCGATCGCTCGGCTACCGGCGCGCCCCGGCCGCCCGCAGTGCCAGCGCTCCCGCGGCGGCCAGCCCGAGCACCGCGATGGCCCCGCCCGACAGCCGCAGCGCCCCGACCGCACCGAGGGCGGCCACCAACGGCCCCCCGAGCGCGGTGCCCAGGGGTACCGACAGCACCCGGACCGCGGAACTCGCCGCCAGTGCCTGCGGCAGCATCGCGCTGGGCGCGGAGCGCTGGAAGAGCGTGGTCGACAGGGACGAGTAGGGCGGCCAGAGCAGGCCGGCGGCCCCGAAACAGACGACCGACACGGCCGTCGGCGCACCCAGGCCCATCGGCAGCATGAGGACGCCGAAGCCGATGACGATGCCGACGGTCGTGGGCCACAACCGCCACCGGCTCAGGAAGCCGGTGAGCACCGACCCGAGCACGGCACCGATACCGAAGGCCGTGTAGAACGCCGCCAGCACACCGGCCGAGGCGTCCAGGTCGTCCGACACATGGAGCGGCAGTGCCACATACACGGGGCCGAAGAGGAAGAAGAAGGCGAAACTCAGAGCGAGCAGCCCGGACAGCGCGGGGGTACGCCGGATCACGGCGAAGCCCGCCGTCCGCGAGGCCTTGTCCTCCTCCGGCTCGGGAACGCTGTCCTTGGGGACGGCGAAGAGGAAGGTGACCGCGAGCACCAGGAAGGTCATCGCGTCCACGGCCAGCACCGTCGCCGGGCCCCCGAAGACGATGAGGAGTGTGGCCAGCGGCGGACCCACCACCGTGGCGATCGATCCCACGCCGGAGAGCACGGCGTTCCCCGCCAGGTGATCGCGCTCCGGCAGCACTCTGGCGATCAACGTGTATATGCCCGCCTGGCCCCAGGAGTGCAGTACGGAGGAGAGCGCGAGGAGCGCGACGTAGCCCTGGATGCTGAGCACGCCGAAGGCGTGGAACACCGGGATGGCGCCCAGCGCACCCGCCCGCAACGCCGCGTCCCAGCCGGCCAGTTGGGCGGGCCTGCGGTGGCGCAGGTAGCGGCCGAGCAACAGTGCGCCCGCCGCCCCGGAAAGGGTGTAGGCAGCCGCGGCCAGCGCCACCCAGATGCCGCGGTCCGCCGCAGGCGCCAGCTCGATCGCCAGCCAGCTCACCGCCACCACGGCCATACCGTCACCCAGCGAGGAGACCGCGAATCCGGGAAGGACCCGGCGCAGCGTCGTGTGACTCATCACCGGCCAGTACGGCGAAGAACGCATCACACGGCTCAGGGCCAGGACCACAGGTACCTCCATCACGTCACGGAACCGACACTCACGACCCTTCCCCAGGGAACGGGACGCAAGGTGTTGCTTCTCTTTCGGCATAACTCCGCGCCGCGGGCGGACAAGGCGCATGAACGGGCACAGCAAGGAGCCGCCATGCCGGGTCCGCTGCCGGGCCCGGCATTCGCCGGCTTCACCGGGTGGCGCTGAGGATCAGGCCTGTTCGCCCGGGAGATACGTGAACTCGAATTCGAGGCCGTTGACGTCGAAGGCGTAGAAACTCTCGACGCCGTCGCTGTCGACGACGATTTCCGTGGCGACTTCCCGTCGGGTGAAGGAATGAGCTCCGGACTCGTACACCGACATCCACTTGGCCTGCCAGGAACGCAGCTCCTCGGGCGTACGCACCTCGATGCAGATGTGCTGGTACTGGTTGCTGTCGGCCGGCGGGGCCACGCCGTGCTCAGGACCGCGGGTGAAGACGTGGAAGCGCAGTCCGCCGGCCACGAGCTCGGCCAGACCGGACAGGCCCGGCAGCCGTTCCATGCTGAGCTCGGAGAAGGTGTCGAGCGTCCACATCACATCGGCTCCGAAGAAGTCCCGGTACCAGGCGATGCTCGCGTTCAGGTCGCCGGTCTGCACGGCGATGTGGTGGAGGCTCAGCCTCGCCGGCTCCGCCGGTGTCCCGGGGGGTTCCATGACGGCGGTCATCGGTGCGTCGGACATGTCGGTCTCCCAGTTCCTGTGGTCGGATCAGCGGCACGCGGCGTACGTCTGACGGCCGCGCGGACTGGCGGCCGCGCGCAGCAGGCCGGCCTCCTCGTCCACCGCGACGGCGCAGACCTTGCCGAGCGAGTACTCGGCCGCCAGTTCCACGTCGTGTCCTCGCGCGCGCAGATCCTCGATGACCTCCGGATCGCAGTTGCGCTCGACGGCAAGCACCTTCGGCCGCGATTCGTGCGGGGTGAACGAGGCGGAGAAATGGTCGGTGTGGAAGGCGAGCGTCTCCGTCGCGGCCTGCAGTCCGAGGCCGAAGTCCACGGCGGCGAGGAAGAACTCCAGGGTCCACTGGTCCTGGCGGTCGCCGCCGGGCGTACCGAACGCCATGGCCGGCTTTCCGTCCTTGAGCACCAGGCTCGGGCTCAGGGTGGTGCGCGGACGACGGCCGGGGCCGACGGAGTTGGGGTGGCCTTCCTGGAGGGTCATCGTCTGGCCGCGCGTGCCGAGGGAGAGACCGAGGCCCGGAACGACCGGGGAGCTCTTGAGCCAGCCTCCGCTGGGCACGGCGGCGACGAGGTTGCCGAAGCGGTCGGCCACCACGATCGTGCAGGTGTCGTTGCGGGCGGCGGTGGCCTTGACGACGGTGGGAAGACCGTTGGCGAGCTGGGACATCCAGCTTCCGTCTGCGACCGGCCAGTCCACGTCCGAATGCTCGGGCACGAAGGGCGTCCGGCCCCCCGGCGAGCCCGGCCGCAGCACCTCGGCAGCCTTGTCCTCCACCAGGGCGCGGCGGGCTGCGGTGTACTCGCGGCTCAGCAGGATGTCGAGGGGGACGTCGCTGTGGTCCGGGTCGCCGTACCAGGCCTCGCGGTCGGCGAAGGCGAGCTTGGCACACTCGGTGACGGTGTGGATGTACTCCGCGCTTCCCAGCCCCATGCTCCTCAGGTCGAAACCGTCCAGGAGCGCCAACTGCTGGAGGAAGACCGGGCTCTGTGACCAGGGGCCGGGCTTGTGGACCGTGAGATCGCGGTACTGGAGACTGCTCGGGCTCTCGACCGTGGCCCGCCAGTCCGCCAGGTCCTGCCCGGTCAACAGGCCCTTGTGATGCCGGCCCGTGGCGTCCAGGACAGGGGTCGAGGAGACGAAGCTGTCGATGGCCTCCGCCACGAACCCCTGGTAGAAGGCCCTCTCGGCGGCAGCGATCTGGGCTTCCCGGCCACCGGAGGCGGCAGTGGCCTCGTGGAGGAGCCGCTTGTAGGTGGCGGCGAGCGCGGGCATACGGAAGAGGGAACCGGCCTTGGGAGGACGCCCGTTCGGCAGGTAGACCCGCCCGGACTCGGCCCACTCCGTCTCGAAGAGCGGCGCCAGCACCTCAATGGCGTCGGCGGCACCGGCCAGCAGGGGGAAGCCGTTCTCGGCGTAACCGATGGCGTGGTCGAGAATGTCGGCGAGCGGCAGAGTGCCGTGCTCGGACAGCATCCGCATCCAGGCGCCGAAGGCTCCCGGCACCACGGCGGGCAGCAGACCCGAGCCCGGTATGTGGCGCAGCCCCAGCGACCGGAAGTGATCGATGGTGGCGGCCTGCGGCATCGGCCCCTGCCCGCACACGACCTGCACGGATTGGGTGACCGCCGAGTACGAGATGATCGGCACGTCGCCGCCGAGGCCGTTGAAGTGCGGCTCCACCACCTGCAGGACGAAACCCGCGGCCGCGGCGGCGTCGAAGGCGTTTCCGCCCTTTTCGAGAACTGACATGGCGGCCGCCGACGACAGCCAATGCGTGGAGGAAACGGCTCCGAATGTGCCGCTCAATTCCGGCCTGCCCGCGTTCACTTCACATACCGCCCTTTGCGTCGTCGACCGCGCCCATGGCGACCACAAGGCTCTTCGGCCTCATATCGGTCCAGTTGGATTCAATGTAGTCGAGGCAATCCTGGCGAATGCCCTTGTGGACGACGCTCCACCCCTCCGGGACGTCGGCGAAGTCAGGCCAAAGGGAATGCTGGTTCTCGTCGTTGGTGAGCACGAGATAACTGCCTTCCTCGTCCTCGAACGGGTTGCTCATCATCACCCTCCATTGATTCTTGGTTCGTCTCGCCGGCGGGACACGACGCTACCCTGACCCATGCCCATTTCCGGCCGACAGCTGAGGTGAGATCATGGAGAATACGAATCCGACCATTTTCGAGACACGTCCTGTGAGATACCGGGTGCCCGCGGACGTGCGGACGGAGCGCATGGCGGATCCGCTGTTCGGGACGGTGTTCACCGAGCACATGGCAGGCGTCCGTTACGTCGAGGGGAAGGGCTGGCACGACGCCCGCATCCAGCCCTTCGGCCCGATCCCGATGTCACCGGCGACCGCTGCACTGCATTACGGCCAGGAGATATTCGAGGGGCTCAAGGCCTATCGCACGCCGGACGGTTCTGCACAGCTGTTCCGGCCCGAGGCGAACGCACGGCGTTTCCAAAATTCCGCCGCGCGGCTCTCCATGCCGGAACTTCCCGAGGACATCTTCCTCACCGCGCTGCGTGAACTGGTCGCGGTGGACAGGGAATGGCTGCCGAGCGCACCGGGCACGAGTCTGTATCTGCGGCCGTTCCAGATAGCCACGGAGGAGTACCTCGGTGTGCGTCCGGCCGTGGAGTATCTCTTCGGTGTGATCGCCTGCCCCGTCGGCGCTTCCTTCCCCGGTGGTGAGGCTCCCCTCACGATCTGGGTCTCGGACACGTACACCCGGGCGGCAACCGGAGGCACCGGCGCGGCCAAATGCGCGGGCAACTACGCTGCTTCGATGGCGGCCCACAGGCAGGCGCGCGACGCGGGCTGCGAGCAGGTGGTCTTCCTGGACGCCGTGGAACGGCGCTACGTGGAAGAGCTGGGCGGCATGAACCTGTTCTTCGTCTTCGACGACGGGACCCTGCTCACCCCGCCGCTCGGCGGGACGATTCTGCCCGGCATCACGCGCGATTCGGTCATGACGCTTGCCGGGGACGCCGGGCACCGCGTCGTCGAGCGGCCCTATTCGCTCGCCGAGTGGCGCGCCGACGCCGCGGACGGGCGACTGCGCGAGGTCTTCGCCTGCGGCACCGCCGCGGTCATCACCCCGGTTGGCACGGTCCGCTCGGCCGAAGGGGAGTTCACCATCAGCGGGGGTACGGCCGGGCCCGTCACCGAGAAGCTGCGGTCCACGCTCACGGATATCCAGTACGGACGCACGGCGGACCCGTACGGCTGGACCCGGCGGCTCGACTGAGGGGTGCTCTGCCCCTTGTACGGATACCGGCCGCCGCACGCCACGCGGGGCTGCCGCACGCAGTGTCGCGTGCGGCAGCCCCGGTACGTGCGTCAGCTGTTCGCCACGGCCACGGACGTGTCACCGGTGAGCAGCACACCCAGGCAGTAGCTGCCGGGTTCCGCCTTCTTCGTGACGAAGTGGTGGACCGTTCCCGCCGGAATGAGCATCGTCGCGGGGGAGGCGAGTTCGTAGTGCTCCCCGTCGGCGATGACGTCGATCACCGCGCCGCCCGGCGCCGGCGACATCAGCACATAGATCTCGGGCACCTCGTGCGTGTGGGGCGCCGCCACCGGCTTGCCGACCTTGTCGCTGATCTCACCGCCGGCGATCTCGATGGGCTGGCCGCCGAGCATCTCCTTGGTCAGGAAGAACGGCGTCTGCCCGTAATGGCCCGGGATCTGCTGGAAGACGGGCAGATCCCGCTCCACAAGGGGGGTCGGAGCGGATGCTTCGACGGTTCGGGATGTCATGGCTGTCTCCTGGGATCGCTCTACGCGGGGGTGAGCCGGTAGATGAAGCTGAAGGCCGGAAGGTCGATCATTCGGCGGTCGGCGATGCGCCAGCCGCTCTCCTCCAGTACGGACGACCACTCGTCGAGGGTGGGGATGTACTGGTCCATCACCGTGTGCACGGTCTCGAATCCCAGGGTGAACATGGGGTGTCCGGGACCGTCGACACCCGTGGAGCGGCAGGTGTCGCCGATGATGAGGTTCTTGGCGTTCGGGAAACTCTCGCGCAGCCGGCGCAGCATCGTGACGGCGTTCTCGCGCGGCCAGAAGTCGTGTCCCATGAGGAAGCACGTCACCAGGTCCACGGCCGCGTACTCGTCGCGCGGTGCCAGGTTCAGGACGTCGTCCTGCACCAGGGAGATCCGGTCCTCCATGCCCGCCTCGGCGATCGCCTCCTTGGACACGGTGATCGCGCCGGCGGCGACGTCGATACCGATGCCCCGGATCTGAGGCATCTGGTCGGCCAGCATGATGAGACGGTCCGAGCTGCCGCAGCCCAGGTCCGCCACGGTGGCGCAGTCCACGCCCTGGAGCAGCTCGCGAAACGGCGGGTCGAAGAAGGTCCGCGCGATGTTGCGGCACGCGACGCTGATGGCGCGGGAGTCGCGCCGTACGAAGTCGCCCTGCCTGTCCGCCTCGAGCACCTTGGCCGGCAGGGTCGTCAGCAGCTCACCGCAGCCGCGTGTCAGCCAGTAGAAGAAGCCCTTGGTGCGGTAGGCACTCTCGAAGCCGACATCCGTGGTCGCCGCAGTCCTCGCGGGGCCGAGCGTCACGATCCGCCGGGAGGAGAGCGCGACCAGAATGGCGCGCACCACGTCCGGATGAGCTCTCGAGGCCGCCGAGAACTCGTCTATGCCGACCCGGCCGGCCCGCTCCAGCTCGTCGAGGAGGCCGATCTCCCAGGCCGCGCTGACCGCGGCCGATGCGATGGCTCCGTTGAACGTGTCGGCGCAGTACTGCGCCTCGTCGGAAAGCTGTTGTTCGGCAGTACCCATGGGAACACCTACCTTTGAATTTCACGGCTCGGAAAGCACGGCCGGTTACCGGGATTCGCATCCAGATGTGAATGCGGGGGCGCTGACGAGGGCAGCCAGCTCACGCAGCGTGGAGGTGAACGACGCCTTGAGCTCAAGCACGTCGTCGGTCGACAACTCGGCGGGCTCGGGTGCGGTGTTCCGCGCGCATGCGGGATACAGACCGTTTGCCGAGACGTCGAGATGGATCGCGTGGATCCGGCGGATGAGCTGACGCACCACCGTCGCGTACGACACCGGCATCCTGGTCGTCAGGAAGATCCCGTCGTACAGCCAGAGAAGAGTCTCCCTCCGGAGTTCCCTGGTTTTCTGGCGTACGCCGGGCGTCAGCAGCAGGGATACGCCCGACGGCACGACGCGCGCGGCGATTCCCTTGTGTATACGCTCGTTGAGATCGCACTCGAAGGCCAGGTCGGCGGCCGCGGCCTCACTTCCGAGAGAACTCTTTCCACGAATGAGTGGACGGACACCGGTGTAGTCCCGGGCCCAGGCACCGCTGAGATTCGGATGCTGGCGGGCCATCGGATCCCTGATGACACGCTCGTACATCTCCTGCGGAGGTGAGCTCGCGTACAACAGCATCAAGGAGTACGTACGGACCATGCAGCGTGCCAGGCGGGCGAGTTCGTCGCTGTCGGCACCGGGTCGCTTCCCCTCCTCCAGGATCGCGCTCAGCAGCTGCCAGACCGCGAAGGTCGTCTGATGGCCGGTGATCCAACGGAACCAGAAGAGCCGCTCCACCTCGCTCTCGTCGTGCGGCACCAGGTCGGCGCCCATCGCCTGCTCGTAGTGCAGCAACGAGTCGCCCGATTCCGGTGGATCGTCCTCCGTTTCATGTCGGGGGTCGTCATCGGCATTCCGGTTGAGGAATTCGGTGGGGAGCGCCAATGGTTCGAGGCCGTACAGGTGCCCGCCGAACACCCAACGCCCTGCCGTCGGCACATCGGTCGAGAGAGCTCTGTTGTCAGACAGATTCATGAATGCTTCCGGTGTGATAGGAGAAGTCGGGCTCCGGGACTGTGAGATGGGCCGGGATACGCCGACCAACGACCGTAAACGTACTTCCGAGCCGACTGCGCCAGGGTGCTCGAGAACCGGCCAATTCATTCTCTGCCGTGATTCGTCTCGCCGGCGGGACATCCCGGCGCCGACGGATGGGACCGGGGCGCAGTCTTTGGCATAGTCGGGAGCCGCCTCTGCCGAACTCCTTGGCAGATCCGGCACAAGAAATAAGGAGCCAGTATGTCGGAACGCAAGCTCATTGCCGCGGGAACGCACTTCGAGAAGATATTCGGTTACTCTCGAGCGGTTCGGGTCGGCCCGATCGTGACGGTTGCCGGCTGCACGGCCTCGGCACCCGAAGGCCCGGTCGGCGGCTCCGACATCGTCGCTCAGACTGCCGAGTGCCTGCAGCGGATCAAGGGGGCGCTCGAAGAGGCCGGCGCCTCACTCCAGGACGTGGTCAGGACCCGCTTCTATGTGACGGACATCAGTGAGCTGGAAGCCATCGGACGTGTGCATCTGGAGTTCTTCGCCGGAATTCTTCCCGCCAGCACGATCGTCCAGGTTTCCGCCCTGGCGCACCCCTCGCTTCTGGTGGAAGTGGAAGCCGACGCCTTCCTCGAGAACTGAAGGGATCGACCATGCGTACAGGTGTCCTGATTCTGCCGGAGAAGCGATGGGCGCAATCCGCTCATACGTGGCGCACCGCCGACGAGTTGGGATACGACTCCCTCTGGACCTATGACCATCTGTCCTGGCGCAGCCTCCAGGACGGCCCCTGGTTCTCCACGTTCCCGGTGCTCGCCGCGGCGGCCGGCGTGACGAGCAGGGCCACGCTCGGAACCCTGGTCACCTCACCCAACTTCCGCCATCCGGTCGGTGCGGCGAAGGACGCCATCGCTCTCGACGACATCTCGGGGGGCCGGTTCGTCCTCGGCATCGGAACCGGTTCGGTCGGCGCGGGTGACTCGAACGTCCTCACTCAGGAGACCTTCTCCAGGCGTGAACGCACCGAGCGCTTCGAGGAGTTCGTACAGCTCACGGACAAACTGCTGCGGAACCCGGTCACCACCTTCACGGGGACGCACTTCTCCGCGTACGAGGCCCGCATGATCCCCGGGTGCTTCCAGAGTCCCCGCCTCCCCATGGCCATCGCGGCCACTGGCCCCCGGGGTCTCGCACTGGTCGCACGGTACGGCCAGGCATGGGTGACCACCGGGCCCACCGACTGGGCCCGGGGATTCACACCGGAGGAGTGTCTGGAGGCGGTCGCCGCGCAGGTCATCGCCCTGCGCGAGGCATGTGACCGTTCGGGCCGCGACTTCGACGAGCTGGATCGCATGTTCGTCGTCACCGACCCGGCGGGCGACTTCCTCTCCACGCCGGACGATTTCCTGAAGATGGCCGAGCGCTACGCAAAGGCCGGCATCTCCCACCTCGTGCTCCACGCGCCCCGCGAGGAAGGCATCTACACCGCCGACCCCGAGGCTCTGCACCGCATCGCGGCGGATGCCCTCCCCGCCGTCCGCGACATGTGACGTCGCTGGGGGCCGCCGGCCTCCGCCGGCGGCCGGCCCGAGCACCTCGCGGGGTCCGCCCTCGGCCTCTGCGGCTTCAGTACTGTGCAGGAGAGTGCCGGGGCGTGTGTTCGCACGCACCAGCTCGTGCGCTGCGGCTTCCAGCCACGACCTGTCGTCCCTGCGCAGCTCGGGCACGAGCACCGGGTCGGTGTCATACGTCGACGTCGCTGCATACGGCACGGCAGCTGAGGACGAAGGCGTCGACGGCGTCGTCAACCACTTGGGTGCGGGGCCAGGCGACACCGATCCGGCTGGGACTGACGCCGGTAACGGGCCGGTAGACGACGTCCGGTCGCTGGTAGAAGCGGGCAGTTGCCTCGGGGGTGAGGCTGATGCCCTGGCCGTGAGCGATCGCGTTGAGCCATTCATCGGGGTGGTGCGCGACCGCGCCGATACGTACTGGGTGCCCCTCGCGCTCATCGACCGCGAGCCAGTAGTCGCGCCACGCCCCCGACTCGGCGGGAGTCGCCACGAACTGTTCGTCATACAGATCCTGGAACCGGATCCGGTCCTCCCCAGCGAGGCGATGCCCCGCGGGCAGGGCAATCCAGCGTGGCTCGGTCAGCAGAACCTCGACGTCGAAGTCGCTCTGAGCGGGCACCGGCAGACGCAGCAGCGCCACGTCGACCTCGCCGGTGGCCAGCCCGGCGGTGGGGTCGGTCCATTCGGTCTGCCGCATCTGGACCCGCCAGCCGGGCCGCCGCCGGGCGAAGTCGGCGGTGATCAGCTGGGTGCGCTCATTGGCGGCGCTGGCCACGAAGCCGACCCGTAGCGTGCGTGCGGCCCGGGTCGTTGCGCCCCGGGTGACACGCAGCGCACACTCCCAAGCGGTCAGCACGGTGCCTGCGTGGGCGGCCAGAGCCTCACCGGCCTCGGTGGGGGCCATCCCGGCGCGGGAACGGACGAACAGGCCCACCCCCAGCTGGGCTTCCAGCTGCCGGATCTGCTTCGTCAGCGCAGGCTGCGAGATGTAGAGCCGCTCCGCGGCCCGCGTGAGGTTGCCTTCCTCGACCACCGCGGCGAAGTACCGCAGCAGACGGGTGTCGATATCCATGCCGCCAGGTTATGGAAGCAGGTATTGGACGACTACGGCGGCCGGCGACATCGTTGATCACGAGACCGGGACAGCCCGGTACCGAACCCATCAGGGAGTGCACGTGACCACGAGTGAAGCCGTGCCCGACCCCAAGGTCGAGGTCATCAACCACTTCTTCTCTGCCTACGCCGCCAACGACGTCAAAGGGATGAGCGCGGTCCTGGCTCCGGACATCGAATGGAACATCCCGGGCCACCACCCGCTGTCGGGCACCAAGCACGGACTCGCCGAGGTGGTCAGCTTCTTCGACCAGCTCGGCAAGGCGGGCTTCCGGGCCGAACCTGTGTTTCTCGGCAGCAACGACACCTATGTCGTCGACATCCACCGCGGCTGGACGACCCAGGGCGTGGGCCACGTCGACACGATGTGGGCGCTGGTGTGGCACTTTGATGCCGCCGGCCAGGTCGATCACGTCGTCAACCTGAGCGGCGATCAGCACCGGATGGACAACTACATCTGGGCCAACTTCCCGCTGGCATCCCTTCCGGCCCGCCTCGCCCGATGACGGAGGAACACAGCATGAAGATTATTGTCGTCGGAGCGACCGGCATCATCGGCCGTGCGGTCGCAGACGCGCTGGAGACCGAGCATGAGGTGATACGGGCCTCACGCAACGGCAGTACACGGGTCGATCTGGAGACACCGACCTCCATCGACGCCCTCTTCGACACCGTCGGCAAGGTGGACGCGGTCATCTGCTGCGCGGCCAGCGGTCAGCTGACTCCACTCAACTCCCCTTCCGGCGACGAGTTCACTCTCGGCCTGAAAGGCAAGCTGCTGGGGCAGGTAGAGCTGCTACGCCGGGCGCTGGACCACGTGCGGGACGGCGGGTCCATCACACTCACCAGCGGCATCTTTCAGCAGCCCACGCCAGGCGGCTCGTTCGGCGCTCTTGTGAATGCCGGACTGGAGGCATTCGTCCGGGCGGCGGCCATCGAGATGCCTCGTGGGCTGAGAGTGAACGTCGTCAGCCCAGGGTGGGTGAAGGAGACGCTCGAAAAGCTTGGTAGGAGCGACGGGGGAGGCACGCCGGCAAGCGACGTCGCCCACGCCTACATCGAGGTCGTCACAGGAACGATGTAGGGACAGACCGTGACCCCTGGAGGTGCGGGGCGGCGCAGACCAGCAAAGACGGAGCCGCCCCGCACGTTTTGATCCCGGAGGGTGCCGGTCATTTGTGGCGCGACGCTCACCACGGTCATGACCCCGCCGGTCTTCTCGCTCTCGAAGGTGTGCGGCAGTTGTTCCCTCGAGCGTCCCCTGTTGCGCTCCGCCTCGTGCAGGGCTCCCCCCACCGGCGGTGCGCACAGTAACTCTGACCTCTCAAGGACATTTCTGCAACCCTTTCGTTTCTGCACATCATGTGCAACAAGTGTCGAAGTGGCAGTGTGACGACATCGATCGGGCCGGCGGAGTGCGCGGTCGGCCCGACCCGCGACAAGACCGTTCCCGCGGAATGACTGGCCGCGTGTCATCGCGACGGAATGCATCGGCTGCTCCGCGGGGGACTGACCGTTGTGCGCCTCACCCGTCCTTCGGGCCAAGGTCGGTAAGCGTGGCTCCCAGCCGACGTACACCCTCGGTCAGCTCGGCGTGGTCGGCGGTCGCGGCGAAACCGATGCGCAGGTGAGCCGCCGGTGGCTCGGTGGCGAAGTACCGACTGCCTGCGCTGACGGCGACGCCGCGTTGCCGGGCGGCGCCGGCGAGGACGGTGTCGTCCACGCCTGATGGCAGGCGAACCCACAGGTACAGTCCGCCCGTAGGCAATCCGGCCAAGGTCGCACCGGGGATCTCCTGGGTGACCGCGGCGGCCAGCACGGCGCACCGCTCCCGCAGCGCCGTACCGAGAGAGCGGACGTGCCGGTCCCAGGACGGGGAGCTGAGCACTTCCAGCGCGGCCTCCTGGAGCGGGCGCGTGACGAAGAAGTCGTCGACCAGGCGCACCGCCCGCATGCGCTCCATGACCGGTCCGCGGGCCACCAGCGCCCCGATCCGCAGGCTCGGTGCGGCGGGCTTGGTGAGTGAGGTGACGTGGACGACCGTGCCGTCGCGGTCGTCGGCGACCAGCGGCCGCGGCACGGCCCCGCCGTGTCCCAGGTGCCGCGCGAAGTCGTCCTCGAGCACGAACGCGCCCGAGGCGCGTGCCACATCGAGGATCTGGCGGCGCCGTTCGGGCGTGAGTACGGTGCCGGTCGGGTTCTGGAAGGTCGGCTGGCAGTACAGCAGTCGCGCGCCGGTCATCGCGAACGCGTCGGCCAGCATGTCGGGCCGCAGGCCGTCGGCGTCGAGCGGTACCGGAACGGGCCGCAGCCCCGCGGCGCGGGCTGCGGCCAGGGCCCGGGGGTAGGTGGGGGACTCCACCAGAACCGGGCTGCCGGGCCCGGCGATGGCCCGGAACGCGATCGACAGGGCGCTCTGCCCGCCGGCGGTGACCAGCACGTCCTCCGGTGCCACGCTGCCGCCGACGATGCGGGCGAACACGGTGCGCAGCGCCATCAGGCCGCCGGCCGGGGCGCGGTCCCAGGCGTCCGGACGGCGTCCCGCCCGCGCGAGCGCCGCGCTCAGGGCCCGGGTGGGCTGGAGCGAGCGGTGCACGTAGCCGCCGTCCATCGTGATCGTCCCGGCCGGTGGCGGGCCGAGCGGGTCGGCGATCAGGTGGGTGTCGACGGCGCGGTCGGTGAGGGCGACCGTCTGCCAGTCAGTATCCGTGCCGCTGTCGCCGACTGCGTCGCGGAGCCGGCCCAGCTGCACCGCGAACGTCCCACTGCCCGGACGGGTCACCACCGCGCCCTCGGCAGCCAATGCGGCGATGGCCCGCGCCACTGTCGCCGGGCCGACCCGGTATTCCTTGATCAGCTCCCGGCTGCTCGGCAGCCGGTCGCCGGGCGACAGCCGGGAGACCAGCGCACGGAGACTGTCGGCCAACTCGACAGAAGTGCTACCGTCATTCATGAGAGACAACAGTAGCGCTATTGGTTCTGGTCGGGAAGCACTTCAGCTGGACGTCGCCGCTCTGCGGGCCGACACCCCGGGGTGCCGCCAGGTCATCCACTTCAACAACGCGGGCTGCGGACTGCTGGCGGCGCCCGTGACGGACGCGATGATCGGCCATCTGAACCTCGAAGCCCGGATGGGCGGTTACGAGGCGTCGGCCGCCCGAGCCGCCGAAGTCCGCGAGTTCTACACGGAGATCGCCGCCCTCATCCACACCACGCCCGACAACATCGCCTTCGCAGGCAGCGCCACCCACGCCTACGCCAACGCCCTGTCCTCGATCCCGTTCGAGACCGACGACGTCATCCTCACCACCCGCGACGACTTCGTCTCCAACCAGATCGCCTTCCTCTCCCTGCGCAAGCGATTCGGCGTACGCATCGTCCACGCGCCCAACACCCCGGAGGGCGGGGTCGATGTCGAGGCGATGGCCGCGCTGATGCGGACCCACCGCCCCCGCCTGGTGTCCGCCACCCATGTCCCCACCAACTCGGGCCTCGTCTCGCCCGTCGCCGAAATCGGCCGGCACTGCCGGGAGCTGGACCTGCTCTACCTGGTCGACGCCTGCCAGTCGGTGGGCCAGTTCGTCATCGACGTGGAGGAGATCGGCTGCGACCTCCTCACCGCCACCTGCCGCAAGTTCCTCCGCGGCCCGCGCGGCTCCGGATTCCTGTACGTATCCGATCGCGTCCTACGCGCCGGCTACGAACCGCTGTTCATCGACATGCACGGCGCCCGCTGGACCGAGCCGGGCGGCTACGAGCCCGTAGGGACGGCGGCCCGGTTCGAGGAGTGGGAGTTCCCGTACGCCACGGTGCTCGGCAGCGCCGCCGCGACGCGCTATGCCCGCAAGGTCGGTGTCGAGGCAATCGAGCAGCGGACCCCGGCGCTCGCGGCCCGGCTCCGCGACCGGCTCGCACCGATCCCGGGGGTGAGCGTGCTCGACCGCGGCCCGCGTCTTGCCGCGCTCGTCACGTTCGGCGTAGCGGGCTGGCAGCCGCAGCCGTTCAAGGCGGCCATGGACGCCCGCGGCATCAACTCGGCGCTCAGCTTCCGTGAGTTCGCACAGTTCGACTTCGGGGACAAGGACGTCGACTGGTGCCTGCGCCTGTCGCCGCACTACTACAACACCGAGGAGGAAGTGGACCACGTGGCGGACGCGGTCGCGGACCTCGCCGGCCAGGGACGGCGATGACCGCCACGCAGACACGCACCGAGGAGCCGTACAGGGAGTCCAAGGAGAGCAAGGAGAGCCTCTGGCGCAACGGCGACTTCCTCAAGTTCTGGCTCGGCGAGACGCTCTCGCTCCTCGGCACCCAGGTCACGAACCTCGCCCTGCCGCTGACCGCCATCGTCGCCTTCAACGCCACCGACGAGCAGGTCGGTTTCCTACGGTTCCTGCAGCTCGTTCCGTATCTCGGCCTTGCCCTGGTCTTCGGGGTGTGGGTGGACCGGGCCCGACGGCAGCGGATCATGCTCGGCGCCAACCTCGTGCGGATGATCCTGCTGGCCCTCGTCCCCGTCCTGTACTGGACGGACGTGCTCAGCATGGGCTCGCTGCTGGTCATCGCCTGCGCCGTCGGCGTCGCCTCGGTGCTGTTCGACGTGAGCTGGATGTCGTACGTACCCACGCTCGTACGTGACCCCAAGCACTATGTCGAAGCCGGCGCCAAGATGGGGATGAGCTCGTCGGCGGCCGATGTGGCAGGGCCCGGCCTCGCGGGCGTGCTGGTCGGTGCCCTGACCGCGCCCGTGGCGCTGATCGTCGACGCCTTCTCCTATCTGGTGTCCCTGGTCTCGCTGCTGCTCATCCGCACGCCCGAGCCCCGTCCCGAACCGCCGGCCGCACGGCGGCACCTGCCGACCGAACTCCGGGACGGCTTGCGATGGGTGCTGAAGAACCCGGTTCTGCGGTCGCTGGCCCTGATCGGGTTCTGCTGCAACTTCTCCATGATCACCGTATGGACGATGTTCCTGCTCTACGGAACACGCGAGCTGCACCTGGACTCGACGACCCTCGGCGGCATCTTCGCCACTGCCTCCGTGGGCGGTCTGATCGGCGCGGCGGTCTCCCGCAAGGTCATCCGGCGCTTCAGGCTCGGCCTTGTCTACCTGGTTGCCCAGTCGGCCCTCCTCATCGGCCCGACGCTGATCGTCCTGGCCGCCGGCCCCCGGCCGGTGATGGTGGGGATGTTCGTCCTCTCCTTCTTCACCACCTACCTCGGACTCGGCGTCGCCGGCGTCATCATCGTCAGCCTGCGCCAGGCCAGTACCCCGCAGTCGATGATGGGCCGGATGACGGCGGTCTTCCGCACCCTGCTGTTCGGCGGCGGCGCACTCGGCGGCCTGTTCGCGGGCCTGCTGTCCGGCCGGATCGGCGCCCGGGGAGCATTGACCGTGGCGGCGATCGGATCCGCCGCCGTGCTGATCGCGCTCGTCCTGTCCCCGGTGAGCCGACTACGTGGGCTGCCGTCGGCACCGGAAGAACCCGTCACGGCGGCAGCGGACGGGCAGGCCGCCGGCTGACACGGAGAACGTCGAAGGGCTCCACCGCAGACGGTGGGGCCCTTCGACAAGGTGCCCGGTGAGGCATTGGGCCGGCGCAGGACTGGCCGGAGGACCCCCTGTGGCACGCCTGTGTCCGGGGCACGGGGCTATGTGCTGCTCACCGGCAGACGAGGATGCCTCCGAGGCAGGTGACGCGGAAAGCGCCTTCCGCCTGGAGGGTCTCTTCCACTCGTTCTCGGGCGCGCTCGATCGTCTCCTTGAAGGGGACGCCCATCTGGTCGGCCCATGCCTCGTACGAGGCCAGATGGGCGACCACGGGCCGGGGGTCGGTCACTTCGATCACTCCCGGGAGGGGGATCGTCCGTACGTCCTCGAAGACGGCGCCAAGGACTACGGGGGCGTCCTCCAGGGTGAAACGGGCGGAGAGTTGGACGCGTGCGGGGCCCTCGGGGATGCCGAGGACGTCGCCGGCGGCTCGTCGCCAGAGGTCTTCCAGTTCGCGTTTGTCGGTGCGGCTGTTGGTGGACGCGATGGCGATGCCGCCCTTGGCCAGTACTCGGCCCAGCTCTCGGACGGCGCGTGCCTGGTCCTCCACGTGGTACAGCATGTGCATGGCAAGGACCGCGCCCAGGGCCTCGTCCGCCATGGGGAGTTGCTGGACGTCCGCAGCCACAGCGCCGGCGATGCCTGCCAGGATGCCGGGGGAGACGTCCATGGGGAGGACGGCCAAGTCCGGCCGTTGGGTGCGTATCCGCTGCACGAACTTCCCGTTGCCGCAGCCCACGTCCGCGACCGCGCCGCGTACGCCGTCCAGCTCTTCCACGACGAGGCCGGGCAGGTCGTGCCGCGGGGTCTGCCACTGGTAGAGGGACTGGCGGGCGGCCAGGTGCCGGCCGGTGCCGTACGCCTGAGTGGAGAGCAGGTGCCGGTCGGTGACCGAGGGCTCGTTCGTGGGCTGGGTGCTCATCGCGGCTCCGTCTGGGTACTGGTGATCGCGGGCCGGGAGGTGATCTCGTGGATGTGTTCACGGAGATCGACTACCGGCCGCGAGTCACGGCTGTGTCGCTTCGGGGTGCTTGTGGGTGCCGAGGTGGGCCGTGCGCCACGCTGTGGGGCTGGAGCCGAACTCGTCCCGGAACCAGCGTGAGAAGGTGCTGAGGGCGGAGAAGCCGAGCAGTTCCGCGATCTGGGTGAGCGGGCGGTTCTGGTTGCCGAGGTACTGCCGGGCGAGCTGGACGCGGGTGTGGTTGAGCACCGAGGAGAACGTCTCGCCGGATCGGGCGAGGTGGCGGTGCACGGTCTTGCGGTCGACTCCCAGGCTGTGGGCGATCTGCTGGAGCGAGCAGCGACCGGTGGGGAGCAGTGCCTCGATGAGGTCCCGGATGCGGTCGACGTCCGCTTCGGGCCGAGGGTCGGCGAGCGCTTCGAGGTACTGCCGGGCGGCCTACGTCTGGCGCGCATGGACGGCAGCCCCAACTCCATTGGCTCCGGAGCACATCAACTCCACCAACTCGGAAGGGCCCAAGGCAAGCAATGGCAACCGGTGCGGGCGGCAACCGGAGGCAAGGTCTGCTGCATCGGACCTCATATGCAAGAAGCACGCCCGTGACGATTCCACCCGGGATTGGCTGAGGCAGCTGATCCTTGAGGCTTGACCGGAACTGCCGTGTCAGAACCAGCCGTCGAGAGAGACCTGGGGGCCTTCGGTGAGGTAGCGGTGGAGGGCGCTGGCGGTGGTGTCCACGAACTCCTTGGGGATGGCGTTGGCGTCGATCCAGCGGACTTGGGAGTGCTTGCGGGGTTCGCGGTTTTCGGCTTCGCCGGTCCATTCGTGGGCGGCGAAGACGACCGTGAGGAAGCCGTTGGGGGCTTCGACGCCCCATGCGCCGTGGATGATGTGGGCGACTTTGAGGGACTCCGGCTTCACCGTGAGGCCCGTTTCCTCGTAGAGCTCACGGACTGCGGTTTCGGTGATGGGTTCACCCGGCTCGCTCTTGCCGACGGGGAGGTCCCACAGGCCCTGGGCGAACTTGGCGTTCTCGCTGCGCTGGAGGAGGACGACGCGGTTGGTGGCCTTGTCGTGGACGATGACGGCCGCGACCAGCAGGGTCATCGATTCGAGCGCCGGCTTGAGGGCTGGGGAGCGGTCGTCGGTGTGCTGAGCCACGGGGTTCCCTTCGTCGGGCGGGTTGTTGGGCATGTTAGGCACGGGCCTCGCGGGCGCGGCGGGCGAGATCGGCGGCGCCGGGGACGCGGCGGCGCTGGTAGACCGCGAGGGTGGAGCGGATCGAGGAGACCGCCTTGCGGGTGCGGTCGGATGTCATGCCCCCCATGAGGACCAGCGCCTGGGTCCAGGCGGCGACTGCTTCGTGGCAAGATGCGTGCGATCGCAAATTCAAAGGCGTTGGCGAGGGCTGGGGGTGGCGGCCTAAAGCCAGTCTCGGCGCTTGAAGATGAAGTACAAACTGACGCAAACTACCGCCATCAGCAGGATTGCGAACGGATACCCCGCCGCCCACTTCAGCTCCGGCATCGTCTCGAAGTTCATGCCGTAAATCGTTCCCACGAGTGTGGGTGCAAACAGAATGGCCGCCCACGAGGAGATCTTCTTGATCTCCTCGTTCTGCTCGAAGCCCGCCTCCGCCAGCGCCCGCATCTCCGCGTTCTGCTGCTGTGTCACCAGCGTCGCGTTCACCGTCAGGATGTCCGCCAGTGCCTGGCGGAAGCCGTCCACGCGCTCGCTGGTGTGCGTGACATGGTCCGCCACGTCGCGCAGATAGCGCTGGAGCTCCTCGTCCGTGCCGTACTTGGCGAAGCCCGAGATCAGGCCGTGCAGCATGCCGACCAGGGGGCGGGTCGCGCGCTGGAACTCGACCATTTCGCGGGAGAGTTCGTAGATGCGGCGCGACACCGCCGGATCCCCGCCGAACACCTCGGTCTCGATCTCGTCGATGTCGTTCTGCACGCCCGCCACGACCGGGGCGTAACCGTCGACGACGGCGTCCAGGATCGCGTACAGCGCCGCCTCGGGTCCGAGCGCCAGAAGTTCGGGGGTCTCCTCCATCCGGCGGCGTACGGCGGACAGGTCGGGGGCCGCGCCGTGGCGGACCGTGATCAGGAAGTCCTTGCCGACGAAGACGTGCAGCTCGCCGAAGTCGACCTCCTCCTGGGCGTCGAGGTAGCGGGCGGCCCGCAGCACCACGAACAGCGTGTCGCCGTACCGCTCCAGCTTCGGGCGCTGGTGTGCCTCCAGAGCGTCCTCGACCGCAAGCTCATGAAGGTCGAACTCCGCGGCGAGTGAGAGGACTTCGGCCTCGGAGGGGCGGTGCAGCCCGATCCATGCCATCCCGTCCGGGTACTCGCGCAGCTGGCGGAAGGTCTCCGCGAGCGAGTCCGGCGTCGAGACGCGGCGGCCTTCGCGGTAGAGCGCGGCCTGGACGACGCTGGCCGGGTCGTTGCTCACGGGGGAGGGGGCGGCCGGCTCGGCAGCCCTGGCGGGAGTGTTCGGCGGCGAGGTCGCCGGGGGCAGGGCGCGGCGGCGCCAGTGGTGCCTCCTCGGAGACAGCGGCATCGCGGATCTCACCTCCTCCCGCCTCGGGCATGTCCGTACGGCTTCGGAGCAGGATATCCGGGCCGAATTGCTCCGGCACGGCGGGCGAGGGCCGGGCGGGACCCAGCCGCTCAGGCTTGCGGACAGAAACTGTCCGCAAGCCTGGGTAGCGTGTGCAACATGGCCTTCAAGAAGACGAACCCCGTGCTCGGCAACCGCGCCCTGAACCGCGCCACCCTGGACCGGCAGCTCCTGCTGCGCCGTGCCCCCCGGTCCGCGATGTCCGTCAAGGGTGCAGTCGAGCACCTCGTCGGCCTCCAGGCGCAGAACGTGAAACCGCCCTACTTCGCGCTCGCCGCCCGGCTGGACGGCTTCGACCCCGAAGAACTCTCCACGCTGATGGCCTCCCGCGAGGTCGCCCGCCTGGTCACCATGCGCTCCACCATTCATACGCACACCGCCGACGACTGCCTCAGTCTGCGGCCGCTGGTCCAGGGCGCGCGCGACAGGGAGCTCCACCAGTTCCGCAAGGGTCTCGCCGGGGTCGACCTCACCCGGCTCGCGGCGCTGACCCGCGAACTGGTCGAGGAGCAGCCGCGGACCATGAAGGAGCTGCGCGAGGCATTGCTGAAGGAGTGGCCGGACGGCGATCCGTTCGCCCTCTCCGTCGCCGCCCGCTGTCTGCTGCCGCTCGTACAGGTCACCCCACGCGGAATGTGGGGCCGCAGCGGCCAGGTCACGCTCACCACCGCCGAGCACTGGTTCGGCAGGCAGTCCGAGCCGGTGCCCGCGCCCGACGCGACCGTGCTCCGCTACCTCGCCGCCTTCGGGCCCGCCTCGGTCAAGGACATGCAGACATGGTGCGGACTGACCCGGATGCGGGAGGTCTTCGAGCGGCTGCGGCCGCAGCTCGTTGCCTTCCAGGACGAGAACGGTGTGGAGCTCTTCGACCTGCCCGACGCCTCCCGCCCCGACGCCGACACCCCGGCCCCGCCCCGCTTCCTGCCCGAGTTCGACAATCTGCTGCTCTCGCACGCCGACCGCAGCCGGCTCGTGGCCGACGAGCACAAGCCGAGTACCTGGAGGGGCAATCAGCCCTACTGCGTCTTCCTTGTCGACGGATACGTGGGAGGCATCTGGCGGCTCACCGAGACCGAGGAGCGCGCGGACCTGACCGTGCAGGCCTTCGGGAAGCTGACCCGCGCGCAGCGCGACGCGGTGGCCGAGGAGGGGGAGCGGATGCTCACCGTCATGTCCTCGGCCCCCGCGCACGACATCGTCTTCGGGGCCTTCAACGCGTAGGCCGGGCAAGGCCTCCGCCCGCTACAGGCCGACATCCCGTCTGCGGTGGTCGTCGAAGGTCTCGCGCCGCACCAGCAGCCGCGACCGCCCCCGCGACACCGCCACCACCGGCGGACGGCCGGTCATGTTGTAGCCCGACGCCATCGACACCTGGTACGCGCCGGACGCGGGCACGGCCAGGATGTCCCCGGGCCGTACGTCCTCCGGCAGCTCCACCGCCTCCGCGAGCACATCGCCCGCCTCGCAGTGCCGGCCGGCCACTGTCGTCGCACGCATCGGAGCGGACGAGGCGCGGCCCACCATACGGACGGTGTAGCGGGCCCCGTAGAGCGCGGGCCGCGGGTTGTCGCTCATCCCGCCGTCGACGGCGACGAAGACCTCGCTGCCGCTCCGCTTGACCGAGAGCACCCGGTAGAGGGCGATCCCGGCCGGAGCCATGACCGAGCGGCCCGGCTCCACGGTCAGCCGCGGCATCGGGAAGCCGAACTCCGCGCAGGAGCTCACCAGTTCGTCGGATATCCGGCGCCCGTACGCCGCCGGGGCGGGCGCGGGATCACCGGGCAGATACGCCACGGCGAAGCCGCCGCCCAGGTCGAGCTCGGGCAGGGTGATCCCGTAGCGGTCGCGGATCCGCGCCATGAAGGCGATGACGCGCCGCACGCTCTGTGCGTACGGCTCCGGGGAGGCGATCTGCGAGCCCAAGTGGCTGTGCAGGCCAATCAGTTCGAGGCGGGGCTGGCCAAGGACGCGCGCCACGGCGTCCTCGGCGTCGCCGCCCGCGATGGAGAGGCCGAACTTCTGGCCCTCCGCGCCCGTCCTGATCTTCTTGTGGCCGCCCGCCTCGATGCCGGGCAGGACGCGGACCATCACCGGCTGGGCGTCGGGCCCCGGCACGTGGGCCGCCAGCCGGGCGATCTCGCAGTCCGAGTCGATGACGATCCGGCCGACGCCGAGCCGCAGCGCGGTACGCAGATCCTCCGGCGATTTGGCGTTGCCGTGCATCACGATCCGCTCGGCGGGGAAGCCGCGGGTCGCGGCGAGCTCCAGCTCGCCCGCGGAGCAGACGTCGAGGCCGAGGCCCTCCTCCTCCATCCAGTCGACGACGGCCCGGGACAGGAACGCCTTGCCCGCGTAGACCACTTCGGCATCGGGCAGGGCGCGCCGCCAGGCCCGCGCCCGGGACCGTACCTCGTCCTCGTCGAGGACATAGGCAGGTGTGCCGTACCGCTCGGCGAGCTCGGTGAGCGAGACACCGCCGACGGTGACGTCGCCACCGGGCGCGGAGACGGCGGAGGCGGGCCACACCGAGGGCGTGGCGAGTTCGGGTATCGCCGGGGGCGGGAGGGGCACCACAGGCACTGCGGTCATCAGTACACCTCCGGGCATCGGTCGAGAAAGGCGTGTTTCGCGGTCACCGCGGACCAGGAACGGCGCGCGCACGGCGGCGGCACGGGCACAGCGGCCGGTGCCGCGGCGGGGGCGGGGGCGGTGAGCTGAGGGTCCACCGTCACGGTGGTCACCCCGAGCGGTTCGGCGAGCGAACGCAGCGCGGACTCCGCGAGCCTGATCCAGGGCTGCCGTTCTCCGAGCGCGGCCGTGAGCCGCTCCCGGCTGGTGAAGCCGATGGCAGTGCGTACGCCGAGCGGTGTGCGCATGAAGCGCACCTGTTGTCCTCCGGCAGAGCCGAGCCGAACCGGCACATACAGCGGCCCTGCCGGGCGTCGTTCGTCGGGGTCCGCGTCCTCGCGGGTGAGGGTCTGCATGATGTCCTCCGCAGGGGGAGTCAAACGTTTTCCTGACCGCTCGAAGCTATGCCCGTACGGAGGCGGGGCAGCGGACTCATGACGTGCCGCTGACGGTGGGGGCCCGGGATTTGACGCGCCCCTGGCGCGGTGCCTGTGGTGGGCCGCGGGGACTCAGTCCGGGCGGCCCGTCGCCGCCACCGTCACGCCGAGGCCGATCATCGCGCAGGCGCGCCGCTGCCTTGAACTCGGGTGTGCCGACGAGGACCGGTCCCGTCCGGGCGGAGTGGCCATCTGCCTGGTGTATCCCCCTCAGTGCGCCGGGCCGTGGTACGGCGTGGTGACGTCGTCGTAGGCCAGGTGCGTGATCATCCCGCTCTCGGCGTGTTCGAAGTTGTGGCAGTGGTCCATCCACACGCCGGGGTTGTCGGCGGTGAAGTCGAGCTCGTAGCTCTCGCCCGGAGCGACGTTCAGCGTGTCGGTCCACCATGTGCTGCCCGAGACCGCCTCGCCGTTGCGCGAGATCACCCGCACCCGGTGGCCGTGCAGATGCATCGGGTGGTCGATGATTCCGCGGGCGGTGATACGTATCCGTACCCGGTCGCCCTGGTGGACCATCAGGGTCGGCACGGCCGGTGAGAGGCGGCCGTTGATCGTGTCGGCGTACGTGAACGAGCCGCCGGTGAAGCCGAAGCCGTTGTCCAGTACGAGGTTGAAGTCGCGCTGGTACGCGCCGCCTTCCGGCTTCGGGCCGGTCTGCTTCCCGTACGACAGGCGGTCGAAGAGCTTGCCCGGCCCCAGTTCGGCGGGGGCGGCGCGCCCGTCGGGGCTGAAGGCGAGGCCCGCCTCGTTGGGGATCTCGGAGGTGTCCAGCCGCAGCGTCACCGCGCCGTCCGGCATGGTGAAGGCCACGTCGTAACGGCCGCCTGCGGCGAGGAACAGGTCCGTACCGGGCTGAAGTTCTCCCGGTTCGCCGATCGGGTTGCCGTCGTGGGCGGTGACCCGGAACGAGGTGCCGCCGAGCAGGATCCGGTGCGGCTCCTTGGAGCTGTTGATCAGTCGCAGCACCACCGGGCTGCCGGCCGGTATCGCGCGGCGTTCGGCAGTGTCGGCTGTGCCGAAGGCCCCGATCCGGTCCTTGCCGCCCAGCCACAGATGCGTGAACACGGATCGCTGCACGCCCTGCTGGCCGTCCTCGACGATCAGCGCGCCGAACAGGCCGCGCTCCACGGTGCGGTCGGAGTCCCGGTGCGTGTGGTACCAGTACGTGCCGGTGCGGTCGGGCACGAAGCGGTAGACGTGCCGCTCTCCCGGACGGACCGGGTTCTGGGTGATGCCCGGCACCCCGTCCTCCGCGTTGGGCACGTCCACGCCGTGCCAGTGCAGGGTGACGCCCTCGGCCACATCCTTGTTGACCAGGGTGACCTCCACCAGCCGGCCTTGCTTGACCCGCAGTTCGGGGCCGGGGCTCGCGCCGTTGAAGGTGAGCGCGTCGATCTGCTTGCCCGAGGACAGCCGTACGGTGCTGTGCGCGGCGGTCAGGGTGAAGCGGGCGTCGGGGGTGCCCGCGCGCGGGCCGGTCAGCTCGTCCACGGAGCGCATGGCAGGAGCCTCGGCGCCGTGCCGATGGCCCATGGCGTGCACGGAGTGCCCGGTGCGCTCCGGGCCGCCGCCCCAGTCCATGGACTCGGACTCGCTGACCAGGAACAAGCTGCCCAGCGCTGCCGCGGTGACCACCGAGGCGATGCCGGAGAGCCAGGGCAGCCGGGCGAGCCGGCCGCCGCGGGCCCGCCGGTCGCCGAGCACGATGGAGATCCCGATCGTCGTGGCCAGGACGAGCGCCGACGCCCCGACGGCGATCGGCAGATCCTGCGGACCGGGCGGGACGTACAGGAAGGAGAACGACAGCCAGGCACCCATCGCAGTGGTGTGCGCGGCGATGACACTGGGCCGCAGCAGCGCCCACACCAGTGGCAGCACCACGACGGGCAGGCCGAGCAGGAAGCGGTGGCTGACCAGCTGCCACCCGCTGGTCGCCAGCAGCAGCACCGCGACCGCCAGCCGGGCCGCGACGACCCCGGCGGTGACGTACAGGACGAGCGGTCTTTGCCGCTCCTCGCCCTGCGCAGATCCGGGCTGTGCCTGGCGGCGGCCGACCCGGCGGCCCAGCAGGCCGCCGGTGACCGCCAGCACGAAGGCCAGCACCAGATCGGTGAGGAAGAGTGGCTCGGCCACTACTCCGCCGCTTTCTTCAGGGCGGCGAGCCAGGCGCCGATCGACTCGTCCAGCGCGGCGGTGAGGTTCTCCCGGTCGGCCTCGACCGGGGCGCCCGCCCAGGACTCCCGGGTGCGCACCACGACGCCGTCGCCGTCCGCGGTGAAGGTCCACTCGTGCACGCCGGTGATGCCGTGCGCGGGACCGCCCCACAGGATGCGGTGCGGGGCGTCGACGGCGTAGAGGGTGGAGTCGATGGACAGGCCCGCGGTGGACCAGTGGAAAGTGGTGCCGGGGGCGACGGGGCCGTCGAGCCGGGCCTCGGTGATGGCGAGCTGCCAGCCGGGCCAGGAGCCGATCTCGGTGTGCAGCTGCCAGACCCGCTCGACGGGAGCGGCGATCCGGATGGTGTGGTCGACGACTATGGGGGCGTTCTCGTCGATGGTCGTGGGGTAGGTCATGGGAGTTCCTCGGGTTTCGGGGCCCGGGCCGCCGTGGCGAGGCAGCGGCGGCCCGGGCAGTGGGGAGGGTCAGGCGGACAGCTCGGAGTCGGGGATCCAGTGGCCGTGGATGCCGGCGGGCACCCTGCGGGGGAGTTCGACAGCGGCCACGGTGCTCAGGTCGCTCGCGTCCAGGACGAGCAGCTCCGAGGCGTCGGCCTTGAGGTCGCTGACGATGGTGAGCAGGTAGCCGTCGTCTTCGGAGGTCCCGCCCTCGGCGGGGGCGAAGACGGCCTCTCCGGGCATCCGGTCCTCGCCGTGCGCGTGCAGCTTCTGCTCGCCGGTCTGTGTGTCGAACTTGATGGTGTGGTAGCCGGACAGGCTCGCGCCGGGGAAGGCGATGGCGTAGCTGTAGCGGTTGACCGAGCCGGTGTGGGCGTCGTTGATCGACGGGAACTCGGTGACCAGGTCGTCGAGGGACTCGGTGGTGGCCTTGCCGGTGGCCGGGTCCATGATCCAGCGGTGGAAGGTCGAGCCCGCGTCGGGGCTGGTGCCGAAGCCGGGAGCGCCGACCCACCACTTCCACGAACTCTCCCAGGCGGACCTGTCGAAGCGCGGCGCTTCGAGGACGATCCGGCCCTGCGCGTCGGTGTAGGCGTTCGCGACGTGCAGCAGCGCCGCCTGGTCGTCCACCTCGTACCAGGTGGTCCTGCCGCCGGCGCGCGGCATCACTCCGATGCGGAGCGGGACGTCGTCGTGCCAGCGGTAGGGGATGCCGGAGTGCTCGGCGTGGTCGAAGACCACGGGCGAGTTGATGAAGACGGCGTGGTCACGTGTGATGGCGAAGTCGTGCATGAGTGACGGGCCGGACCCGTCGATGACTTCCGACCGGATGATCTCGCCGGCCGCGTTGGCCACGTAGTAGGTCAGGTAGGGCGGGAAGGGGCTGTAGCCGAAGAAGTGCAGCTCACCGGTGACCGGATCCTCCTTGGGGTGAGCGGTCATCGCGCCGGTGAGCTTGCCGCCGAAGTCGTGGACGCCGATCGTGTCGAGGTCGGCGCTGACCTCCCAGGGCAGGTTGGCCTCCTGCAGCGCCAGGTAACGGCCCCCGTGGAAGACGATGTTGGTGGCCGCGGCGCTGACCTCGAGCTCGGTCCCGGTGAACGGCACACCGTCCAGGAACGGGGTCCTCACCCAACGGTTGCGGTACCACTCGGCCCGGCCGCCCGTGAGGCGGACGCCGTGAATCATGCCCGCGCCGCGGAACCAGTGGCTGGGGGTGATGCCCGGCTTGGGGTTGTGGCCGTTGCGGAAGTAACGGCCGTTCAGCTCGGGCGGCAGGGTCCCGCGTACGGTCAGCTCGCGTGCGGTGATCTCGTCGGTGACGGGGGCGAAGTGGCCGCTGATGTACGGCTTGGCCAGGGTCATGACTCATGCCTTTCGAAGGGAGAGAACCGAGATGAGCAGGGTGATGGCGGCGCAGGCCAGGAAGGCCCCGCCGTAGGAGGGGAACAGGACCAGGAAGGACAGGCCGATGGCTCCGCCGATCTGCCGGGTGGCGTTGACCAGCCCGCCGGCCAGCCCGCTGTCGGCAGCCGGGACGCCCTCGGAGGACAGCGCCGTGAGCCGGACGAAGGCCACCCCCAGCCCGATGCCGATGAGGAGCGTCGGGCCGAGCAGGTCGAGCAGGAAGCTGCCGTCAGCCGGAGTCCGGGACAGCCATGCCAGCCCCGCCGCGAGGATCAGCAGGCCCGCGGGGAGCACGGAACGGCCGGAGACTCTGCCGGTGACCCACGAGGCGAGGGTGATCATGAAGGCGAGGGGAAGCTGGGTCAGCCCGGCCTCCAGGGGCGTGTAGCCGAGGGTGCGCTGCTGGTAGAGGGGCAGGAAGTAGAACAGGCCGAGCCAGACCGCACCCAGCAGTGCCATCAGCACATTGGGCACCGCCACCACTGTCATGCGCCCCGGCAGCAGCGGGTCGGCGGCGCGGCGCTGGAGCACCACGAACAGGCCGAGCAGCGCCAGGCCGATCACCGCGAGCGGCCAGAAGCCGGACAGGCCGTAGGTGAGCGCGACCAGTCCCACCGTGACTGTCACCGCGCCCGGCGCGTCCAGACTTCCGCCGCGTGGCCGGTCGGCCCCGACCAGCAGCCAGGTGGCCACCAGGACGGCCAGGGCCAAAGGCACCATCACGACGAACACCGCCCGCCAGCCGTACAGGCTGGTGAGCGCGCCGCTCAGCAGCACGCCCGCCGCCCCGCCGGCACCGGAGACCGCGCCCCACACTCCGAGCGCGGTGCCACGTCGTTTCCCGGCGGGGTAGAGGGTCAGCACCAGGGCCAGCGCTGTGGGCGCCAGCAGCGCGGCGCCGGTTCCCTGCAGTGCCCTGCAGATGATCAGCACAATTGAGGTGGGAGCCAGGGCCGCGCCCAGGGAGGAGAGGGCGAACAGGCCGATGCCGAGCAGAAAGACGCGGCGAAGGCCGTACATGTCGCCGGCGCGCCCGCCCGGCAGCAACAGCGCGCCGAAGACCAGCACGTAGGCGTTGACCGTCCACGACTGGCCCGTGTCCGACAGATCGAGCCCGGCTCGGATTCGGGGGAGGGCGACGTTCACGATCGAGGTGCTCAGTACGACCAGGAACTGGGCCGTGGCCAGAACCGCCAGCGGTATCCAGCCGGTGGTGGTCCGTTGCGGTGCGGTGCGACTCATGACTCGACGGTCGCAGCGGGCGCCCGGCGCTCGCGTCGGTAGTCATCGCCTATACGACCCTGGGCGACTGAGGTCGTTCCCGGATTCCGTGCGGCGCACGATTGCCTAAGCTCCCAGCATGGTCGAGACAAACACAGATGTGCTGATCGGTCGTCAGGCGGAGGTACGGCAGCTCGACGCCCTGCTGGAGGCCGCTCGGGAGGGCCGGGGCGGCGCCCTGGTCCTGCGCGGTGAGCCGGGCATCGGCAAGAGCGCACTGCTGCGGCATCTGGACGAGGCCGCGTCCGGGTTCCTCGTCATGCAGGCGTCCGGCGCGGAGTTCGAGATGGAGCTCCCGTTCGCCGCGCTGCACCAGTTGCTCGCGCCCGTGACGAGCCGGCTGATGGCGTTGCCTCCGCCGCACCGCAAGGCATTGGAGATCGCTCTCGGCCTCGACACCGGCATACCCGATCCGTTCCTGGTCGGCGTGGCCTCGCTGGGCCTCCTGGCGGAGACCGTGCGGGAACACCCGCTCCTGTGTGTCGTCGACGACGCACAGTGGCTGGACCAGGCTTCGGCCAAGGCGCTGGCCTTCCTGGCCCGGCGGGTCTCGGCCGAGCCGATCGCGGTGGTGTTCGCGGTACGCGAGCCGAGCCGCCTGCCCGAGCTGGACGAGTTGCCCAGCCATACCCTTCATGGTCTTGGCGAAGCGGATGCCCGAGCGCTGCTGGCCGCGGCGATCCGCGCCCCGTTGGACGAGCGGGTGCGCGACCGCATCCTGGCCGAGGCGCGCGGCAACCCCCTTGCGCTGGTGGAGCTTCCCAGGACCGCCGGACTCGCCGGGATGGCGGGCGGCTTCGACCAGCCCGCCTCGGTACCCGGCGTCATCGAGCAGAGCTTCAGTTCCCGGCTGGAGCTCCTGCCGCCACCGGCCCGGCTGCTGGTGACCGTCGCCGCCGCCGACCCGATCGGCGACCCCGGCCTGCTGTGGCGTGCGGCCGAACTGCTGGGCATCGACACGGCTGCCGCTGCGGAGTCCGTCCCGCTGGTCGAGTTCGGCACCCGGATCCGCTTCAGCCATCCACTCGCGCGCTCGGCCGCCTACCACGCCGCGGAGCCGGAGGAGCGGCGGAGGGCGCACGAGGCGCTGGCCGCCGTGACCGACCCGGTCGCCGACCCCGACCGGCGAGCCTGGCATCGCGCCCAGGCCAGCGCCGGACCGGACGAGCAAGTGGCCGCCGAGCTCGAAGCCTCCGCCACCCGTGCCGAGGAACGTGGCGGTGTCGCGGCGGCGGCGGCCTTCCTCGAACGCTCGGCCGCGCTCACGATCAGCCCGGACCAACGCGCCGAACGGGCGCTCGCCGCGGTCCGGGCCAAGCTCTCGGTGGGCGCATTCGACGCGGCGGCCGACCTGCTCAGCACCGTCCCGACCGACGATCCGAGCCAGGCCGCCAGGGCCGACCTGCTCCGCGGCCGGCTGTCGTTCGTCCGCCGTCGAGGCGACGAAGGCCCCACGGCGTACCTCCTGCGTGCTGCCGCCCGGCTGGCGGCCACCGATCCTCCCTGGTCACGGGAGCGCTATCTCGACGCCGTCGAGATGGGCCTCCTCATCGGCGGCCTCGACCACGTGGTGGAGGCCGCCAGGGAAGCCCCGTCGTCGGGCGAGCCGGCCTCCAGCGCGGACGCGGTCCTGACCGGCCTGATCAGCCTGGTCGGCGACGGGCATGCGGCGGCGGGGGAAATCCTCCGGCCGGTGCTCGGTGATGTCGACGACGAGGTGTGGACCAGGCGGCCGTCACTGGGCTTCATGGTCGCCGTCGAGCTGTGGAACTTCGACGCCCTGTACGGCATCGCCACCCGCGCCGTCGCGGCGGGCCGCGAGTCCGGCTCCTTCCATGCGCTGCCCATCGGGCTGGCCATGCAGGCCACCGCGACCATCCACGCGGGCGACTTCGGCGCCGCGATGGAACTGATCTCCGAGGAGGAGGCGATCGCCGAGGCCACCCGCGCGGCACCGCTGGTCTACCCGCGCCTCCACCTGGCCGCGCTGCGTGGGCGGCGCAAGGAGGCCGTCGAGCTGTTCGCGTCGGTGGACCACCGGATGAGCCTCAGCGTGCAGTGGGCGACCGCCGTCCTCAACAACGGCCTGGCCGACTACCCGGCCGCGCTGGAGGCGGCGAAGCAGGCGGTCGAGTACGGCGCCGTCGGCACAGCAGGCCTTGCCCTGCCCGAGCTGGTCGAGGCGGCCGTACGGTGCGGCGAGACCGAACTCGCCGCCACGGCCCTCGCGTCCCTCCGGGAGCGCGCCCAGGCGGGCCGGCAGGCGTGGGGGCTGGGCGTCGAGGCCTGTGCGCGGGCTCTGGTGACCGAGGACGAGGCCGCCTATCAGGAGGCGATCGACCTTCTCGACGACAGCGCACTGGTGGTCTACCGAGCCCGCGCGCATCTGCTGTACGGAGAGTGGCTGCGCCGCCAGGGCCGACGGCGCGACGCCCGCTCGGAGCTGCGGCTGGCGCACGAGTCGCTGTCCGACCTCGGCCTGGAGGCGTTCGCCGAGCGCGCAGCAGGCGAGTTGCGCGCCACGGGCGAGCACGCCCGCAGTCGCTCGTCGCAGGCCTCGGACCAGTTGACGATGCAGGAGGTGCACATCGCGCGCCTGGTCGCCGACGGCGCCACCTCCAAGGAAGTGGCGGCCAAGCTGTTCCTCAGCCCCCGGACGGTCGACGCGCACCTGCGCAACATCTTCCGCAAACTCGGGCTCACCTCACGCAGGCAACTGCGTGACCTCCCCGACATTCGTTAGCCGCATGGTGCTGGCCGCGGCCTCGTGCCCGTTCATCGACTCCACGGGGCCGGGCCAGTTCAACCCGTACTTGGCCCGGTAGGCACCGGAAACGCGCTGGACGAGCTCGGGATCGTCCACCGGCCGGAGGGTGACGGACAGGCGGACCCCGGCCAACTCCACCTGCGTGTCCGCATGCTGCAGGACCCGGCGGTACCAGGCGCTGCGCTGCCCGAAAGCCGAGCGGACATACGCCTCCCCGCCGAGCACCACCACCCACACAGGCCTTGCCGACCAACGGCCGTCCGCACGCCGTACCCACATCACGATCTCCGCGCGATCCTGGAAAGTGTTCATGAACCAACGTTCTCTCCTCCGGCACGGCATACGCGTCGGTGACGTCCACCTAGATACAATACCGGTGATTTAGGCTTTTTCTCGGCGGGTCGGTCTGGTCTTGGTCGGTCCGACCAGCGTCACTGTGGGGGTGTCCTGCCGGGGCGGGTTGCGGTGCTCGGTGCGTTTGAGTTTCCAGTTGGACATCTTGCGTTTGATGACGCGGGGGCTGGAGCGCAATCGGCGTGGGGGCAGGGGGCGTTCTCGGATCTCACGCAGGGCCGCTGTGAGTGCGCGGGCCAGCCGGGAGGGGGGAAAACGCCGCCTGGTCGGTGACGTGGCGGCGGATGATGCGCAGGGTGCGGGTGAAGGACATCCGGTCGGGATCCTGGTCCGATTGCCGTGCGGCCTGGTGCATCAGGTCCCGCAGTGCGTGGTGCACCAGCAGGAAGGCGAAGATCTCCTGCTCGACCCCGCGAGGGTGCTGGGAGCGCAGGACGAGGCGGGGCCCGCCCTGGTGGGTCTTGATCTCGTCCAGCGTGCTCTCGATCTCCCACCGCTGGGCGTACAGCGCGGCCAGCGATGTGGCCGACGCGGCCCGTGGGTCCAGGACGGTGGTGATCAGCCGGTAGACCGTGCCGCTGCCGTCGCGGCCGAGGGTGTACTCGATAACGCGGACCCTGACCGGGTCCGCGCGGCGGTTCTTGTCCCTGGCGGCGACGATCTCCGAGAGGTAGGAGCCGTCCACCAGCAAGGCCCGGATGGGCAGGACAGCATCATTCTTGACCCGCCACAGCAGGTCGGCGCCGGTCGCTGCGGCGGCCCGCCACAGGTCGAAGCCGTGAAAGCCCCGGTCCGCCAGCAGCATCATCCCCGGCGTCAGCGAGCTGAACAGGCGCTGGGCCAGCACCGTTTCATGGACGGCCAGCGGCCCGGTCTCAGCCGCGAAGACCGCGTGGGTGCCGCACTCGACCAGCGCGGCCACCCTCGCCTGTGGGTAGGCGCTCTTCTCCTGCCCGCGGCTGACGCCGGGGCGCCCGAAGAAGGCGGCGTTGGCCTCGGTGTCGGGCAGGTCGAAGGTGGTGCCGTCCACCGCGACCAGCCGCCACCGGCGGTACCAGGACCCGCTCGTGTTCTCGGTCGCTACCGGACGGCACACCCTGGTGAACAGGCCCCTGAGCGGCTCCGGGCCCAGCCGCAGACGGGCCCGGCCGATTGCCGCGGTGGTCGGCACCCGCCACGGCCCTTTCCACCGCCCCATCCGCTCCAGCCCATGGGTGAGGAGCCGCCCGACCTCTTCATATCCCTGACCGGAGAACAGACACATCGCCAGCACGAAATAGACCACCACCCGAGCCGGCAGCAGCCTGTGCCGCTGCTCGGCCCGACCGCACTCCGCGATCACCTCGTCCACCAACTCCGGCGGAAACGCGCGGGTCAGCACCCCGACCGCAATCCGATCCGACAACCGCTCGCCTGCTGACGACTTCACCTGTCCGGGCCTTGGCACACCTCACCCAACGATCCGAAAACACCAAAGTCACCGGTATTGCACCTAGATAGGCATCGTTCGCCGACGCGAGACCGGTGCCGGCACGACGAAGCTGAGCGTCATGACGAACATCGAGATGAACCCCGCAACCGCAACCGCAACCGACACCCTCGAGGCCCCTGTCGCCGACGCGCCTCACCAGAAGGGCAAGAAGAAGAACAAGGCCAAGCGGCGCGCGGCCAAGGCCCTGGCGTGGTTCGCCCTGGTCTTCACCGCGCTCCTGGTCCTGGCAGAGCCGTGGCTGCTGATCCCGGTCGCCACCCTGATCGTGGCGGTCTCCCTCTGGGACTGAGGTGGCCGAGCCTCTCTTCGCCGCCGGGCGATACTCCTCAGTCCCTCTCTCCAAGCCGCGCCGAGAGCTCACGCCGAGCTTCCTGAACACCTGCGGTGGGGGCCCGGGATGTGACGCGCCCCTGGCGCGGTGCCTGCGGTGGGCCCCCGGGGACTCAGTCCGCGCGGCCCGTCGCCGCCACCGTCACGCCGAGGCCGATCATCGCGCAGCCGCCTGCCCCGCCCACCATCGACAGCCGGCGCTCCGAGCGGGCGAACCAGGTGCGGGCGGCCGCCGCGCCCAGCCCCCACAGGGTGTCCGTGACCATGCCGATGCAGATCGGGACCAGGCCCAACACCAGCATCTGGGCGGGCAGACGGCCCGCCGAGTGGTCCACGAACTGCGGCAGCACCGCGGCGAAGAAGACAATCCCCTTCGGGTTGGTGACGCCCACCAGGACGCCGTCCACGACGGTACGGAGATCGCCGCGCGGCCGGCCCGAAGGAGCCGCCATGTCCGAGACCTTCATGTCCTTCCGGTGCCGGAACGCCTGCACCCCCAGATGGACCAGATAGGCCGCACCCGCCAGCTTCACCGCCAGGAACACCGCCGCCGACCGTTCCACCAGCGTGCCCACGCCCAGGGCGACGGCCACCACCAAGACGTACGAGCCGAGGAGATTGCCGAACGCCGTCGCCAGTGCCGTACGGCGACCGTGGGCGAGGGCCCGGCCGATCACGAAGAGCACGCTCGGCCCCGGGATCACGATCACCAGCAGGGATATGGCCGCGAAGGCGAGCAGACGGTCGGTCGACACCATGTCCAGAACTCCCAGCTCGTCCACCCCGGTCGTGACACTCCTCCGGTCGTGCCATTCAACCAGCCGCGCGAATCAGGCGGCAGCGGGTTATGGCAGCAGGCCCGCGCCGCGCCGCCGGCCCACCGAACGTGATCGGCATCCCGGTCGCACGGCGCAGCCGCAGCAGTGCCGCCCGCATCTCCACCCCTTCACCGGGTCCGGGTCACGCGATTGTCCTCCTGCCGCGAGCACACCAGCCCCGTACGGGGGTAGTGAGATCTGGGTCGCTGATTACACGATGTCAGTGACAGGTCCGCAATGAGGAGGACATATGACGTCAGGCAGTGCGACGGAGAGGTTCCGGGCCGCCCGGGACTTCCTGCTGCAGCACCGGGAGGACTACGCGACGGCGTACGAGGGCTTCGCCTGGCCGCGGTTCGAGCGCTTCAACTGGGCGCTGGACTGGTTCGACGTCATCGCCGAGGGCAACGACAGCACCGCGCTGCACATCATCGAGGAGGACGGCCCGCGCTCCCGCTTCTCCTTCGCGGAGATGTCGGCGCGCTCCAGTCGGGCCGCCAACTGGCTGCGCGCTCAGGGCGTGGGCGCGGGCGACCGCATCCTGGTGATGCTCGGCAACCAGGTCGAGCTGTGGGAGACCGCGCTCGCCGCGATGAAGCTGCGGGCCGTGATGATCCCCGCGACCCCGCTGCTCGGGCCGGCCGACCTGCGCGACCGGATCGAGCGGGGCCCACGTGCGGCATGTCGTCGCGCGCGCCGAGGACGTTCCGAAGTTCGACGAGGTGCCCGGCGACTACACCCGGATCGTCGTCGAGGGTGGCCGTGCGGGCGTCGTCGAGGATGTCGGCGAGGGTGGAGGTATGGCCGGCAGTGAGGGCTGGCTGTCGTACGACGGCGTGTACGACAGCCCCGAGAGCTTCGAGCCCGACGGGATCACACGCGCCGACGACCCGCTGATGCTCTACTTCACCTCCGGTACGACCGCCCGGCCCAAACTGGTCGAGCACACCCATCTCTCCTACCCCGTCGGCCACTTGGCCACGATGTACTGGATCGGGCTGAAGCCGGGCGATGTGCATCTGAACATCTCGTCACCCGGCTGGGCCAAGCACGCCTGGTCCAATCTCTTCGCACCCTGGAACGCAGAGGCCACCGTCTTCATCCACAACTACACGCGCTTCGACGCGGGCCGGCTGATGGCGGAGATGGACCGCGAGGGCGTGACCAGCTTCTGCGCCCCGCCCACCGTGTGGCGGATGCTGATCCAGGCGGACCTCAGCCGGCTGCGTACGCCCCCGCGCGAGGTGGTCGCGGCCGGAGAGCCGCTCAACCCGGAGGTCATCGAGACCGTGCGGCGCGAATGGGGAGTGACCATCCGGGACGGGTTCGGGCAGACGGAGACGGCGGTGCAGGTGGCCAACAGCCCGGGACAGCTGCTCAAGGCCGGGTCGATGGGCCGGCCGTGCCCCGGCTACAAGGTGGAGCTGCTCGATCCGGTGACGGGTGAGCCGGGCGCGGCCGAGGGCGAGATCTCGCTCGACCTGTCCAACGAACCGGTCGGCCTGATGACCGGCTACCACGGCGACCCGGAGCGTACGGCCGAGGCGATGGCGAACGGCTACTACCGCACGGGCGACATCGGCGCGCGCGACGCCGACGGGTACATCACCTACGTCGGGCGTTCCGACGATGTCTTCAAGGCCTCCGACTACAAGATCTCGCCGTTCGAGCTGGAGAGCGCGCTGCTGGAACACGAGGCGGTGGCGGAGGCGGCGGTCGTGCCCGCACCGGACCCGCTGCGGCTCGCCGTACCGAAGGCGTACATCGTGCTGGCGGAGGGCTGGGAGCCCGGCCCGGACACGGCGAAGCTGCTCTTCGCTCACTCGCGCGCCGTCCTGGCTCCGTACAAGCGCATCCGCCGCCTGGAGTTCGCGGAGCTGCCGAAGACCGTGTCGGGGAAGATCCGCCGGATCGAGCTGCGCGAGCGTACGGCCGAGGGTTCGACCGCCGAGTACACCGAGGGAGACCTGCGATGACACTGTCGTACGCCCACGGAACGGGCGCGACCGCGCTGCTCGGCGACACGATCGGCCGCAACCTGGACCGGGCGATCGCGGCGTACCCCGATCGCGAGGCGCTGGTCGACGTGCCCGCGGGAACCCGCTGGACCTACGCCCGGTTCGGTGCGGCGGTGGACCGGTTGGCGCGTGCGTTCCTCGCCGGTGGAGTCGCCAAGGGGGACCGCGTCGGAATCTGGGCGGTCAACTGCGCGGAGTGGGTGCTGGTGCAGTACGCCACGGCCCGGATCGGCGCGATCATGGTGAACATCAACCCCGCATACCGTGCCCATGAGCTTCAGTACGTACTGAACCAGGCCGGGATCTCGCTGCTGGTCGCCTCGCAGCGCCACAAGACGAGCGACTACCGGGCGCTGGTGGAACAGGTCCGGGGCGACTGCCCCGGCCTGAGGGCCGTCCACTACATCCAGGACGCCTCCTGGGACACACTCCTGGACGCGGCCGCGACCGTCTCCGACGAGCAACTGGCCGCCCGCGAGGCGGAGTTGTCCTGCGACGACCCCGTCAATATCCAGTACACCTCGGGCACCACCGGCTTCCCCAAGGGCGCCACGCTCTCCCACCACAACATTCTCAACAACGGGTACTTCGTGGGGGAGATGATCGCCTACACGGAGCAGGACCGGATCTGTCTGCCCGTTCCCTTCTACCACTGCTTCGGCATGGTGATGGGCAACCTCGCCGCCACCTCGCACGGCGCGTGCATCGTGATCCCCGCGCCCTCCTTCGACCCGGTGGCCACTCTGCAGGCCGTCCAGCAGGAGCGCTGCACCTCGCTCTACGGTGTCCCGACGATGTTCATCGCGGAGCTGAACCTCGCCGACTTCGCGACGTACGACCTGGCCTCGCTGCGCACCGGGATCATGGCGGGCTCGCCCTGCCCGGTCGAGGTGATGAAGCGGGTGGTCGCCGAGATGCACATGGAGGAGGTCTCCATCTGTTACGGCATGACCGAGACCTCGCCCGTGTCCACCCAGACCCGCCGCGAGGACGACCTGGAACGCCGCACCGGCACGGTCGGCCGCGTGCTGCCGCACATCGAGGTCAAGGTGGTCGACCCGGCGACGGGGGTGACCGTGGAGCGCGGTGCGGTGGGTGAGCTGTGCACCCGTGGCTACAGCGTGATGCTCGGCTACTGGGACGAGCCGGAGAAGACCGCTGAGGCGGTCGACGCCGGCCGCTGGATGCACACCGGCGACCTCGCGGTGGTGCGGGAGGACGGTTACGTCCAGATCGTCGGCCGGATCAAGGACATGATCATCAGGGGCGGCGAGAACGTCTATCCGCGCGAGATCGAGGAGTTCCTGTACGGGCACCCGAAGATCGCGGACGTACAGGTGGTCGGTGTACCGGACGAGCGCTACGGCGAGGAGATCCTGGCGTGCGTCATCCCGCGCGACCCGTCCGACCCGCCGACCCTCGAGGAGATCTCCGCGTACTGCCGCGAACAGCTCGCGCACTACAAGGTCCCGCGCAGGCTGGAGATCCTGGGCGACTTCCCGATGACGGTGAGCGGGAAGGTCCGCAAGATCGAACTGCGCGAACGGTACGCCGGGTCCGCACCCGTTGCCAGTGACTGACGTCGTACTTTGCCCGCCGGAAGCCATGCCCTGTGCGGGACCGCCGACGAGGCGCGGGGCAGGCTTCAGGCCCCCGTCGTGATGAGCTCGTCCGCGGGGGCGTTGACCGGCTGCGGGCTGCCTGTCAGATCCATGATGAAGAGCGGGATGCCGAGGGCGTCCGCACGGGCGCGGGCATCGTTCGCGTACCCGGCGAGGGAGAAGAAGACGCTCGCCGCCGAGGTGCTCAGCCCGTTCAGCCACAGGCACTCGACATCGCGCAGCGTGGCGGGCCGGGTGGACGGGTCGACCTGGGCGACCAGGCCGGGGCCGCGCAGGTCTATGCCGGAGGACGGGCGGACCTCCGGCCGGATTATGTCCCGGAAGCCCAGCCACTGGAGATAGAGCGCCGCGGCGGTCACCGCGTCGCGTGCGGTGCGGATCGTGACCGGTCGGAACGAGGGGCGCGGCGCGGTCGCCGTGCGTGGCGGCGGGATGTGCGCCGGGCGTCCCGCCGAGGCGGACTGCGAACCCGGCGGCGAGTGCGGCGAGTGCGGGGACTGCGAGGACTGCGGCGACGGGGAGGACTGAGGCTGCGGTGCCTGCGAGGGCCGGGTGGAGGCCGAGCCCGGCGTGGCAGGGACGGGGGAGCTCACCGGGCGGACCGGGATACGCAGCACCGTGCCGCAGGGGCAGCCGAGCTCCGGCTGCGGCCACTGGTCCTGGCGCCCGCACGCCTGGCAGCGGACCGTCACCCAGTCGTCCGTCCAGGTGCGGTGCGTAATCGGCTCCGGAGGAGCGGCGCGCAGCAGCGGTGGGGCGAGCGGGGCACCGCACGCGCAGGGATAGACCGACGGCGCGTACAGGTGGTCGCGGCGACAGGACGGGCAGTGCACCAGCACGGTCTCGGTCAACGCGTTCCCCCCTTTCCCCTTGTGCTGAGCCCCATCGTCCACCAAGAGCGAGGCCTTGGGGAGGGACTTCGGTCATCCCTTGACGGCGCACTGCGGGCGTCCTACATTGCTTCCGTATAGCAGAACTATTCTTCCGCATTACGGAATCGAGCTCTGAGGGGCGCGAGGAGCCAGAATCCGCCAGGCCGAAGCAGGAGCACCCATGCCTCGTATGACCGCTGCCCGAGCGGCAGTTGAGATCCTCAAGCGCGAAGGCGTCACCAACGCGTTCGGCGTGCCCGGCGCGGCGATCAACCCCTTCTACAAAGCCCTCCAGGAAGGCGGCGGCATCGACCACACGCTCGCCCGCCATGTCGAGGGCGCCTCCCATATGGCGGAGGGCTACACCCGCGCCAACCCCGGCAACATCGGTGTCTGCATCGGTACGTCGGGTCCGGCCGGCACCGACATGATCACCGGCCTCTACTCCGCCATCGGCGACTCGATCCCGATCCTGTGCATCACCGGCCAGGCGCCGACCGCGGTGATCCACAAGGAGGACTTCCAGGCCGTCGACATCGCCTCGATCGCCAAGCCGGTCACCAAGGCCGCGACCACCGTCCTGGAGGCCGCACAGGTCCCCGGCGTCTTCCAGCAGGCCTTCCACCTGATGCGCTCGGGCCGTCCCGGACCGGTCCTCATCGACCTGCCGATCGACGTCCAGCTGACCGAGATCGAGTTCGACCCGGAGACGTACGCGCCCCTGCCGGTCTACAAGCCCGCGGCCACCCGCGCCCAGGTCGAGAAGGCCGTCAAGCTCCTCAACGCGTCCGAGCGCCCGCTGATCGTCGCCGGTGGCGGCATCATCAACGCCGACGCCGCCGGCCTGCTGGTCGAGTTCGCCGAGCTGACCGGCACGCCCGTCATCCCCACCCTGATGGGCTGGGGCATCATCGCCGACGACCACGAGCTGAACGCCGGTATGGTCGGTCTGCAGACCTCGCACCGCTACGGCAACGCGACGTTCCTCGAGTCGGACTTCGTCCTCGGCATCGGCAACCGCTGGGCCAACCGCCACACCGGTGGCCTGGACGTCTACACCAAGGGCCGCACGTTCGTCCACGTCGACATCGAGCCCACCCAGATCGGCAAGATCTTCGCTCCGGACTACGGCATCGCCTCCGACGCCAAGGCCGCGCTGGAACTCTTCATCGAGGTGGCCAGGGAGCTCAAGGCCGCCGGGCAGCTGCCCGACCGTGGCGAGTGGGCCGCCTCCGCCCAGGAGCGCAAGGCCACGCTGCACCGCCGTACGCACTTCGACAACGTGCCGATGAAGCCGCAGCGCGTGTACGAGGAGATGAACAAGGCCTTCGGTCCGGAGACCCGGTACGTCACCACCATCGGCCTCTCCCAGATCGCCGGCGCGCAGATGCTGCACGTCTACAAGCCGCGCCACTGGATCAACTGCGGCCAGGCGGGCCCGCTCGGCTGGACCATCCCGGCCGCGCTGGGTGTCGCCACCGCCGACCCCGAGACCCCGGTCGTCGCGCTGTCGGGCGACTACGACTTCCAGTTCATGCTCGAAGAGCTGGCGGTCGGCGCGCAGCACCGGATCCCCTACATCCACGTCCTGGTGAACAACGCGTACCTGGGCCTGATCCGCCAGGCGCAGCGCAACCTCGACATCAACTTCCAGGTCAACCTGGAGTTCGAGAACATCAACTCCCCGGAGCTGGGCGTCTACGGCGTCGACCACGTCAAGGTCGTCGAGGGCCTGGGCTGCAAGGCGATCCGCGTCACCGAGCCGGACCAGCTGCTGCCGGCCTTCGAGGAGGCCAAGAAGCTCGCCGCCGAGTTCCGTGTCCCCGTGGTCGTCGAGGCGATCCTGGAGCGCGTCACCAACATCTCGATGGGTGTGCAGATCGACGGCGTGAACGAGTGGGAGGACCTGGCCACCGAGCCCGGCCACGCTCCTACGGCGATCAGGCCGATCACTGCCTGACGCTCCCGCAGAGGGGGAACGGCCCCTGTCCCGGACATGCTCCGGGGCAGGGGCCGTCGGTCGTTTGCGGGGCGTGCCGGGAATGCCGGAGGCGGGAGCCCGGCGGAACGGAGCCTGCCCGCACGCCCGTTGGTGCTCTTCACGGGTGCTCTTCACGGGGGGAGTGTGGGTGCGCCGTTGCCGTACGCGTCCTGCAGGGCGCTCGGGCGACGCAGGAACCGGCATCATCACATCCTGTGCCGTCCCCGCCGCAAGCGCGGTCTGCAGCGCGGTCTGCAGCGCGGTCTGCGGAGCCCGCCGGCTGGGCGGGCCGCGCGCGGGCACACGCAAAAGCGGGCACACGTGGCAGCGGGCATGCGAAAAGGGCGTGGAGTACGGGACCGTCCGTACTCCACGCCCTGGCTGTGACGTTGTTGCCGCCCGACGGCGCGAGGCTGGCGCGACAGGACATTCGCGTCGCCGGGCGGGGCATGGGGGAGGGGCTGGGACCGCAGCGGGGCAATTGCTCCCAGGATTCCCTTCCTTCAGGTCAGAAAGGAAACCCGGGGACCTTCACCACCGCACTGGCATCACCTGCCGCTGCGGTCCCCACGCGGTGCCGGCCGCATCGGCCGGCACCGTCATCCCGCTCCGCGCGACCACCCCTCATCCGGGTCTGCGGTGCGGACTCGGCGCACAGAAATCTGACCTTCCGTCATATTCCGGGCGCTGCCTGGTCGCTCAGTCCTCGCGCAGGGCGCGGACCGCTTCCTCGACGCGCTTGCCGTACTCGGCGTCGGCGGCGTGGAAGTGGGCGAGGTTCTTCTCGATCACGTCGTCGCGGGTGACCTGCGAGAGGCCACCGGCGATGTTGGCGATCAGACGGGACTTCTCCTCGTCGGACATCAGGCGGTAGAGCTCGCCCGCCTGGAAGAAGTCGTCGTCCTTGACGTGGGCCGGCGCGGCGTGGGTGCCGGTCCAGCCCTGGACGGCGAGCGGGGCGGCGAGTGCCGCGTCCGTCTGCGCCGGGCCCTGGTACGAGTTGGGCTCGTAGTTCTTGTCGTGGCGCGAGCCGTTGCGCAGCGCCATGGCGCCGTCGCGGCCGTAGTTCTCCGCCACCGTCGCCTTCGGGGCGTTCACCGGCAGGAGGGTGTGGTTGACGCCCAGGCGGTAGCGGTGCGCGTCGGCGTAGGCGAACAGCCGTCCCTGGAGCATCTTGTCCGGGGACGGGCCGATGCCGGGTACGAAGTTGTTGGGCGAGAAGGCAGCCTGCTCGACCTCGGCGAAGACGTTGTCCGGGTTACGGTCGAGGACCAGGCGGCCCACGCGCTGCAGCGGGTAGTCCGCGTGCGGCCACACCTTGGTGAGGTCGAACGGGTTGAAGCGGTAGTCGGCGGCCTCGGCGGCCGGCATGAGCTGGACGTACAGGGTCCAGGAGGGGTTCACACCGCGCTCGATGGCCTGCAGCAGGTCCGTCTGGTGCGAGTTGGCGTCCTGGCCGACCAGCTCGGCGGCCTGCTCGCCGCTCAGCGAGCGGACGCCCTGGTTCGTCTTGAAGTGGTACTTGACGAAGAAGGCCTCGCCCTGCGCGTTCGTCCACTGGTAGGTGTGCGAGCCGTAGCCGTTCATGTGGCGGTACGAGGCGGGGATGCCACGGTCGCCCATCAGCCAGGTGACCTGGTGCGTCGCCTCGGGGGCGTGCGCCCAGAAGTCCCAGACGTTGTCCGGCTCCTGCCTGCCCGTGAACGGGTCGCGCTTCTGGGAGTGGATGAAGTCGGGGAACTTGATCGGGTCCTTGATGAAGAACACCGGGGTGTTGTTGCCGACGAGGTCGTAGTTGCCCTCTTCGGTGTAGAACTTCAGCGCGAAGCCGCGCGGGTCACGGACCGCGTCCGCGCCGCCGAGCGAGTCGGCGACGGTGGAGAAGCGGATGAACGTCTCCGTACGCCTGCCGACCGCGGAGAGGAAGTCAGCCCTGGTGAAGCCGGTGACATCGTCGGTGACCTCGAAGTAGCCGTACGCGCCGCTGCCGCGGGCGTGTACGACGCGCTCCGGGATGCGCTCCCGGTTGAAGCGGGCGAGCTTCTCCAGCAGGTGCTGGTCCTGGAGGAGGAGCGGGCCACCGACGCCGGCGGTGGCTGAGTTCTGATTGTCGGCGACCGGGGCGCCTGACTCGGTCGTAAGCACACGCTGCGTCATGGTGGCGGGTTTGACCTTCCGTGCTGGAGCTGCTGACGGCTCCAGGAGCGTAAATTCATGGAGAATGAAACGTCAACAGTTTGTTGAAAGCGAAGTCTGTGGTTCCGGACGGCGGCAGCGCCTGGGCGCGACAGGACAAGTGTCAGCGCTGCCGCCGCCCGGAGATCAGGGGTGAGGCGAATGAGCCTCGGGTGCTCAGACCTGCGAGCCGGAGAGGCGCTCCACGGAGCGCAGCAGAGCGGAGTGGTCCAGGCCGCCGTCGCCCTGCGCACGCAGCGAGGCGACCAGCTGGGCGACGACCGAGCCGACGGGCAGCGCGGCGCCGACGTTGCGGGCGGCGTCGGTGACGATGCCCATGTCCTTGTGATGCAGGTCGATCCGGAAGCCCGGGGCGAAGTCCCGCTTGAGGAAGTTGTCCTTCTTGCGGGTCAGCACGGTCGAGCCGGCCAGACCGCCGTTGAGCACGTCGAGCGCCGCGGCCAGGTCCACACCGGACTTCTCCAGGAAGACCACGGCCTCGGCGCAGGCCTGGATGTTGACCGCGACGATCAGCTGGTTGGCGGCCTTCACCGTCTGGCCGGAGCCGTGCGGGCCGCACAGGACGATGGTCTTGCCGAGAGCCTCGAGAATCGCCGAGGCGCTGTCGAAGTCGGCCTGCTCGCCGCCGACCATGATGGACAGTACGGCCTCGATCGCGCCGGCCTCGCCGCCGGAGACCGGGGCGTCCAGCACACGGATGCCCTTCTCCTTGGCGTTCTTCGCCAGGTCCACCGAGGTCTGCGGGGTGATCGAGGACATGTCGATCAGCAGCGCACCCGGCTTGGCGTTCTCCAGGATGCCGTCGGGGCCGTAGGAGATGGCCTCGACCTGCGGGGAGGCGGGCACCATCGTGATGACCACATCGGCGTCCGAGACGGCCGCGGCGATCGAGGCCGCGGCGGTGCCGCCGGCCGCGGTCAGGCGGTCCAGCTTGTCCTGCTCCAGCGTGAAGCCGGTGACGGAGTAGCCCGCCTTCAGCAGGTTCTCGGACATCGGGGAGCCCATGATGCCGAGGCCGATCCAGGCAATCTTGGGAAGGTTGCTGCTCATGAGGGTGCCTCTCTCAAACACTTTGGTACGTCGGGGAGTTCAGCGGGCCGCGCGGGCCTCGGCGGGCAGCCAGTCGAAGGACTCGGCGCTCGGGCGGTCGCCTGCCTTGTACTCCAGGCCGACCCAGCCCTCGTACCCGGCCTTCGTCAGCTCGTCGAGGAGCTGCTCCAGCGGGAGCGAGCCGGTGCCGGGGGCGCCCCGGCCGGGGTTGTCGGCGATCTGCACGTGGCCGGTCCTGTCGGCGTACGCCGCGATGACCTCGCTGACGTCCTCGCCGTTCATCGACAGGTGGTAGATGTCGAGCAGGAACGTGGCGTTGCCAAGACCTGTCGCCGCGTTGACCTTGTCGACGACCTCGATCGCGGCCGGGGCGCTCACCAGCGGGTAGAGCGGGGACTCCGGCTTGTTGAGGGTCTCGACCAGCAGGATCGCTCCGACCCGGTCGGCCGCGCGGGCGGCCAGGACGAGGTTCTCCAGGGCGAGGGCGTCCTGGATCTGCGGGTCGACGCCGTCGACGCGGTTGCCGTACAGCGCGTTGAGCGCCTTGCAGCCCACCGAGGCGGCGAAGTCCGCGGCCACGTCGATGTTGGCGCGGAAGCGGTCGGACTCCTCGCCGGGCACGGAGAGTGCGCCGCGGTCGGGGCCCGGCAGCTGACCGGCGTAGAAGTTCAGTCCCACCAGCTGGGTGCCGGCGTCGTCGAGCGCCTTCTTGAGGGCGTCGAGCTCGGCCTGCGGCGGGGTGGGGGTCTCGATCCAGGGCCACCACAGCTCGACCGCCGTGAAGCCCGCCGCGGCCGCGGCCGCAGGGCGCTCCAGGAGCGGGAGTTCCGTGAAGAGGATCGAAAGGTTGACATCGAAGCGCTGGTCCGTGCCGCGCTTGTCCCGAAGAAGAGGGGCCATGAGAGAGATGCGCTCCTTCCGTATTGCGGAAGTTAGTTTCTGCTTAATGGAAGATTGCCTGGGGTGGGGAAGGGCTGTCAAGTGCCGCCACAAAAAAAGGGCCTCCCGGGCGGGGAGACGGAAGACCTGTTCAGGCTTCTGTCGTCCCAGCTCGGGAGGCCACTCAGGGGAGTCCGGACGGGCTGACGGGCAGGTACGGGCTGACGGGCTCGTAGGGGCTACAGCGCGTCCACGGCGCTCACCTTCCAGCCCCCGGACGTGAGCGTGAGGGTCATCCGCACCCGGTTCAGGTCGACACGTGGCGCCGAGACCTGGGTGCTCCTGGTGACCTGGTTGACGAAGAGCAGGACGACGGCCCTGTCCGGCGAGGCCGACACCACCGAGGCCGCCGGGGCGCCACCGACCGGCGGCTTCACCACCGTCGCCCTGACCACTCCGTGGTACTTCCCGGCGGTCGGTGCCACCACCGTCGTGGTCGTTTTCCGGTACTCGTCACGGAAGGAACCGGTGAGATGGCCGCGCGCCGCGGCGAAGTCCCGGTCCAGATGCCGGTAGTCGTACGACAGGACGGCGGGCGCCGCCTTCTGCGCGGCCGCCAGTGCCTGCACCCGCGCACGGTCCGCCCTGCGGCCGTCCCCGTACTCCCGCCCGAGCACCGCCACCACGACCAGCCCGGCCACGACCACGAGGGCGAGCACGGCACTGACCAGAGCCCGCCGCCGCCCGCGTACTGCGCCGCGCACCGGGTCGTCGGCGTGCAGGACGGGGCCGGCGTGCTGATCGTCCCGCTGCCGCCCCTGGCTCGCGTCGTCCGGTGCCTCCAGCCGCACCGTGTCCGGCTCCCTCAGGTCCGTTGCCGCGCCCGTCCTCGAACTCGCCACGGCACCGCCCCCGGCCACGCGGACCGGTGTGCCCGGTCCGGGCCCGACCCGTTCCGTACGCCTGGCCGCCGCGCGGGCGGCCGCGGCCATCGAGCGGCGGGCGGGAGATGCGACGCCGGAGCCTCGTCCAGTCACGTTCGCCACGGTCTTGCTCCTCACTGCTGGTGTTACGGGTGTGTGTGCGGGGCGCGCGGTCAGCCGACGAACTCGACGTTGGACGTGAGCCAGCGACCGCTTTCGTGTACGAGGTCGAGCTGGAGCCGGTAGGTGCGGGCCTGCCCCTCGGGGGCGGCGGCATTGATCACCTTGCTGTCGGCGACCACCAGGACACGGGCGGTGCGCTCGTCGGCCCGGGTGATGCCCGCTTCGAGCACCTGTCCCTCGGAGACCGACCTGTTCGCGGTCACCAGCTTCGTCAGTTCCGCGGTCTGCGCCGCGAACTGCTCCTTGAAGTCGCCGGTGGCACCCTTCAGTACGGTCTTGCTGTCCCGCTCGTAGTGCCGGTAGTCGAGCGAGGTGAAGTTCAGCGCCGACTGGCGGGCCGCGGCCAGGATGTCCTGGTGCCGCTGCCCCTCCGTGCGCTGCTCGTACACCAGCACGCTCAGCCACACGGACAGGGCGGTTGTCACGACGGTTGCCGCGGCAAGCGACGCGGGCAGCGCCCTGCCGCGACGGGCGGCGTCCATCAGCCTGGTGCCGAGGCGGTGCAGCGGGCGTGTCGCGCGCGCGACAGGGCCCCCGCTCATGCCAGAGGTCCGACGAGCATCCATTGCCACGAGTCCTTTCCGAACACGCTCTGTTCGCCGCCCGTCGAGCCGATCTCGACAGGCGTTCCGTCCGGGCCGGTGGCGGCGCCGGTCTCCGGGTCGTACGGGGTGACGTACGCGACCTGGTCCGCTCCGCCGGAACCGGCGGATCCCGAGGCTCCAGGGGCGTTCTGGGCGCCGCGGACCGAGGTGTCGCCGCCGCGCGGGGCCGTGCAGCGCGCTCCGGTGTTCGCCGGCCGTGTGCTCGTGTCCGCGGGGTCGCGCCGCTGCGTTGCGTACCCCTGCCGGCACGGCGGCGGATCGTCGGCGCCGGCGACCAAGCCGAAGTGGGTGGTGCCGTCACCCGGGATCACCGTGTAGCTGCCGGCGACCACCACCGGGAAGGTGACCAGGGCCTGCTCCACGCCGGGCAGCCGCGCCACCGTGATCTGGCCGCCGCTGATCAGATTTCCCAGCAGCACCGGCAGATGGGGCCGGTTGGCCTTCAGTAGCGAGTTCAGCTCGTGTGCGGCGGGCGCACCGGCGCCGATGAGCCTGCGGACGTCACCGTCACTGGATTTCAGCTCGGCGGTGAGGGCCGCCAGGTCGCGGGAGAAGGACTTGATGGCCGAGCCCTGCTCGGCCTGTGTCGTGAGGACCTTCCGCGAGTCCTCGATCAGCGCGACCGTCTGCGGCAGCGAGCCGGACGCCGACTCCACCAGCCTGTTGCCCGAGTCCACCAGTCGGCTCAGGTGCGGGCCGGTGCCGGCGAAGGCCTTGCCCAGCTCGTCGACCGTGATCCGCAGATCCTCCTTGCCGACGGAGTTGACCAGCCGGTCCAGGCCGAGGACGAGATCCGTGGTGGGCAGCGGCACCCGGGTGTTACCGCGGGCGATCGTGCTGCCGTCCCGCAGATAGGGGCCGCTCGAGGCCCGCGGCTGCAGATCGACGTACTGCTCGCCGACCGCCGAACGATGCGCCACCACCGCCAGGGTGTCCGCCGGGATCCGTGGCCCGTCCTCGATGTCCAGCGTCACCGACACTCCGTCGGATCCGGTGAGCCGCAGCTCGCCGACGCGACCCACCGGCACTCCGCGGTAGGTGACCTCGGCGCCCCGGAAAATGCCCCCGGAGTCGGCGAAGTCGGCCTGCACAGTGTAGTCGTGGCCGAAGAGGCCGTCGGCGAGCCCCGTGTACTGGGCGCCTACGTACGACACACCGACGGTGGTGACGGTGGCGAAGGCGAGCAGCTGGGCCTTGACCGTACGTGTGATCACGGTTGCATCCCCTTCAGCATCAGCTCGGCGAGGGCGGGATCGACCCCGGGCGGGTAACCGTCGCCGTCCTCGCTCCCGTACACGGCGTAACTGCTGGTGCACACCGGCGGGCAGAGCGGATCGCCCTTGTCCGGGGAGTCCGAGGGAACTCCGGGCGCGTCCGGCAGCGGGGTGGGCAGGGGGAGACCGGGAACGTCGGGAACCTCCGGGACCTCGGGTACCTCGGGGAGCTCCGGCTTTACGGAGTCCCCCGGCTTCTCGGGTACGTCGGTGAGATTGCCGTAGATACTCGCCAGATCGAGATCGGCGGTGACCTTGAGATTGACGTAGTCGCCCTTGACAGCGTCCGTCGCATTGCGCGGGAACGGATACGTCGTCAGCAGTTCCAGGGCGCCCGGAAGATCGTCGCCCGCCTTGTTCAACTGCTCCAGGACCGGCCGCAGCAGCCGCAGATTGGCGACCATGTCGTCCCGGGAGGCATTGACCACCTTGGTGCCCGTCACTCCGAGCTTCGACAGGGAGGTGAGCATCCTGGTCAGCTTGCTGCGCTGGTCGGCCAGTACCTTCAGTGCGGGCGGCATGGTGTCGACGGCCAGGGCGATCGTCTTCTTCTCTTTCCCGAGTCTCCTGGCCAGCCGGTCGATGCCGCCCAGCGCACGGACGATCTCCTTGCGCTGGGTGTCGAGGCCCCCGACGAACATGTCCAGCTCGGTGAGCAGCGACTTGACCCGGTTCTCGCGGCCCTCCAGGGCCTTGTTCAGCTCCGTGGTGATCGTCTTGAGCTGGGCCACTCCGCCGCCGTTGAGCAGCGCCGACAGTGCGGACAACACCTCCTCGATCTCCGGGTTGCGGCCGCTGCGGGACAGCGGAATCCGGGCACCGTCGGAGAGCCTGCCGACGGGTTCGGTATCCGCGGGCGCCGACAGCGCCACGTACTTCTCGCCGAGCATGCTGGTCTGCCGCAGACCGGCGACCGCGTTGCCCGGCAGCTTCACCGAGTCGGCGACCCGCAGCCGTACCCGGGCGTGCCAGCCGACCAGCTCCACCTTCTCGACCGCGCCCACCGTGACGTTGTTGACCTTCACGGCCGACTGCGGCACCAGATCCAGCACGTCCCTGAACTCGACAGTGACCGCGTAGGCGTTGCCGTCCGCGGCGGCGCCCCCGGGCAGCTGGACGTCGTACAACCCGTTGAACTCGCAGCCGGACAGCAGCAGCGAACCGATCGCCGCCCACGCGGCCGCCCCGCCCTTGCCCAGCCCGCCCTTGCGCAGCACGCTCATGCGCCGGCCTCCAGGATTCCGCCGAGCGTCCTGTCCACCGGGCCCGTGCCCGGCGCCGGCTCGGTCTGCGACAGTTCCGGCAGGGAGCCGAACAGCTTTTTCAGGTCCTTGCAGTCGGGGTTCTTCCCCCCGGCCTCCCCGGTCGTCCTGAGCAGGGAGCACAGCAGCGCGGCCGGGTCCTGGGGCTGGTCAGGGTTGTTGCGGGTGTCGAGGGTTCCGGAGGACGGGTTGTAGGCGTTCTGCAGATTGGAGAGCCCGGCGGGAGCGACCTCCAGCAGCTCCTCGAGCGCCGCGCGTTGGGTGACCAGCACCTTGGTGACCTTGCTGAGGCCCTTCACATTCGACGTCAGCGACTTCTTGTTCTTCTTCACGAACTCGGCCACATCGCCGAGTGCCACGCCCAGATGCCGCAGTGCCGCCGCGAGGTCCTTGCGCTCCCCGGCGAGCTGGTCGGCCACTTCGGCGAGGCTGCCGTTGAACGACCGGACGTTGCCGTCGTCTGCCGCCAGCACGGCCGTGAACACCTGCAGATTCCGTATGGTGCCGAACAGGTCCTTCCGGCCGTCGGACAGTGTGGTGACCGCCTGCGACAGGTCCTCGACCGTCTGGTGCAGCTGCTTTCCCTGGCCCTTGAGGTTGTCCGCGCTCACGCCGAGCAGCCGGGACAGCGAACCGTCCGCGTTCGCGCCACGCGGGCCGAGCGCCTCGGCCGTCGTATGGAGACTGTCGAAGACACGGTCCAGCTCGACCGGTACGGCCGTGCGGTGCTCCGGAATGACATCGCCGCTGCGCATCGCCGGGCCGCTCCGGTACACCGGCAGCAGCTGTACGTATCGGTCGCTGACCACCGAAGAGTTGATGATCGCCGCCTTGGCCTCCGCGGGAACCCTGCGCTCGGAGTCGAACTCCAGCTCCACCCGCACCCGCTTGCCGTCCGGCGTGATCTTCTTGACCTCGCCGATACGGATACCCAGGACGCGTACGTCCGAGCCGGGGTAGATGCCGACAGTGCGCGGGAAGTACGCCGTGACACGGACCGGGGACGAGCGCGGCCAGAACACGAGCCCCGCCGCGGCGACGAGCACCAGTGCGGTGACCAGCGCCAGGCGGCGCGTGAGACGCCTCTCCGGCACGAAGCGCCCCTGCAGTGCGAAGCGGCCGTTCATCGCGAGCCTCCCGTCCGCGGAACCACCGGAGTGGGTGCGACCATGTTCTGGATGTAGCTGTCGAACCAACGGCCGTTGCCGAGGGCATTGGTGAAGACCCGTACGTACGGCGCGAGCAGCGCGACGCTGCGGTCGAGGCTCGCCTGATTGCGTTCGAGCATCGTGACGACCGAGTTCAGGCCCTTGAGTGCCGGGCCGATCTCCTTGCGGTTGTCCGCCACGAGGCCGGAGAGCTGGATACCGAGGGCGGCCGAGCTCTTGAGCAGTGCGTGGATCGCCGCCCGCCGCTTGGTGATCTCCTGGAACAGCTTGTCGCCGTCCTTGATCAGTCCGGCGAACTCGCCGGACCGGTCGGAGAGCACACCGGTGACTCCGTTGGCATGGGCGAGGAGTTCCCCCAGTGCCTTGTCGCGCGACGCCACTGTCCGGGAGATCTTCGAAAGACCCTTGATGGACGCACGTACCTCGGCCGGTGAGTCCTTGAAAGTGGTGGAGATGGTGTCCAGGGCCGTCGCCAGCCGGTCCGTGTCGACCTTCTCCGTCGTGGTGGTCAGATCGCTGAACGCCGCCACGACGTCGTACGCCGGAACCGTCCGGTTCAGCGGGATCTCGCTGCCGGGCCGCAGCCGCCCGGTCCCCTTCGGGTCCAGCGCGAGGTACTTCGCGCCCAGGATCGTCTTGATCCGGATGGACGCCCCGGTTCGGGAGCCGAGCTCAGGGTCGCCCTTGACCCGGAAGGTCACCTTCACATGGCCGCCGTCCAGATCGACATCGTCGACCTTGCCGACCTTGACCCCGGCGATCCGTACCTCGTCGCCGGGCTTGAGGCCGCCCGCCTCCGAGAAGGCCGCGCTGTATGCCTCACCGTTGCCTATCAGCGGAAGACTGTCGGCGTGGAACGCCGCGACGGCCAGCAGCCCGAGCGTGGTGATGCCGACGGCCCCTGTCACCACGGGATTCCGCTCGCGGAAGGGAATCATGCGCACCTCGCCCGGGCGACGTGGAGCTCGGGAGTGAGAACCTTCCTGGTCTTCGGCAGCACGATCCGGCCGTCGAAGTCACAGAGGTAGAAGTTGAACCAGGAGCCGTACGAGGCCGTCCCCGTCAACTTGCTGAGCTTGTTCGGTAGCCTCTTCAGCACGCCCTCCACGGTCTTCTCGTTGTCGTTCAGCGTTCCGGTGAGCTCGGTCAGCTCGGCGATGTCGTCGCGCAGAGGCGGCCGCGCATCCTCGAGCAGACCCGAGGTGGCCTCGGTCAGAGCGCCGATGTTCACCAGCGATGCGCCCATGGGTTTGCGGTCGGCGGACAGCCCGGAGATCACCCGCTGCAACTGCTTGAGGAGGCCGGAGAAGCGGGCGCTGCGCTTGTCGAGGGTCTTCAGCACCGTGTTGAGGTTGTCGATCACGGACCCGATCAGCTCGTCGCGGTCGGCGAGCGTCGTGGTCAGCGAGGCCGTGTGGGCGAGCAGACTGCTGACCGTCCCGCCCTCGCCCTGCAGGGTCTTGATGATCTCGGTGGCGAGCTGGTTCACGTCCTTCGGGCTCAGGGCGGCGAACAGCGGCTTGAACCCGCCCAGCAGCGCGTTGAGATCGAGCGCGGGCTGGGTCCTGGACAGCGGGATCCTGCCGCCGGGCCGCAGCGGCGTGCCGTTGCCCGCCCCTTCCGTCAGCGCGATGTACCGCTGCCCGACCAGACTCCGGTAGCGGACGACGGCGCCGGTGCTGGTGAACAGCGGGCGGTCGCGAGTGACGGAGAAGGTGACCTCGGCCAGCGTCCGGTCCTTGATGCCGCCCGCCGCGATCCTGATGTCCTCGACCTCGCCGACCCGCACCCCGGCCACCCTGATGTCGTCGCCCTCCTCCAGGCTGGTGACATCGCTGAACACCGCGCGGTACGTGTGCTCGGGGGTGAAGGAGATGTTGACGATGGTGGCCGCGAGCAGCGCCGTCGCCAGCACCGTCACCACCGCGAAGACGCTGAACTTGACCAGCGGCGCCGCGGTCTCTGTGGCTCGTCCGACTCTCATGCGACGCTCACCGCCGTTCCGCGCGCCATGGGGCCGAACAGCAGCGTCGCGACCGCCGGCACCTCGTCGGCCGGAACCCCCAGGACGGGGGCCACGAGCGAGCCGACGGCACGCTGCTCGGCCTCGGTGGCGGACACATGGACTCCACCGGGTGTCGCGCTCCCCGAATCTCTCCTCGACGTACCGTCATCGAGTTCCGTGTTTGGTGCGGGCACACGGGGGTGGGGCAGACCTCTGCAATCGGGTCCGGAGCTCTCTGCATAGCGCGGTTCCTCGCCGGGTCGGTACGCGGGTCGCGGGCGGACGAATTCGAGGGTGATGCGCATCTCCCCGCCTCTGAAGGCCTGTTCGGACGCCTTGTCCTGCCTCACCAGGCCTTCGAGGAGACAGGGGTACTGCGGCGCGTAGCGGGCGAAGAGGGCCAGCGTGGGGCGGGAGACGCGGCCGAGCGTGATCAGCCGGCCGCCGTTCTCCTGGAGGAATGCGTCCGCGGTGCCGGCGGTGGTGGCGGTCGCGGTGAGGGCGGAGGCCAGCTGGTCCTGCTTCTCGACGAGGGTGCGGCTGGTGGTGACGGTGTTCCGCAGGATCTTCATCAGGTCGGGCGCCGCGTCCCCGTACACCTCGGCCACGTCGGCGAACCGCGAGATGTCCTCCTTGATGGAGGGCATGTGCGGATTGAGCGCCCTCAGGTAGCCCTCGACGCGGGTGAGGTTGGCGCCGATCCGGTCGCCTCGCCCCTCGAGCGCGGTGGCGAACGCGGAGAGAGTGGAGTTGAGTTCGGCGGGCCGCACGGTACGCAGCAGCGGCAGCAGATCGTTCATCAGCTGCTGCACCTCGATGCCGACGCTGGTGCGGTCCTGGGTGATGACGTCCCCGGCGCGGATGTGCCGAGCCGATGGCCCGCCGGGCGCCACCAGCTCGACGTACTTCTCGCCGAACAGTGTCTTGGGCAGCAGCCGGGCGTGGACTTCGGCCGGTATGCGGGAGACGTGCTCCGGCTGGAGAGCGATGTCGAGAGTCGCCTTCTCGCCGTCGGCCCGCACCTCGCGCACCTCGCCGACCAGCAGCCCGCGCAGCTTGACGTCGGCCCGCGGATCCAGCTGGTTGCCCAGGGTGTCGGCCTCCAGCGTGATCCGGACGACGGAGGTGAACACCTGCTGGTAGACGGCAACGGACAGGGACAGCAGGAGCGCGATGACCGCGAGGAAGACGATGCCGTACAGGCGCAGTCTCGCGGTGCGCGTGGCGAGGGGTATCGGTATGCGCATTGGTCTACCCCGCAATCCGTACGGTCGTGTTGGCGCCCCAGATCGCGAGGCTGAGGAAGAAGTCCAGGACGTTGATGGCGACGATGGAGGTCCGCACGGCGCGGCCGACCGCGACGCCGACGCCGGCCGGGCCGCCGCTCGCGTAGTAGCCGTAGTAGCAGTGGACCAGGATGATCACGACGGCGAAGACGATCACCTTGCCGAAGGACCACAGGACGTCGACCGGCGGCAGATACTGCTGGAAGTAGTGGTCGTACGTGCCCGCGGACTGCCCGTAGTAGCCGGTGGTGATGGTGCGTGCCGCGAAGTACGAGGACAGCAGCCCGACCACGTACAGCGGGATCACGGCGACGAAACCGGCGATCATCCGGGTGGTCACCAGGAACGGCAGTGAGGGAACGCCCATCACTTCCAGAGCGTCGGTCTCCTCGCTGATCCGCATGGCGCCGAGCTGGGCGGTGAACCCGGCCCCGACCGTCGCCGCCAGGGCGAGGCCGGCCACCAGCGGGGCGATCTCACGGGTGTTGAAGTACGCCGAGAGGAACGCCACGAAGTTGGAGGTGCCCAGCTGGTTGAGGGCCGCGTACCCCTGCAGGCCGACCTCGGTGCCGGTGAAGAAGGACAGGAAGGCGATGACGCCGACGGTGCCGCCGACGACCGCCAGCGCACCACGGCCGAAGCTCACCTCGGCCAGCAGGCGCAGGGTCTCCTTCTTGTAGCGGCGCAGGGTACGACCGGTCCATGCCAGCGAGCGCCCGTAGAACGCCAGTTGGGTGCCCAGCTCCTCGAGGGAGTGGAGCGGACGCGACAGGAGCCGGCCGGTACGGCCGATGCGATCCGACAGAGCCATCCTCAACCCCTCTGCGGAACGATGTGGAAGTACACGGCGGTCATCACGAAGTTCGTGACGAACAGCAACATGAACGTGATCACCACGGACTGGTTCACCGCGTCGCCGACGCCCTTCGGCCCGCCCTTGGCGGTCAGGCCCTTGTACGAGGCGACGACCGCGGCGATGGCGCCGAACACCAGGGCCTTCAGTTCGGCCGCCCACAGGTCGGGCAGCTGGGCGAGGGTGGTGAAGGAAGCCAGATACGCGCCGGGCGTGCCGTTCTGCAGGATCACGTTGAAGAAGTAACCGCCGGCCACCCCGACCACCGACACCAGCCCGTTGAGCAACACCGCCACCACCATCGTGGCCAGCACCCTCGGCACGACCAGCCGGTGGATCGGGTCGATGCCCAGCACCTGCATCGCGTCGATCTCCTCACGGATCTTGCGCGCCCCGAGGTCCGCGCAGATCGCGGTGCCGCCCGCCCCGGCGATCAGCAGGGCGGTGACGATCGGCGAGGCCTCCCGCAGCACCGCGAGCACCGAGGCGGCACCCGAGAACGACTGGGCACCCAACTGCCGGGTCAGGCTGCCGATCTGCAGGGCGATGACCGCCCCGAAGGGGATGGAGACCAGCGCGGTGGGCAGGATCGTGACACTCGCGATGAACCACGCCTGCTGGATGAACTCCCGTACCTGGAACGGGCGACGCGGAAGCGTCCGTACGACGTCCAGGGCCATCGCGAACAGGCTGCCCGCATGTCTCAGAGCGCCGACCGGGGACAGGATCATGCGCCCGCCACCTCCTTGTGGAGTTCCGACTCGCGCCGCGCGATCGCCTCCCAGCGAGGTGGCCGGGTGATCCCGGGGGACGGCAGGAGGCGGGGTGGCATCTCCCCGCCTCCCGGCGGGATCGGGGCCTCGCGGTCGCCGAGCTGCGCCAGCTCCTGCTCGACCTGGGCGGCGTCCTTCTCCTCCGCCATGCCGATCGGCCCCTGCATCCGGCCGTTCAGGAACTGCCGTACGACCGGCTCGTCGCTCGTCAGCAGCTGTGCGCGGGGGCCGAACATCACCAGCTCGCGCCGGAACAGCAGCCCGATGTTGTCCGGGACCTGCCGGGCCGAGGCGATGTCGTGCGTGACGATCAGGAAGGTCGCGTCGATCTGCGCGTTGAGATCGACGATCAGCTGGTTGAGGTAGGCCACCCGCACCGGGTCGAGACCCGAGTCCGGTTCGTCGAACAGAATGATCTGCGGATCGAGCACCAGGGCCCGCGCCAGCCCGGCCCGTTTGCGCATACCGCCGGATATCTCGCCGGGCAGCTTCTCCTCGGCGCCGATCAGCCCGACCATGTCCATCTTCTCGAGCACGATCTGCCTGATCGCACTCTCCGTCTTACGGGTGTGCTCGCGGAGCGGGAAGGCGATGTTGTCGTAGAGATTCATCGACCCGAACAGTGCGCCGTCCTGGAACAGCACGCCGAACAGCTTCCGCACCTCGTACAGGTCGTGTTCACCCAGCGTGGTGATGTCCGTGCCCGCGACGCGGACCGAGCCGGAGTCCGGCTTGAGCAGACCGACAAGCGTCTTCAGGAACACGGACTTGCCCGTGCCCGAAGGGCCGAGCATGACCGATACCTCGTCGGCGGGCAGCGTCAGCGAAACGTCCTGCCAGATGACCTGGTGGCCGAAGGACTTGGTCAGCCCTTCCACGCAGATCTCGACACCCATCCGGTTCACCCTTCAGCCGTGGAGCAGCTCCGTCATCTGCTCTACGGGGAAGGGCGGTGCGTCCGTCGCGGCGAGTGCCGAAATTTTTTTACGGGGGTGCCATCAGGGGTGAACGTTGGTGTGCAGGGTGTTGTCCGGCAGCTCGACAGGGGTGTCCTGTGGGTCCGGGACGTCCACCGGGATCGACGGCACCGTCACGGGAACCGGCGGAGCGGAGGGGACGGAAACCTCCGGCACGTCCGGCACCGGGGGCACGTCCGGGGCGGCCAAGGCAGGCAGCGGGACCTCGGGCAGGGACGGTACGAGCGGGTGACCGCCCGGCGACGGGGTCGCGCTCTCGGCAGAGGACGCCCTCGTGCCCCCGAGGGTGCGTACGCGCGGAGGCTGCGCCCGGCCCGGGGCCGGCGGCCGCACGTCCGCGGCCTCCGAGACGGCGGGCGCGGCGGGCCGCGGAGAGCCGGGCCGGTCCCCGTCGTGGGCGTACGGCAGGACGAAGCCCGCCACGGCGAGCGTCGCCGCTGTCGAGACCATGGCAACCGCCTGCGCGTTCCCGCCCGGCCGCGACTGCCCTCGCCCGCACAGCCACATGGCCAGCCCCAGCGTGCCGGCCAGCGAATTGCGCAGCGACCGGCGGGCCCGCGCCAGCAGCGACTCGACCGTCCGATAGCTCAGCCCCATCTCGTGGGCGACCTGGCCGACGTCGAGGTCCTCGGACTTCAGCCGGAGCGCCTCCGCCTGCCGGGCGGGCAGTTCCCCGGTACGCACGGCCAGCCACTTCGCCTCGGCCCGGTCGCACACCGCCTCCTCGACGGGCGCCGGACCCGGCGGGACGAGCCCGGCGCTGCTGTGCACCTCGGCCTCGCGGTTGACCTGGCGGTGCCTGTCGATGCAGAGCCGCATGGTCACTGTCGTCAGCCAGGCGCCGAGCCGCTCGTCGTCCAGATGCGGGTTCTCGGCCGCGCGCAGCATGGCCTCGTGGACGGCGTCCTCGGCGTCCTCCACGCTCATGGACCGGCGGCGGGCCACCTTGAGCAACTGCTCGCGGTGGCTCCACGCCCGCTGCCACCGCTCGTGGGCGGCGTCCGCCGGCCCGCCCGAGTATGCGGAATGCATGTCCGTCGCCATGAGGGCCCCTTTGCGCTCACCCGCCGAGCCCTGTGCTGCCCGGCGGGTGGCGACATTACCGCCCGGTATCCGGAATTGTGGAGGGGGAGGCGCCCATCGAATCCCTACCGTTGCCGGTCAGCGGGCCGGCGTCGGCGAGGGCGCCGCGCCGGGCACGGGGCGATTTTGGGGGCCAGGGGGGAGGCAGCGGCCCGGGCCGGCCGGGCTAACGTGTGGGCATGAAGCGATTGCGGGTGGAGTTCACGACGGAGCCCTTCGACCTCGACGACGCGCCCGCCCACGCGGTGGTCGCCCGCGAGGTCATGCAGGAGGCCGCTCTGGACGCCGTGGACGTCGGCCCGTTCGGCAATACGGCCGAGGGTGGCGCGGACCAGGTGCTCATCGCCGTGGACGCGCTGCTGCGCCGTGCACTGGAATCGGGTGCCACTCGGGTCTCGTTGCAGGTCAATGTGATCGGGGAGGGCGAGAAGTGATCGAGCCGGGAGATCACCCGCTCGTCAGCGCGGTCAAGCCGCTGGTCGACGCCATGGGTGCGGAGATACTGAGCCCGGAACAGGCGTCACCTGATGACGTGGTGCTCGCCTGGGAGGGCGAGGATGTCCTGGCCGTGCGGCTGCCGCAGCTCTCGGACTCGCTCGACCACATTCTGGCGGCCATGGAGCGCCGGCACGGCATGCCGCTCTCGGAGCTGGACCGTAAGACGAAGCAGCTGGTCGTACGGACTCTGGAGGCGCGCGGCGCATTCTCCGTACGGCACGGGGTGGAGACGGTGGCGGGTGCCCTCGGGGTCAGCCGATTCACTGTGTACAACTACCTGAACCGGGAAACCGCGGCTCGGGAGACAAAGCCGCAGGTAGAAGGTACGTAAGTGGGCGGTCGGACCCTTCAGGGAGCCGACCGTCTCACGTTTTCTCACAAACCCTGGTGATCATGCAGTAGTGGGGCGCTGTAGTCGTCCACGAGACCCAGGAATAGCGGTGAGCCGCACTGGGATCGTGGAGCGCGCAGCGCTTGCCTACGAGGCGTACACGGCTCTACATGGCTCGCCTTGATGGCTTGGCCGCTCGGACACACTTGGCTCCTGCCACTGCGGGAGCGTCGTTGTGAAGCCGTACTCCCTGGCGATCTGCTCAAGCTCTGTGGTCCACGGCTTGCCGGTGAGTACCTCGTTGAAGGCCAGCATCGCGAAGTGGAAGATCCACAGGCAGTACAGTCGGCACGCCACGAGTTCCTCATGGATCGGTGCCTGGCTGACGTGGAAGGTCTCGCCGTCGTCCTTGAAGAACATCTGGGCCCCGGTGAGCGTCGGGTGCGCGAACCATGAATCTACCTGGTAGAACGTCCGCTCCTTTGTGAGACCGTAGCCCTTCATCAGGTGTTCGATCTTCGCCAGGGCTTCGTTCGGATCAGCCGGGACGGTCTCCTTCACCGTCTTGACGGTCTGCACCATGACCTCGTAGGCGTCCTTGTAGCGGTCCTTCGTGCCGTCCGTCTTCAGGGCTTTGGCCAACTGGATCTGGTCGGCCCCGAGCTTGCGGTTGTAGATGTCGCCTATCCGGTCACCCTGGTCCACACACCACCGCAGAGTGATGGCGTACTCCAGAGCACTCCGTCGGTTCGGGGACGCAGCACCGCACGCGCCGGCCTGGTGCAGCGTGAGGACCGCACGCACCTGCTCGGCCACGTTGAAGAAGAGTCCCCAGCCGATTACAGAAGCGCGATTGGTGGGGTCGATGCGTTGGTGAAGGTTTGCCGTGATCAAGTTTTCGAGACGGATCAAGCCGTCTCCGGGGTCAGGTTCACTCACCCGGTCATCATGGCGACGGCCTGGGGCGTGGCGCTACGGGGTTTTCAACAACAGCTCGCTCTGCCGCTGGAAGTCATTGATGGTCGAAGGCACGAAGCGCCCGCCTAAGGGCTTGCAGATCATTAACACGTCGTCTTGATCTTGTTGCTGGGCTCGCCGGTTTGGGCGAGGACCCGAGCTCGGAGGGCCGCGAGGACGACGGGTGGTGTCGTCGCGGGTGGGATGACGATGCCGTGTGCCTCGAGCAGTCTCCTGTTCTTCAGGAGGGTGCGGTGCATCGCGGTGCGGCTGCTGCCGAATAGTACGGCGAGAGGTTCCGCGGCCAGGGCGACCCGCAGATGGAGCACGGTGGCCAGGACCTGTTCGGGGAAGGCGAGCCGGGGCGGACGGCCGCGCCGGGCATCGCCGTCGGGGGTCAAAGTCCTGGTGAGGGCGTCCAGTTGTTGCCGGGACATGCCGGTCAGGGCGGGATCGGACAGCAGGGCCTGCTCCCACTGCGGGGCCGGTGCCTGCGGAGCCCGGGCCGCCGGGACGGCAGGGCAGGGCTGCGGGTGCAGGGCATAGTTCCAGTCGCCATGGAATGCGTGCCGGGTCAGCGGCAGTGCCGCCATCTGGGCGTCACCGATGCGGACTCCGGTGGGATAGGTGTTGGTGTCGAGTGCGGCTCTCACGCGCAGCCCGGTGCGGGTGGTGGTCGCAGCGATGGACTGGACGATGACTTCGTGGCTGGTCAGCGGGCGGCCGCGCCAGTTCATGGTGATGTGCGAGAAGAGCCGGTGTTCGATCTTGTTCCACTTCGATGTGCCGGGCGGCAGATGACACACGGTGATGGTCAGTCCCGTTTCGGCAGCGAGCCGGGCCAGTTGCAGTTTCCAGGCTCGGGTGCGGTAGCCGTTGGAGCCGCCCGCGTCAGCGGTGATCAGCAGTCGTGCCGCCTGCGGGTAGGCAGCCCGGCCCTGGCCGTGCCACCAGCGGCGGATCGACTCGACCGCGAACGCGGCGGTGTCGTGATCGGTGCCGACGTTGACCCAGCCGGTGTCCGCCGCCAGATCGTAGATCCCGTAGGGGACGGCCTTGCCCAGCTGCGGGTCGGCGAAGTCATGCACGTTCACCGGCACCGGCTCACCCGACGGCCGCCACTGGCGGCCGTTGTTCTTGAACTCGCCGACGAGCTCTTTCTTCTTGGTATCCACGCTGATGACCGGCTGGCCGGCGTCCCGGTGCTCGCGGGCCTGCTCGTTGAGATAGCGGAACTGGGCATCCCGGTCCGGGTGCTGGCTGCCCTCGATTGTCTTGGCATTGGCCTGCAGGCTGAGCCCCTCCTCCCGCAGCAGGTTGGCGACGGTGTCGGCACTGACGCGGTGCCCGGCTCGGGTCAGCTCCCGCGCAAGCGTGCGGGTGGACTTCACCGTCCACCGCAGCGGCGACATCGGGTCACCCCGCACATCCGGCTCAACCAGCGCCAACAGTGCCGGCCGCAGCCCTGGATTCAGATCCGCGACCCGCTTGCGGCCCCCGCCGGGACGCCGCACCCGACCCAGAGGCCCCTCACCCGCCTCAAGTTCGAACACGCCCTTGCGGACCGTCGTCTCGCTGACCGCAGCGGCCTGTGCCACCGCCCGGACACCGCCGTGCCCCAGGCCCCGGGCCTCCGCAGCCATCAACAACCGCCGCTGCCGCTCGTCCAGCTGCGGGAGCAACACCGCGAACTTCACGGCGAGTTGGTCACGAGTCTCATCCGGGATGCGCATACCACACCAACGAGCCTCAGGGCGGGAAGCAACACCTTGATTCCCTGCAAGCCCTTAGTGGACCTACTTGCCGCGCGGAGAAGTAAGCCCCGGACACCGAAACCGGCACCCGGGGCTGGAGGCGGCCCCGGCGGTACTGCCCCCAGAGCTTTGGGGCACCGGGGCCTCGCCCGGCCACGCCATATCGGGCCGGGCTACTACCAAGCTTAGTCCGTGGTTTTCAGCTCCGAGGCGGTGGATGCGCGCACCACCGGGGCGCTGCGCCGTGCGGGAATACCGAGGTCCGTGCCGAGACGTTCTCCACGTCGCTGTAGCCCATTGGGCGCAGTGGGAGTGGTGCGGTAGCTCAGCGTTATGCAGGCTGGCCCGGGTGAGCAGCAGCGAACGCTGACGCCGCTCGGTTGCTGACCGGGAAGCCAGGAGGTTAGTCGTGACAACCACGCGAACCGAGATCGAGAAGGACGTTAAGGCGGGCTCGTGGACAACGGTGTGGTGGGTTTGGGGCGGCGGCCCTACGGTCCATGGCGAATTTCGCAGACCCGCAGGAGCACAGATTAAGGTTCGGTATGGGTTGGGCTGGTTTGGTGTAGACAGACAGAAACAGACCCTGGATGGAGACTCACCCAAAATTCTTACCGTCCAAGGTGCTTCCACTTACACCAGAGCGAGGTTTCAGGTAAAGGTGAAGACCAACACTCGACTACGTTGGGTCCAGATCGTGGAAGGTCCCGGGCGTTTCGAGTAGCGAGTTACCCCCTACTCCGTGCCGGGTTCCGACGACCAGGCGGCCGTCTCCCCCTTGGGGGTCAACTGGCGAGACGAGTGTCGTTGTAAGACACTAAAGGTGTGACTGGATGAGCCTTCGAAGACCACCGCTCAGGGGTGTGGTCACGTGCCACGTGAGCTCTTCTCCCGCTCGCGTAGCGTTGATGCGGTATCCAGCCCGCCGAGGCCCTTCAATCCGCAACGGGACGAATTGTTGAGTCATTTTCATGACTTCCTTAGCCACGTCTGCCAAGGCTGCAAGGCTCCCTGAGCCGATATTGAACACCGGAACCTTACCGAAATACTCGACCGCTGACAGGATCGCGCTTACAGCGTCATCAATGTACAGAAGATCTCTGCTTTCGTCCCTGACGACGACAGGGCGACCTTCAAGGACATGTCTTACGATCCGGGCGACGGCACTGTTTCGATCACCCTCTCCATAGACATAGGAAAACCTGAGCATCACCGCTGAGACGGACGACGTGGCGAGAGCGACTTCTCCGAGATGCTTACTGAGTGCGTAGAGGTTCTGTGGTCTAATTTCTTCGCTCTCGACAGCATCGCGGGGAGTTCTAGGATGGCCATACACCCCGGTTGTGGAGGCGTACACAATTCGCACCCCTAGGGTTTGGGCCCATTTAGCTACTGCATACGTCGTATAGACATTGTCGGTGAAACACTCGGCGCTATGACAGTTGGAGACGTTAGCCGCGAGATGGATTACTTGTGTGATATCACGTGGAAGTTTGCGCTCTAGGACATCGTTAGCGAGGTCAACATGAACAGAATCGACCTCTGGCACCACCAGCTGTTTCGGGCGCACCACAGCAATTGGAGTTTTGCCTGCCGCGACCAAGCACGGAAGAAGGGCTTTTCCAATAAAGCCCGTGGCGCCGGTAACTAGGATTTTCATAGGGCACACTTCCTTATGGCATATCTATGTGGGAGAGTCTAGCGCTAGGAGATCTCCATGCCGAAGCTGCCACACAAAGTTGTCCAGACGCTTCTCGTATTGCTTGCGCTTGCGGGAATCGGGGTGCTGATTCTCATACAGATTGCCCTATACGGAGCGCATGCAGATAGTTGGAAGTTGTGGATCCCAGGCTTCTTGGCAAGCATAGTTGCTGTGTTGGTAGTTTATGTTGTTTCCAAGACGATTCTTCGTTCAACGCATTCGTTCCTTTCGGACGAGGCCATCCGCAATCTCAGTGACAGAATCGTGCAATCCGTTGAACAAGTGGCTGGCGTGAAACAGGGTGCATACGCCCGTATACATCGATGGTACGAGATTCCTTGGGCAGACCTGCTGACACAAGCATCCGAGATTGATGTTCTTGCTTCATATATGGATACCTGGGTCAATCACGTGTCAACTGACCTCAAGGCCGCCTTTGCGCGTGGGGGTATCGTCCGTCTTTATCTGCCCCAGATCGGAACTGATGCAGCTAAACGAGTGAAAGAGCGCTTTCCTGAATACAATCAAGCGTCGATTAGATCCAAGATTCAAAACACTCCCGAAAAAATCCAAACCCTCAGAGGGGACCCCTCTTCCCGTAAGGGCGAGCTTGAGGTTTGGTGGACAACCACGTTTTGTATGTGGTGCCTCGTCTTGATTGACCGTCGCTGGCTCATAATCGACCCATTTGACCATTTTCGACGTGGCGCAATCGAGGGGCCTGGCGTCTTGATCGACCTGGATAAAAACCCCGATTGGGCGGTGTGGGCCGAGAAAGAGATCGCTGGATTTAGAGCGAATGCAACGCAACAAATCCTGTAACCTGCCTTACATCTTTTGTCGCCCCTGCTGTTTATAATCCGTCCTCATATGGCAGAACGAGCAAGACCCACATTTGATGAACAAGCCGTCGCGAAAGCACTCGGCACCAAGGCCCAAGAGGTGACCGATCCGGCCTACGGGCAGGGCCAGCACTTTCAGGTCCGAAGCGACAAGATTTTTTTGAGCCTTGACACCTTCCCCGAGGCCGGCGTCTCCCGCATCACCACCAAAGGCGCACGTATCGAGCTGTTCGGCGGCTCCCTCCCGACAGTTGAAGATGAAGGCGTCGTGTTCCTCAGAGCGTGTCTGAGATCCGCCGTATCGGCTGTATGGGTGACTCGTTGAGTGGTGTGTGAGTGCTGCTGGGGATGGTTACCCGTCTGATCTGACGGATGAACAGTGGGCGTTGATTGAGCCGTTGCTGCCTGCTCCAAGGACGGGTCGCAAGGGCGGGCGGCGGGAGAAGCACCCGCGTCGGCGGATCGTGGACGCGATCTTGTACTTGGCGCGGACCGGGTGCCAGTGGCGGTATCTGCCCAAGGATTTCCCGCCCTTCCAGACGGTGTACTGGTACTTCACCTGGTGGCACGACGACGGCACCGTGGAGCGCGTCCACGACGCGCTGCGGGTCAAGGTCCGCGAGGCCGACGGCCGTTCCGCTGAGCCGTCCGCGGGCCTGGTCGACTCGCAGTCCGTGCGGGCGGCCGACACGGTGCCGAAGTCCACCAGCGGCTTCGACGCGGGCAAGAAGACCAAGGGCCGCAAACGGTTCATCGTCACCGACACCCTCGGCCTCCTCCTGGCCGTGCACGTGCTGGCCGCAAGCGTCCAGGACCGCGACGGAGCCAAGCGCTCCCTGCTGTGGACCCGCCTGGACCACCCAACCATCGAGAAGATCTGGGCCGACCAGGGCTTCGCCGGCCGACTCGTCGAGTGGTCCTCTGCCGTCTTGCACCGCACGCTGGAGATCGTCCGCAAGGACCCCGGACAGCGCGGCTTCAAGGTCCAGCCGAAGCGCTGGGCGGTGGAGCGCACGTTCGCCTGGATCACCACACGCCGCCGCCTGGCCTGCGACTACGAACGCAACCCGGCCCACTCCGAAACCATGATCCGCTGGGCCATGACCGACCTGATACTCCGCCGACTCACCCGAGGCCGACCCGCCACCCGCCAAGGACCCCGACCACTACGGAAAATCACCCCGTAACCCGATCTCAGACACGCTCTCAGAAAGGATGCGCAGCAGGAGCACTCAAGCGTCGTGTTGCATCCCGATGGGGGAGTGACCGTTGGGTACATGGTCGACACCGGCCCGGCCGCAGTGTCCGGCCTGCCCGACGACCTTGAAGACACCGAGCAGATCAATGCGCAGCAGCAGGCCGCTCCGGAGCCGGTAGACCCGGACCCCGAAGACGTGGCGTCACCAGCAGTCGACACCCCTGCGCAAAAGCCCCCGGAGAAGCCGTCCGAGGCAACTCCCGACCGCACGCCTGGCGCTTTCCCTGACGTTCGGCCGATGATCCAGCGCGTCGGTACCCCCGAGCCGGGCAAGACCGCGGAGGCGGCCACACCACAAGAGGCGCAGAGCACACCGGGCGACGCCGAGACCGGCGAGGCCGAGCGCCAACGAGTCAAGCTGGTCGGCCGACTGCGACGAACCCCCAGCGTGCGGGAGAACGCGAGCGGCAAGCTCGTTGGCAAGTTCCCCCTGGCCGTCCACCTTGAAGACGGCACGACCCAGTGGCACAACATCCTGGCCTTCGGTGAGCGCGCCGCAGCACTCAAGACGCGCATGGAGGCCGGCGAGTTGGTCAAGGGAAATGAGATCGAGGTCGTGGGTTATCTGCACGCGCGGGAGTATCAGGGCAGGGACGGCATGACTAAGACGGTGTCCTATGTGGTGATCACTCGTTGGGTTATTCATGGGGCGGGGTACGTGGAGTTGGATTGTTCCGGACGGCTTATGGGAGCTCGCCAGGCCGTTGATTCCGGAGGAACGAGTGCGACCGCAGGGCGGTGGAACACCGAACACGCCTGATGAGACGTTGTTCGCAGCGATCATCTACGTGCTCGTCAGCGGCTGCGCCTGGCGGGCTTTGCCGCCATGCTTCGGCATATCGAAGTCGACCGCGCATCGCCGGTTCATGATCTGGTCGAGGGCCGGGGTGTGGGGCCGGCTGCACGAAGCGGTCCTGCACCAACTCGACGACGCAGGCCTCATCGACGTCTCCCGAGTCGTCCTCGACTCCGCCCACGTCCGGGCTAAAAAGGTGCCTCTATGGTTTTCGTCAAGCCGTAGCCGCTGTGGGTGGTTGGTAGAAGGTGCCGTCTCGGAGCATGGCGAAGAGGACGTCGATGCGTCGTCGGGCGAGCGCGATGAGGGCGGCGATGTGGTGCTTCCCCTCCCTGCGTTTGCGGTCGTAGTAGGCGCGTGACTCGGGCTGGGAGAGTGAGGCGAACGCGGCGAGGTAGAAGGCTCTCTTGAGCTGTTTGTTGCCTCGCCGGGAGGGGTGTTCGCCGCGGATGGAGGAGCCGGAGTTCCGGGTCACGGGAGCGAGGCCGGCGTAGGCAGCGAGATGGCCGGCGGTGGCGAAGCCGCTGCCGTCTCCGACGTCGACGAGGATGCGGGCCGCGGTCCTGATCCCGATGCCGGGCATCGAGATCAGGACCTGGGAAAGAGGGTGGGCCTCCAGGAGTTCCTCGATCCTCGCGGCGAGGAGTTTGCGCTGGTCAAGAACGGACTGGAGCGAACTCGCAAGGCTGGGGACGATCAGCGCGGCAGCCTCGGTGCCCGGAACGACGACGGTCTGTTCGTCGAGTGCGGTGAAGACGTCCTCGACCAGCCGCTCCGCCATCCGCGGCGCTTTGGGACGTATCAAGGTCACGAGGCGACGGCGTCCGGCTTTGCGGATCTGGGCGGGTGAGCCGAACTGGTCGAGCAGTCTGAGCACGGCCGGGTGCTGGATGCGCGGGCCCAGGACCCGTTCGAGCGACGGGTGGATCTGGGTGAGGAGGCCGCGGAGCCGGTTGGCGATCCGGGTGGACTCGCCCGCGAGATCGTCGTCGAACCCGGCGATCATCGCGAGTTCGGCGACGGTCTCGTCGGCGGGATCGATGGTCCTCAGGGTGTGGGGCATCGCTCTGGCGGCGTCCGCGATGATGAACGCGTCGCGGGCATCGGTCTTGGCCTCACCGGGGTAAAGATCGGCGATCCGTCGCATTGTGAGACCGGGCAGGTAGGCGACCTGGCAGCCCGTGTCCCGCGCGACCGCCAGCGGCAGGGCCCCGATGGAAGCCGGCTGGTCGACGACCACCAGCACCGTGCCGTGCTTGGCCCGGAGCTTGTCGAACAGCTCCCGCAGTTTCGGCTCACTGTTGGGCAGCGGCTTGTCGAACACCTTCTTCCCCGCCCGGCTCACGGCGGTGGCGTGGTGATCGCCCTTGCCGACGTCCAGGCCCAGATAGACGTCGATGCCAGTCTCGTCCGTCATGCCCTTCGCTCCCGTGCTCGCGTCCTCCCCGGCCTCACCTGCGGCATCAGCGTGCCGGCATCCACGTTACGAAGAGACTGCCCAAGGGGCGCTCGTGCCTCTAATCAGCGGTCTGCCAATGCCTCCGGCACCCGGCGACACCACCTTTTCGATCATGTGGACTGGGGGCGCAAGTCATACCGGGGCCGAAGGCCGGGAGCCTCATTGCGAGGCCACGAAGAAGGTAACGGGGCGAACTCACAGGTCCGAGCCCCGTGGACCGAGGCAAGCCGGGTTCCAAGATGCACGTCCTGTCGGACGCGAGCGGACTGCCCCTGGTCGTCGGGCTCTCCGCCGCCAACACCCATGACAGCGAAGGTCTGAAGCCCATGGTGGCGGGTCTCCAAACGAGACACGACCCCCACCGCGGCCGTCACTTCAGGCCCCAACGCCTGCACGCCGACAAGGCCTACGACATCCCCCACCTGCGCAAATGGCTACGAGGCAAACGCATCGGGGTGCGGATCGCCCGCAAAGGCATCGAGTCCAGCGAACGACTCGGCCGTCGCAGGTGGGTCATCGAGCGGACCATGTCCTGGCTGACCGGATACCGCCGCCTCAACCACCGCTACGAACGCCACCCCCGGAACTACCTGGCCTTTCTTGGCCTCGCCGCCGCCCTGTGCTGCTACAAGCGCCTCATCCGCCTAACCACATAGGACACCGTCTAAGAGCGTGTCTGAGATCCGCCGTATCGGCTGTATGGGTGACTCGTTGAGTGGTGTGTGAGTGCTGCTGGGGATGGTTACCCGTCTGATCTGACGGATGAACAGTGGGCGTTGATTGAGCCGTTGCTGCCTGCTCCAAGGACGGGTCGCAAGGGCGGGCGGCGGGAGAAGCACCCGCGTCGGCGGATCGTGGACGCGATCTTGTACTTGGCGCGGACCGGGTGCCAGTGGCGGTATCTGCCCAAGGATTTCCCGCCCTTCCAGACGGTGTACTGGTACTTCACCTGGTGGCACGACGACGGCACCGTGGAGCGCGTCCACGACGCGCTGCGGGTCAAGGTCCGCGAGGCCGACGGCCGTTCCGCTGAGCCGTCCGCGGGCCTGGTCGACTCGCAGTCCGTGCGGGCGGCCGACACGGTGCCGAAGTCCACCAGCGGCTTCGACGCGGGCAAGAAGACCAAGGGCCGCAAACGGTTCATCGTCACCGACACCCTCGGCCTCCTCCTGGCCGTGCACGTGCTGGCCGCAAGCGTCCAGGACCGCGACGGAGCCAAGCGCTCCCTGCTGTGGACCCGCCTGGACCACCCAACCATCGAGAAGATCTGGGCCGACCAGGGCTTCGCCGGCCGACTCGTCGAGTGGTCCTCTGCCGTCTTGCACCGCACGCTGGAGATCGTCCGCAAGGACCCCGGACAGCGCGGCTTCAAGGTCCAGCCGAAGCGCTGGGCGGTGGAGCGCACGTTCGCCTGGATCACCACACGCCGCCGCCTGGCCTGCGACTACGAACGCAACCCGGCCCACTCCGAAACCATGATCCGCTGGGCCATGACCGACCTGATACTCCGCCGACTCACCCGAGGCCGACCCGCCACCCGCCAAGGACCCCGACCACTACGGAAAATCACCCCGTAACCCGATCTCAGACACGCTCTAAGACGGCGCAGGAGATCTACTCAGTGGCGGTTAAACGGCGCTGAGCAAGCCTTTCGGCTTGGCAATGTGTCTATATATTCTCTTCCACAAGAAACGCCAGGTCTCTCTGCGCACTCTTTTGGGATGACCCAGCCTGTCGTCCCTTTTTGCATCTTGACACCCAGGTATCCAATATGAGAAAAGATCTATATATGTCAGAGGGAGGAGAAGGGCAACAACCACAACCAGAGGAACTGAACAGACACGCGGCGCCTCAAGAGCAGGTGGAGAGGCCTCCGATACGGCTGCCGATTGAGTCGGTCAAATCCGAGACTGTGGAAGAAAATCTTGTTTCCTATGTTGCCGCTGAAATGGCTCACCGTGACTACTGGGCTGAGGATGGAACACCGCATGAGCGGGCCGCGACGGAAGCCGCCAGCGGGAACCCCACAAGTCGTGTTTGCCGCCATGCTGCTTTCCCTTTTGGGTCTTCGTCCTGGGGAGGTCTGCGGGCTTAAGAGGTTGTCTCACGTGGCGTCAGATCTTTGCGGCATGATGCCTCGTCATGGGTGTTGGTCTGTCACAGCGATTGGTTCCAGATGAACTCTGGGCCTTGGTCGCTCCGTTGCTCCCTTCGTTCTCGTCGCGTCCGCAAGGCGGGGGCACCGCCCCGTGCGACGAGCGGGCCGTGTTCACTGCCGTGGTGTATGTGCTGACCAGCGGTTGCGCATGGCGGTATCTTCCCGAGACGTTCGGCGTCTCTCCGGCCACCGCACACCGTCGGTTCTCGGTGTGGACGAGGGACGGGCTGTGGAGGCGGCTGCATCGGGCGGTCCTGGATGAACTCGGTTCCCGCGGCGAGCTGGACTGGACCTCCGCGATCGTCGATGCGGCCTCGGTCCGCGCGAAAAAAGGGGATCGCTGACCGGGCGCAATCCGGTCGACCGGGGCAAGAAGGGCAGCAAGCTGCATGTCCTGTCCGACGCTCAGGGGTTACCCCTGGCGCTCGGCGTGTCCGGCGCAAACGTCCACGACAGCCAGGCACTGCTGCCGCTGGTCCTGGGCATACCCGCGATCCGCTCGCGGCGCGGTCCGCGCCGACGCCGCCCCGGCAAGCTCCGCGCTGACAAGGCATACCACTCCGCCGAGCATCTGAAGTGGCTGCGCAGCCGCCACATCGTCCCCCGCATCGCACGGCCCGGCATTGAGTCCAGCGAACGCCTAGGCCGGCACCGCTGGAAGATCGAGCGGTCGATCTCCTGGCTCTTCGGCTACCGCCGCCTCACCGTCCGCTACGAACGAAAGGGCTCACACTTCCTGGCTTTCCTCGGCCTCGCAGCGGCGCTGACCTGCTACAAGAAGCTGACCAAACTCACCACATGAGACAGGCTCTAAATGGAGCGCCGTTGATTTTGAGGCCGGCGTGCTCCGGGTCGAGATGACCCGCACGCTGGTCGGCGCAAAGGTCGATGAGAAAGGCACGAAATCCGAGGCCGGACAGCGCACGCTTCCACTGCCCGGCCCGGTAGCCGTGGCACTTCGGGCTTTCCATGCCCGCCAGGCAGCCGAGAAGCTGAAGGCGGGGGAGGCCTACGAGGACACCGGATACGTTCTGGTGGACAAGTGGGGAAGGCCCTGGACTTCCGAGCGTCTCCGCTACCACGCGTATCGGCTGATGGGGCAGGCCGGCGTTCGCAAGGTCCGCCCCTACGACGCCCGTCACAGTGCCCTCACCTTCCTGGCGACCAGTGGCGTCCCGGACACGGTGCTTGCGGCCTGGGCAGGCCACGCCAATGCCGCGTTTACCAAGAAGGTCTATGTGACCGTGGACCCCCAGCATCTGCGCGTGGCCGCTTCGGCCTTTGATCGGCTGCTCGGGTGAGACCAGGGGGCACGTCTCACAGATGTCTCACACACTGGATGTGAGAGCCCGGATAACAAGCCGCTGACCTGGACGTTTACCACAGCCCCCGGACTGGACGGACGGTGCGGACGGGGTTGGGCTCAAACTACCTGAACCGGGAGAACGCGGCCCGGGACACAAAGGCGCAGGTGGAGGACTCCTAGCGCAGCCGACGGTTACCCTCCGCCCGTCTCCCGCCCCGGCGCGCAGGGAAGCCGCGACATGGGTGCCGTGTCGCAGAAGAACTGCTCCGCGACAGCATCACCTGAATCACCTGAGCCCAGAGGTTTCATCCCTCTTTGACCGGAACGCTGAATGCCCTGTTGCGGATCAGAACCCGCTCGACCTCATCGCCGATCTCGAACGTGCCTTCCACTTCCGTGGGTGTGATGACTTGGGTGACGGGCCCGTTGGGCTCGTCTTCGGTCAGGTTCAGGTGCAGTTCGTCAGGGGTGGGGACGATCGGTGGGGACGCAAGTTCCAAGGTGAGTCCGTAGCCCGAGGTTTGACACGAACACGTACCCCTCACCGTGACCCGGCGTATGCCCTTGCTGTCTCGGTAAGCCGTGGCAGTGAAGTCCTGAGCACCGGCTTCACAGGCGAAGCCGTCAGCAGATTCAGACATGCCCACTCCCATCGTCCACTCGTTGCCTGGCAGTTCACGCGATCCACTGTCGGCGCGCGTGATGACCGACGCAATCGGAGGTGGGGTTTTCATTCATGTGGCTGCGCCTGTTTTGTGGACCGCCCCGGTCGGTGGTAAGCAACCAACAACTGATCCATGCTCCTGATCCTGATCCCCGTTGGCCCTGAGGTTCCCCGCGCCTGCCCCGCGCAGAGGCCCTGAAGCAGCGAGACCTGTTCGGTCACCTTCTGGTCGCATGTGGTCACAGGCCGTCGTCGCGATGTCCGGACAGCGGCTTTTGCCGTGCCGAGTTTTCAACAAAGTGTTGACGTTGTGTTGCCGAGGGCGTTAGCTATCCGCAGCCCGTCCGACGCACAGCGAAAAACAGCCACGGAGGCTCCCGTGTCTTCGAGTCCGCCAGCAGGCCTCGCCCGGTTCAACACCTTGCAGGAAACCGCGGCCCTGGCCGCCCTGCACGAGGTGTGTGCCAGTTCGGCGTGGGGGAGCAAACTTCTCGCCCAGCGCCCGTACGCCACCGTGGAAGCCCTCTTCGACGCCGGCGACGCCGCCATGGCCGAACTGACCGCCGATGACCTGGCCGAGGCGATGGCGGGACACCCGCCGATCGGCCGGCCGAAGCCCGGAGACCCGACCTCCTCCCGCGAGCAGCGGGGGATGGCCGGAGCCTCCGAGGAGCTCAAGGCCGAGATGCTCGAACTGAACCTGGCCTACCAGGAGACGTTCGGACATGTCTTTCTGATCTGCGCCACCGGCGCGACCGGTGAGCAGATGCGCGACGCGATGAAGGCACGGATCGGGAACTCGCCCGAGCAGGAGCGGGAAATCGTCCGCACCGAGCTGGGCAAGATCAACCGTATCCGGCTGACCCGCCTCGCGGAAGAAGGAGAGTGAGCGCGCCATGAGCACCGAGACCACCGCATCGGTGTCCACGCACATCCTGGACACCAGCATCGGACGCCCTGCCGAAGGTGTCGCCATCTCACTGTCGGCCCGCAGTGGCTCCGGCGCGGAGTGGGGCGCGCTCGGCGGATCCGCGACCGACGCGGACGGGCGATGCAAGGACCTGCCGGCGCTGCCGGAAGGCACCACCCACGTACGTCTCGACTTCGAGACCGAGGCGTACTTCACGCGTCCAATCAACACAGTGAAGCAAGCCGAGGCGCAGCAGGACGCCCCCCGCGTAAGGGACAGCGGTGCGTTCTTCCCGGAGGTGGCGATCACGTTCGCCGTCGAGCCGGGCCAGCATTACCACGTACCGCTGCTGCTCAACCCGTTCGGCTACTCCGTTTACCGAGGGAGCTAGCAGACATGCCCACGATTCTCGGCCAGAACCAGTACGGCAAAGCAGAGAACCGCGTCGTCAGGATCACGCGGGACGGCGACACCCACCACATCAAGGACCTGAACGTCTCCGTCGCCCTCTCCGGCGACATGGCGGACGTCCACTACTCCGGCTCCAACACCAACGTCCTGCCGACCGACACCACCAAGAACACGGTGTACGCGTTTGCCAAGGAGTTCGGTATCGAGTCCGCCGAGCAGTTCGGCATCCACCTGGCCCGTCATTTCGTGACCAGCCAGGAGCCGATCCACCGGGCGCGTATCCGTATCGAGGAGTACTCCTGGGAGCGCATCGCGACCTCGGACAACAACTCCAGGTTCATCGGCTCGGACGAGGTCCGGCACTCCTTCGCCCGCAAGGGCCAGGAGCTGCGCACCACACAGATCACCTTCGACGGTGAGAAGTGGGAGATCATCTCCGGCCTCAAGGACCTCACGGTCATGAACTCCACCAACTCGGAGTTCTGGGGCTACGTGAAGGACAAGTACACGACGCTGAAGGAAGCGTACGACCGCATTCTGTGCACCGACGTCTCCGCCGCCTGGCGCTACAACTGGACCAGCGACGACGACCGGATGCCCAACTGGGAGCGTTCGTACGAGCAGGCCAAGAAGCACATCCTGCAGGCCTTCGCCGAGACGTACTCCCTCTCGCTGCAGCAGACCCTCTACCAGATGGGTTCGCGGGTCATCAACAGCCGCAGCGAAATCGACGAGATCCGCTTCTCGCTGCCGAACAACCACCACTTCCTGGTGGACCTCGAGCCGTTCGGCCTCAAGAACGACAACGAGGTCTACTTCGCGGCGGACCGCCCGTACGGTCTGATCGAGGCCACCATTCTGCGGGACGGCATCGAGCCGCAGATCCCGGTCGACATGACCAACCTCTGACGTCGCTCCCCTGAGGGCGACACGCCTCGACAACCTCTGACGCGCGCGCCGGCGTCGCCCCCGGGACCAGCAGTCCCGTCCCGGGGGACCGGAGGTGAGCGGGGGCATCTGCGCACCATTGGCACATACAACCGTCAAGATCTGGATGTACGTGCAGCACGGACTCGGTCGTCACCCCGCTCGGCCCCCGGGTCCGTACGAACCGGGCAGATGCCCGTAGGGAAGAAACGAGGACCCCGCCATGGCGGCTCCGCGCATCGTCATCGAGAACTGTGCCATCGCGACCGTGGACGCGAACGACACCGAGTACGCCTCCGGCCACGTTGTCGTCGCGGACAACCGGATCGAGTCGGTAGGAGCGGGCAAGGCTCCCGCGGACCTGGAAAACGTCGTACGCCGCATCGACGGCACCGGCCACCTCGTCACCCCCGGCCTGGTCAACACGCACCACCACTTCTACCAGTGGATCACCCGCGGCCTGGCCACCGACCACAACCTCTTCAACTGGCTGGTCGCCCTCTACCCCACGTGGGCGCGCATCGACGAGCCGATGGCCCGCGCGGCCGCGCAGGGCTCACTCGCCATGATGGCCCGCGGCGGTGTCACCACCGCGATGGACCACCACTACGTCTACCCGCAGGGCTCCGGCGACCTGTCCGGCGCGATCATCGGCGCGGCGCGCGAGACGGGTGTGCGCTTCACCCTCGCCCGCGGCTCCATGGACCGCAGCGAGAAGGACGGCGGCCTGCCGCCGGACTTCGCCGTCGAGACCCTCGAAGGTGCACTCGCCGCGACCGAGGCGACCGTCGACAAGTACCACGACGCCTCCTTCGACGCGATGATCCAGGTCGCCGTCGCGCCCTGCTCACCCTTCTCCGTATCCACCGAACTGCTCCGGCAGGGTGCCGAACTGGCCCGCCGCAAGGGCGTCCGGCTGCACACCCACGGTTCGGAGACCGTGGAGGAGGAGAAGTTCTGCCACGAGCTCTTCGGCATGGGCCCGACCGACTACTTCGAGTCGACCGGCTGGCTCGGCGAGGACGTGTGGATGGCGCACTGCGTCCATATGAACGACACGGACATCGAGGCCTTCGCCCGTACGAAGACCGGTGTCGCCCACTGCCCCTCCTCCAACGCCCGCCTCGCCGCCGGCATCGCGCGGGTCCCCGACATGCTGAAGGCGGGCGTCCCGGTCGGCCTCGGCGTCGACGGCACCGCCTCCAACGAGTCCGGTGAGCTCCACACCGAGTTGCGCAACGCACTCCTCATCAACCGCCTCGGTGCCCACCGCGAAGCCGCGCTCAACGCCCGGCAGGCGCTGCGCCTGGGGACGTACGGCGGTGCCCAGGTCCTCGGACGCGCCGACCAGATCGGCTCCATCGAGGCCGGCAAGCTCGCCGACCTGGTGCTCTGGAAGCTGGACACGCTCGCCCACTCCTCCATCGCCGACCCCGTGATCGCGCTCGTGTTCGGCGCGGCCGCCCCCGTCTCGCTCTCCCTCGTCAACGGCAAGACCGTCGTCGAGGACAACCACCTGACCACGGTGGACGAGGACGCCATCGCCCGCTCCACGCGGGACGAGGCACAGCGCCTCGCGCGGATCACCGCGCAGGCCTGACCCCATGGAAGTCCGGTCGAGGGGGACGGCCCTCGACCGGCGGCCGTGGACCCGAGCGGGGTCCACGGCAGCCGTGACCGGGGGGTGCGGAACCGCCAATCGGTGCCGCACCTCCCGGGACGGTGACCCGTGTCTTCACCACCCCGGAAGGCCTGCGTACACGTCACTTGCCGGACATTTGCACGTCACCGTCCACCACGTGAACCACCTGCTCCAACGCACCACTTCGCACCACCTCCCAGACACCCGCGTCACCCGCCGACGTGTAACCGACCGGAGGAACCGCCGTGGCCGCCAAGCCCAGGTTTCGTAAAGATGCAGGCGCCGTCCCCGACCAGAAGAACGCGGTCGACCAGGAGAACGCGGTTGACCAGAACGCGGTCGACCAGAAGCACCCGGTCGACGAGACACTTCCGCCCGTCAAGATGTTCACCAGCGGCCTCCAGCACGTCGCCGCGATGTACGCGGGCGTGGTGGCCCCGCCCATGATCGTGGGGCCCGCCGTGGGCCTCAGTGCCACCGAGACCGCCTTTCTGATGGGGGCGAGCCTGTTCACCGCAGGCATAGCCACCCTCCTGCAGACCCTCGGCTTCTGGAAGGTCGGCGCCCGGCTTCCGTTCGTCAACGGAGTCTCGTTCGCCGGTGTGACCCCGATGATCGCCATCGGGAAGGACCGGGGAGCCGACGGCATCACCGTCATCTTCGGCGCGATCATCGTCGCCAGCCTGCTGGGCTTCGTCCTCACGCCGTACTTCTCGAAGCTGGTCCGCTTCTTCCCGCCCGTTGTCACGGGCACCGTCATCACCCTGATCGGTGTCTCCCTGCTCCCCGTGGCCTTCAACTGGTCGCAGGGCGGCAATCCCACCGCCGGCGACTACGGCTCGATGAAGAACATCGGCATGGCGGCCCTCACCCTGGTGATCGTGCTCGCCCTGCGCAGGCTGCTGCGCGGCTTCCTCCAGCAGATCGCCATCCTGCTCGGCCTCGTCGTCGGCACGGTCATCGCCATCCCGATGAACATGACCAACTTCGACGCCATCAGGAACGCCGACCTGGTCGGCTTCCCGACGCCGTTCCACTTCGGCGCCCCGCAGTTCGAGATCGCCGCGATCATCTCGATGTGCATCGTGATGCTGGTCTGCATGACCGAGTCCACCGCCGACATGCTAGCCCTCGGCAAGATCGTCGACCGGCCGGCGGACGAGCGGATCATTGAGGGCGGTCTGCGCGCCGACACCCTCGGCAGCGCCATCAGCCCGCTCTTCAACGGCTTCATGTGCAGCGCCTTCGCCCAGAACATCGGCCTGGTCGCGATGACGAAGGTACGCAGCCGCTTCGTCGTCGCCGCGGGCGGCGGCATCCTGATCCTGCTGGGCCTGTGCCCGGTCGCCGCCTCAGTGATCGCGCTCGTCCCGCTGCCGGTCCTCGGCGGCGCGGGCATCGTGCTCTTCGGCTCGGTCGCCGCGAGTGGCATCCAGACGCTGGCCACGGCCGCCCTGGAGAAGGGCGAGAACGCCCTCATCGTCGCGGCTGCCGTCGGCATCGGCCTGATCCCGATCGCCGCGCCGGAGTTCTACCACGCCTTCCCCAAGGACCTGCTGGTCGTCCTGGACTCGGGGATCTCCACCGGGTGCATCGTGGCCATTGTCCTCAACCTCGCCTTCAACCACCTCGGCAGGAAGGGGAGTTCGGAGGAGACCGCGGTCACTTCGGGCTCGGACCCGGTCGCGGTCCACTGATCCTCGTACGGCGATCCGCGGGGCAGCGAGCCTCCGGTGGCCGTGGCGGCTTGGAGATCACCGAGGCGTCGGCGCGGTTCCGGGGGAGCGTCGGCGAGGGCCGCAGCGGCATCGGATCGGACACGCAGCTCGATTGATCGTTTCCATCGGTTCGATCGGTTCGATCGGTTCGATCGCTACGGAGAAGGCCGGAGGGCCGGGTGTCCCCTGAGTGGGAACACCCGGCCCTCCGGGGCGTACCGGGCTGCTCAGTCGATATGGAAGCTGTCGCCGTACACCTTCCAGTCCAGCGGCGTGTTCAGGCCGAGGTTGCCGTTCCTGAGGAAGACCCGCTGCGCCGTGTCGACCCGGCTGGTGTCCTCGTGTGCCTCTTCCTGTTTCATCGCCCAGACCCGGGCGTCGAGGAAGGCGTTGAGAAATGCCTTCTCGTCGCCGCCCTGGGCCGGCGGCCTGGCCTTGTCCAGCGCCTTCCTGCGGATGTTGCCGAAACTGGTGCTGTCGCCGCCGTCGCCGTGCATCACGATGGCGTCGTAGTAGATGAACTGCCCCAGCACGCCGACGCCGTCCTGCTTGCCGCGATCGACCGCCGGGTTGAAATAGACCCGGTCGCGCTCGTCGTTCTGGGCCTTCTTGAACTCCGCGTCCTGGGCCGCCTTCTGCCAGTCACCGGTGTAGTCCGGGTCGAGACCGTCGTGCGAGTCGCTGCCGTCCACGCTGCGCAGCGCGGGCAGGTACGTGGCCAGTACGTTGCCGGGCCTGCGGGCGGTGTACAGCTCGACGAGGTCCAGCATGTCGCCGGTTCCGGAGCAGAAGCCGATGATGCCGGCGGTGTAGCCGCGGCCGTCGCCGATGTCCTCGATGTACTTGTACTGGGCCTTCCAGTCCAGCGAGGAGTTCTCGGCGCTGGACACCAGCTGCATCGCTATGTCCTTCTTCGCCGGATCGTCGAGCCCGACGGCGGCGGGCGCGGCGGGCGCGGTGGCCGCGGACGTTCCGGCGGGCTCGGAGGTGGTCGCTGCGACGGCGGTGGCCGGTACTGCGAGCAGGGCCACGCCGAGCAGGATGCGGGGCAGGAACGTGAGTGGACGTACGGTGCGAACGTGGGGGGCGAGCACCTTGCCTCCATGGGGAGTTCGTCGTTTCGTGTTCTGTTAGGAAGCTTTCCTATCAGAGCGCGAAAGTGCCGTACACCCCTTCGGCACGCTGAGTTCGGCCGGGAACTCGGCGCGGGAGAACGGAAGTTCGGTCGAAGAGCTCGGCCGTGAGCTCGGTCGGGGAGTTCCGTCAAGGTGCTCGACCGAAGTGCTTGACCGAGCGGTTCAGCCAGCGGTTCAGCCGAGGAGTTCGGTGCTGCTCGACGGCTCCATGCGCGGCTGGCCGTTGATGCGGTGCCGCTCGATGGAGGAGCGGCGGTAGACCTCCTCGCGCACGCGCTGGATCTCGCCGATCGGCCGATGGTCCTCGCGTGTGCGCCAGGGGGTGATCGACGTACCGTCCGCGGCGGCCAGGTTCTCCTCGCCCCCGATGTCCTGCCGCGGGATGGCGATCCGGGCGACGGTGACCCATGGCGAGAGCTGCTCGGGCCACTCCACCGAGGTGTTGTCCACCGGCATCCGCGTGAGATCGGTGTTGAGCTGGACCTGGAGATCGAAGGCGTGGTCCCGCTCGGCGGCCTCCGCCACCAGCGTGTTGCGGAACGCTTCGCCGTCGGCCCGCACATCGACCTCGCGATGCGTCACGGGCGACGCGGGCGCGGTCCGCACCTTGGCGATGTGGTCGCCGTAGCGGAACGCGCCCATGCTGTTGTACGTGTACGAGAGGAGGTTCTGTCGCGGGACCTGTGTGAACGACAGCATCGCGAACAGCTCGTCCCACAACCACTCGTCCGACGTCTTCAACGTGCCTCGCCGGGTGAGGAATTCGCCCATCCAGGACTTGCGCCGCGCCGGGTTCACCAGCGCGTCCGGCAGCTCGCTGAACAGCTCCTCGATCACCATGTAGTCGTACGCCGTATTGGCGAAGAAGACCCGGTTGTTGATCAGGTTGAGGTCGAAGGTCGTCGCCGCGGCCTCGTCGGCGAGCAGGGAGTCGCCGGGCACGCCGAACATCTTGATCCCCATGCCGCAGGCCGCGCCCAGCAGTGAGTCCGCCCGCAGATGCCCGAGTCCGTTGGAGTAGCGGACGACCGCGTCGTACGTCCCCGGCGTGGCGAAGATCCCCTGGGCGTACGGCTCCGGCACCTCACCCACCGTAACCGTTGCCTTCACCAGTCCGTATGTCTTGCCGTGCGCCGTCCTGACCGAGCGGCCCACGCCCTGGCGTTCGACGGACTCCCGGGTGCGCCGGCCGACGTTGCGGACGACCTCGTCCAGCTCCTGCTGGTAGGTGGGGCGTTCGGCGGGGATGTATGTCTGGTACCTGACCAATTCCTTGACGGATTCCATGGCGGGCTTCTCCTTCGCTGTGGGGCCTGCGCCTGGTGGCCGGGTGTCCCGAGAAGAAAGATAGCCTGCAATTCAATTGTGCACGATCTAACTGGGTGTGACGGTCCCCACTCTGCATTGCCTGGTGTCCGGTGCGGGCATGCCGGCGTGTGTCCCTATTTCGGGTCGATGCGATAGCTGTCGCCGTACACCTTCCAGCTCAGCGGCGGCTCCAGGCCGAGCCTGCCCTCCCGTACGAAGACCCGCTGGGCCGTCTCGATGCGACTGGTGTCCGTATGGGACGGCTCGTGACGGATGGCCTCGACCCGGGCGTCGAGGAAGGCGTTCAGGTACGCAGCCTCGTCACCGCCCCGGGCGGGGGGCTCGGCGGTGCGCAGGGCGTTCTTCCGCAGGGTCGTGAAGCCGATGGATCCCTTGGAGTCGCCTTGGCCGTGCATCACGTAGGCGTCGTAGTAGATGAACTGTCCCAGCGCGCCCAGACCGTCGCGCTCGGCCTGCCGGACGGCCGGAGTGAAGTAGACCCGGTCCCGCTCCGCGTCCTGCGCGGCGCGGAAGGCAGGGTCGGAGGTGGCGGCGCGCGCCCAGGCGTCGGTGAAGGGGCGGCCGAGGCCCTGGTGCGAGTCGCTGCCCTTGACCGCGCGCAGGGCGGGCAGGAAGGGCGCGAGCGCGTTGCCGGGCCGGGCCTTTGTGTAACGCTTGACCAGGGCCAGCATGTCGCCGGTTCCGGAGCAGAAGCCGATGATGCCGGCGGTGTAGCCGCGGCCGTCGCCGATGTCCTCGATGTACTTGTACTGGGCCTTCCAGTCCAGCGAGGAGTTCTCGGCGCTGGACACCAGCTGCATCGCTACTTCCTTCTTCGCCGGATCGTCGAGCCCGACGGCGACGGCCGGTTTGCGATCGGGGCCGGCGCAGGCGGCGAGCGCCAGCAGCACCAGCGCGAGCAGCGGTCTGAGCATGGACTTCACGGCGGTTCCCTCCACCCGGGGTCAGGGCCCCGGCCACGCCATGAGGTTACTGAACAGCTCCGCCTGCTCGATCGCGTCGTCCAGGGCATGGTGGGTGTGCCGTCGCTTGGAGAGCAGCGCGCGCGGCATCGTGCCCTTGGATACGGCGCGGAGGGGGAGCCGGGCCTTGGTCGCGTACAACGTCTTCATGTCCAGACAACCTGAATGTCCGAAAGGACTCGCTCCGGTGAAGCGCAGCAGGTACCAGTACAGGAAGGTCCAGTCGTACGAGGCGGGGTAACCGCACATCACCGGCTGCGCGCCGCCGCTCGCCTTGCCCATCTCGCCGACCCACGCGCTGAACTCGGCCATGGCGGAAGCCGGTTCACTGCCCTCGGCGATCAGCCGGTCCCGGTCGAGGCCGCTGACGGCCAGGGCCTTGGGGACGAAGTCCTCGCTGATGGGCCGCAGTTCGCGGTAGAAGGTGTGCGCCTCGGGGTCGGCCGGCGCATAGCCCTGGGTGTCCTGCTGCCCGGCCACCGCCGCGCCGAAGCTGATCATCGAATACGGGCCGGGGATCGGGCCGTCGGCCTCGATGTCGACGGAGATGTAGAGGCTGGGTTTCACGCGACGTGCCATGCCGGGAGCATCGCATCGACGTCGGTCCCGGCACATCCGATTTCTGTGTCACGCCGGTTCGGCCACGGTGTTTCGTTCGCTCGCGGCGGGCCGTTCCGGCGCGGTGGTCCGTTCGGGCACGGGGGGCAGGCGTGGCAGGTGTGTGCAGGTTCTGTCCCCCGTTCCTCTCCCGGCGGGACGGACGGAGCAGGACAGCGACCACGACCAGACCCGGTGGCTCCTCGATCGCTTCGAGGACGATCCGGGTCCGCGCATCAGCATCAGCTTTCGGGTGAGCGACAAGCCCAACACCGCCGCCTACGACAGGCTGTTGGAGATGGAGGGGGAGATCATCCCCGGCCTCGTCATGTCCCCGCGCACAGCACGGTGAGTGCTGTCCAGCGCGAGTGCTGCTTCGCTGGACTGACCTCGACCCCCCCGCGGAGGTCAGTCCCCGGGCCTCCAGCCGGGCCGACGGCCACTGAGTCCGACGACCCGGTCGAGCAGATCCGCGTTCTCGGGCACGGCGACGACCGGGCCGAACATCCCGCCCTGGCCGGGATCGTCGCCGGAAGGCTTCAGCAACTCGTACGACACTTGCAGACTTGCGTCCCCGGGGGCGTACTCCTGCCCGGTGGCGCGTGCAAGGTCCCAGCCGTGGATCACGAGCTCGTTCAGGGCGACCCGCCCGGCGATCGCGGCCGGGAAGGTGATGCCGCCGGCCTGTGTGTCGCCCTCCCACGCGCCGGGGTCCCGCCAGGCCTCCGCCAGCTCGTCCAGCCGCTGCGGAAGCACGGTGCGCCAGTCGTTCCCGAGGACCGGCAGGGCGACCCCGGGGTCCGTATCGGTCGTCGGCCCGAGGTCCTTCCGCGCGGCATCCCGGAAGGCGGTGGCCAGCCCGACGAGATGTCCGAGCAGCTCCCGCACGGCGTATTCGGGGCACGGGGTCGGGTCGGCGAGCCGCTCGTCACCGATGCCGTCGATCAGCTGTGCCACGGCACTGGCGGCGGGATGGAGATCGGGGGAAGGGGTCTGCGCAATGGAGTCCATACAGACGAGACCGTACGGGCAGCCGAAACTCATCGCTGCCTGCCGCGCGGGCATGGACCGTGGCAGACCTCCGTGGTCACCGTTCGGGCCGACCCCGATGCGGTCCGTGTCCGGCGGACCGGCTGAAACGCAGTGCTCGGGCCCGCAGTGTGCCGCGACCCCGCAGCGCCGACAGGTCCCAGTCCCCGGTGGTGCTGTGCACCTGCCGTACGACAGGTGCACAGCACCACCGATAATGACCTCGGGTGGGGGCGAACCCGCGACCCCACACGGGCCGGTTGCCGACGGGCACCGGTATCGATCGGGGGACGAACGATGCGCATCGGTGTCTATCTCGCACATCCACGGCCGGGCAGTTTCAACCACGCGGTGTTCGATGCCGTCGTCGACGAGCTGCGCGGACGAGGGGCACAGGTTGTCGCGCACGACCTCTGCGCCGAGGGTTTCGACCCTGTTCTGTCCAGGGAGGAGACGGAGACGGTCCAGGCGGCCTCCCACGCCCTCGACCCGCAGCTCTCCCTGCACCGGGCGGAGGTGGCCACACTCGACGCCATGGTGTTCGTCCACCCGAACTGGTGGGGCATGCCGCCCGCTGTCCTGGCGGGTTGGGTGCAGCGCGTGCTCGTGCCCGGGGTCGCCTACAAGCTGGGCACCGCGGAAGGAGAGCCCGTGGGGCTGTTGAATGCGGGCCGGGCTCTCGTGCTGAACACCTCGGACACTCCGGCCGAGCGTGAGGAGAGCGAGTTCGGCGACCCGCTGCAGAACATCTGGTCGGCATGTGTGCTTCCGTACGTGGGAGTTGCCGACCTCCGCCGGGTCGTGTTCCGTACCGTCACCGACTCGACCGACGAAGAACGCGCGGCCTGGCTGCACCAGGCACGCCAGGAGGCCACCGCACTGCTGGAGTGACCCCGGGCCCGCCTACGGCGTGCCCCGGCCGCCAGGCCGGAAACGTGCCGTTGACCGCCCGAAGGCGCGGTGCGAGCGTCGGTGCCGGCTCGGCCGGCGGCCGGGCTGCGGAGTCGAGTGGTGTGCATGGGGAGGGGTAGCGATGAAGGCAGGCAGAGCCCGCTTACTGCCCGGTGTGGCGCTGGTCGCCGCCACGGCGATGCTGGCCGTCGGAGCGGTGAGCGGCGCGGCGCAGGCGCAAATCGGCGCCGCCGACCGCGGCGACGCCGGCGCAAGGCCGGTGACACTGGTCGTGCAGAGCGACCCGACACCGGAGGAGCAGGCGCATCTGCGTGAGGTGGCGGGCTCCATCTGGACGCCACAACTGGCCGCGGGGTGGAACATGAACGCCGAGGTCGAGGCCGTCCTGTCACACGTGACGGGCGAGATCCTGGAGTGCTCGAAGGCATTCGCCCTGGTCCCGCGCCCGCCGGCGTTCTTCCCCGGCCCGGGGTATCTGCGCAGCTACTGGAAGCAGATCCGGGACTACTTCCTGGTGGTCAAGGAGAACCGCACGTACCGGGCTTGCGTGGTCACTGCCGCTGCGAACTACCGGTCCGTCATCGAGATGGCCTCGATGGGCATCTGACGTCCGGCACGACGAGGGCCGCGGCGGGCTTGCCCATGAGGCAGATTGTGCGTGCTGCCCACCGCGGCACCGCCCGGCTCTTGCGTCACGCGGACGAACTCGTCCGGGGCGCGCTCACGCAGCCTGTTCGAGCGTGCAGCGGCCCTAACGATGTCGGGGCGGGCAGCAGTGGCTTCAGGAACTGGCGCGGGCTGCCGTGCCAGAGATGCCGAGACTGTCCCGGGCCCGCGTCGCGGCGACGAACAGCAGCGAGCGGGCGTACGGATCCCGGGCGTGAACAGCAGAAAGGGCGGTAGAGGTCCCCCCATGGACAGCCCCACCAGTGAATCCTCCGGCGAGCGGGCTGCACGTCGCGGCCTGCAGTTCCTTGGTGTCGTGGTGCTGGCGGTAATCGCCTGTGTTGCCGCGGCAGTCGGCGTGTTCGCGTATGTTGCCGACGAGGTGTCGTCGGACCAGACCGACAAGGAGATGAACTGCTGCTGGGAAGGCGGCGCCACGCCCGCCTGGATGAGTGAGCAGATCGGCATCCGCATGCCGGAGAAGGCTTCGGACCGGCGGGCCGGGTGCAAGACCGGCCTCAGTTACGACACAGGGCTGCTGTCCTTCACCCTCCCCAGTGAGGCGGCGGACGCCTACACCTCCCGACTGATCCCGGGAGACACAGAGATGATCCGGAATTTCCACCCCGAGAAGAAGGACTTCCGGCCCGCGGCCGCCTTTGCCCACCTCGACCTGCCGGAGCCGGAGACGCTCGTCGAAGGGCTGCGGAGGATCAACATCTGCCCTGATGACCTCAGCACCCCCGAAGGCAAGTACCTGCACCGTTGCGTCGACCTCTTCGCGCACGAGTTCAAGCCGGGCATTACGCGCTTCTACGTGCGGTCGACCATCGAGCCGGGCCTGACGCCGCCCCCGGCGACGAGCGGGCAATAGCCTGCGGCCGGAACGGGATATGCGTCGGCGAAGGCCGGCACCGACTTGCCCCGCTCGGCCATCCGCGTCAGCTTCCCAGTTTCCGCCCGATGTACGCGAGGAGGGCGCCCTCCTCGCGTAGGGACCGGAAATACAGCCGGCCGATCCCCGGAGTGAAGCGGCCGTGCAGGTCGAAGCAGCGGTCTCGCCATCCAAGTCCCGGTCGAAGCGGCGCCGTTTACCCTCCTCGTGCTCCGGGGTGATCTTGGCGCTCTGTCACTCCGCAGTGCGGCAGTGTCCGGATCCGGAGCGGCATGCTCGTGGAATTCCTGGGGGGAGTCGCCCGGCGTCGCATCCGCGCGCGGGTGACCGGGACGGGAACATGCATAGCCTGACGCGGGCCGCCGGTGCCGCGGCTCCCGCCCGGTTCCGGGCCGTGCGAGGGCACTCGGTGGTGAACGGGAGGGCTTCGCTCACGGGCCGACGCACGCCCGGAAAACAGGATGAGCCGCAGGCCCGGCGCCTGTTAGGTTCACGGGGCGCGGGGCGGCTCCCGAGTGTGCTTCCTTCTCACTTCTTCTGATGAATCAGCGTGCTCAATTCCCGCCCCGCGCATCACCCGGTCATCCGGGAGGGGGAGAAAAGACGTGTCCAGCACCAAGGTCACCAGCCGTACCACCACCGCCCGCCCGCGAGCCCTCGCCGCCGTGCTCCTGTCGCGCCGTGGAGCCGTGTATCTGCCGACACCGGCGGTCGTCTCGGATCCGGCCGGTGACAGCGGCGCAGCACTGCTCGAGGCTGCCCTCGTCGACCGGGGCTACCTGTTGGCCCCGCCGCTGCGCGCCGCACTTGCGGCGCTCGACGCGCGGGCCATGGGAGCGATGGGCCGGGCACTGCTCCACGATATCGACAGCGCCCTCGGCGCCGACAGCCCGCACGTGCCCCTGCTGCGCGACTTCCCGGACAGCACCCCGCACGACACCTGCGCCCACTACGTCGACCGTGTGCTCGCCGTGCTGTTCCAACGCCCGGAGCAGCCGTGCGTGCTCTGCGGCACGGTGGACTCCGTCGTGCCCGTCTCGCCCTGCGCCCACCTGGTGTGCGGCTCGTGCTTCGACGGCGCCGACTTCTCGGCGTGCCCCGTGTGCGAGCGCCGTATCGACCCGTCTGATCCGTTTCTGCGCCCCAAGCGCCCGCGTCGGCAGCTGTTCCGTCGCGCCGCACCTCCCACGCGGCTGCGCCTTCTGTCCTACGGCGGTGACCTGGCGAGTCGTCAGGTCGACGCGGCCCGCGAACTGGACACGCTGCTTGCACGCACCGGTGCTCTCAGCCCCCAGGACACCGACGACCTGGAGGCTCTGCTGGCAGCCAGGACCCGCGACGGCCTCGACAGGCTGCCGGACACCGTGCCGGGCCGGGAGACGAAGGCCCGCCTCGTCGCCTGGCTGCTTGCCGACTCCGCGGCCATGCCGGCCGCCCTTCCCGTCGCGGCCCGGCTCATCGACACCGCCACCGATGTGCTGCGCCTGCTCGCGGTCCGCTCCGGTGGAGACGCCGGACTCGTCGAGATTCCGCGTTTCGTCCCCGTACCCCGGCCCCTGCGCCGCGCCCTGCTGTCCGTCCTTGACACGCTCGCCCCGGCACAGGCGGCCCAGGACATGCGGCGGTACCGCCGGGCATGGATCCACGCGGCGGAACTCCTGCACCCCTTCGAGCACACGGACCGGTTCCCGCGCGCGGCGCTCGCCTTCGCCGCGCTGCGCGGCACCCGGCTGGGCGACGACGCCTTGTCCGCCGCCCTGCGCAAGGCGGCGGAGAGCGTCGACGGCGTCGATGCCACCGGCCCGACGGTCACGGCGCACAGCTGGAGCGGCCAGGTCGAGGGCGCACTCGCGGCCCGCGACCTCACCCGGGCGCTCACGCTCCTCGAGCGGCGGCCGGGCGAACTCGTCCGCCGCCTCGACCACCTGCTGCGGCTGACCTGCGAGCGCGAAGATGACGGCGCCGGCGCCCGCGCCGTCGTCTCCGCGCTGGAGCGAGCGGTTCCGCGGGTGGCGCCGGCCGTCCTGCTGTCCGCGCTCGGAGCCATCCGCACCCGGACCCGGGAGACGGTGGCACGGGTGTTCTTCCCCAAGGGCGCGGCGAAGGCCCACGTGATCGACGACGACAGGCCGCCGCTGCCCACCACCGTCGTACGGCCCGTGGTCGACGTGTTGACGGCGGAGATGCTGCGCCGGGCGGGACAGGCGGAACCCGTGGAGGTGGCGGTCGTCGACGCCGCGCTGGACGGTGTCGTCGCGCCGTTCACCGAACGGACCGCGTCCCGAACTCTGGTGACACTCCCGCGCGGCAGCGAACTCGCCGTACCGGACGGCAGGACGCTGCGCCTGTTCCTCCACTGGATGGAGAGCCCCACCTCGGGAAGGACCGACCTGGACCTGTCGGCCGCGATGTTCGACGCGGAGTGGCAGCACGTCGGGGTGTGCGACTACACCCACCTGCGGTACGCGGGCAAGGCCGCGGTCCACTCCGGAGACCTTCAGGACGCGCCGCCTCCGCTCGGCGCCAGCGAGTTCCTGGACCTCGACCTGGAGCGGCTCGGCGCCGCCGGGGTCCGATACGTCGTCGCCGTCGTCTACTCGTACAACAACGTCCCCTTCGGTGACCTGGCGGAAGCCTTCGCCGGGCTCATGCTGCGGGACCAACCCGGGGACCGGGGGCCGGTGTTCGCTCCGCGTTCCGTCGAGCAGCGCTTCGACCTCACCGGCAGCAGCCGCGCCTGCGTGCCGCTGCTCATCGACGTACAGACGCGCACCATGCGCTGGCTCGACGTCGTCAAGGGGGTCACCGGTACGCACCACGCCGTATGGCGGCACGCCCACGCGCTGGCCACCCTCGCCCATCGGCTGACGGAGCTGTTCGCCTCGGGTTCGCGCGTCGGCCTGGGTGAGCTGGCGCTGTGGCAGGCCGCGGCCCGGGCGGCCACGGTCGTCCTGCGCCACACGGACGGTTCGCGGAGTGTGTACCGGCGGCGGGACGGCGAGGAGGTGGCGGGCTTCGCCGCCCGGATCGGCTCGCCCGACAGGGATGCTCACGCGGGCGCGGGCGCGGGCGCGGGCGCGGGCGCGGGCGCGGGCGCGGGAGCAGGCGCAGGCGACGACGGTGACGGTGACGGGCCTACGGTGGGGCCGCAGCTGGCCTACCTGCTCCGCGGCGACCTGGAACTGCCCGACGGAAGCGAGGTGTTCGCCCTGTACCCGCTGGACCAGGACGCCGGGCGGGTGCGTCTGCTCGCCGCCGCCGACATGGTCACGGCCCTTGCCCCTCTCCCCTCGGTGACCGGTGGTCTCCGGTGACGGGTGGCCCGCGGGACGGGGACACGCATCGCCTGACGCCTGCCGAGTTTGCCTGCGGGTACCCGGACGTAGCATTCGCCGACATGACGACCTTGGCTGACGAGAGCATCCACCCGTTCCGTATCGGCATCCACCAGGACGAGGTGGACGATCTCCATGAGCGCCTCGACCGCACCCGCTGGCCGGACGAGCTGCCCGGTGTGGGCTGGGCATACGGCATCCCGCGCGACTACCTCAAGGAGCTTGTGCACTACTGGAGGCACGAGTACGACTGGCGGGCGGCGGAAGCCGGACTGAACGAGTGGCCGCAGTTCACCACCACGATCGACCGGGCGAACATCCACTTCGCACACATCCGGTCACCCGAACCGGACGCGACGCCACTGGTGATGACCCATGGCTGGCCGGGCTCGATCGTCGAATTCGCCGAGGTCGTCGGCCCGCTCACCGACCCGCGAGCGTACGGAGGCGACCCGGCCGACGCATTCCACCTGGTACTGCCGAGCATCCCCGGGTTCGGGCTCTCCGGTCCGACCAGGGAGACAGGCTGGGAGTTCCGGCGCGTCGCCGCCGCGTTCGCGCATCTGATGGAGCGGCTCGGCTACGAGCGGTACGGGGTCCAGGGCGGCGACTGGGGAGCGGCCGTCTCCCGCGAGCTCGGCCGCACACGGCCGGACAAGGTCATCGGCGTACACCTGAACCTGCTGCCGAACTCGGCCGCGACAGAGGAGCCCGGGGCCGAGGAGCTGAGCGAGCTGGGCGCGGACGAGCGCGAGCGCGCGCTGGCCTCCTGGGAACGCATGCGGATGTGGAGTCGTGACCGTCAGGGGTACGCCGACATCCAGTCCACCCGCCCACAGACCCTGGCTTACGGCCTGACCGACTCGCCGGTGGGCCAACTGGCCTGGATCGTAGAGAAGTTCAAGGAGTGGACCGACTCCCGGGAATACCCGGAGGACGCCGTCAAGCGTGATCAGATGCTGACGAACGTGATGCTGTACTGGCTGACGGGCACGGCGGGTTCATCCGCCCGCGTCTACTACGAGCGTGCGCATGCCGACTACTGGGGCACGCCACCCGAGCCGTCGGCGACACCGACCGCCCTGGCCGACTTCCCCCGGGACAACTTCATCCCGCTGCGGCACATCGCGGACCGGACCAACAACATCGTGCAGTGGACGACGTACGACCGGGGCGGCCACTTCGCAGCTATGGAACAGCCGGACTTGCTGGTCGGCGACATAAGGACGTTCTTCCGGAAGCTCAGCGAGCCTGCCCCTGAATAGACGCCGGCGGAGCCCGCGGGCGCGCGGCTCGTGTACGCGGGCGCATCGCTTTCGTGTACGCGGGCGTACCGCCCTCATGTACGTGGGCGTACCGCCCTCGTGTACGCGGTCGCGCGGGCGTACCGCGCCACTTCGCCCTCGGTCCTGAGGCGCACCGGTGGTTTCCCGACTCCCCAGGGCCCCCTCTAGGCTGCCGCTCATGACACAGGGCAGCGTGGAGCTGGTGATCTTCGATTGCGATGGCGTGCTCGTGGACAGCGAGCGGATATGCGTCAAGATCGATGCGTTGATCACGGCCGATCTGGGGGTCGCGTTCACCGAGGCCGAGATCATCGAGCAGTTCGTGGGCTCGTCGACCGAGGTCTACACGGCCGCGGTGGAAGAGCGTCTCGGGCGGCGTCTGGAGAAGGACTGGCAGCATGAGTACGAGCATCTGTACGAGGCTGCCTTCGCCGCGGAGTTGACCGCAGTCGACGGCATCACGGAGGCCCTGGACGGCCTCACCACGGCCACGTGCGTGGCATCGAACGGCCATCATGACGGCATCCGCCGCAGCCTGGAGATCGCCGCACTGAGCGAACGCTTCGAGGGGCGTATTTTCAGTGCCGTTGACGTACCGAGGGGCAAACCCGCACCCGATCTCTTTCTCCACGCCGCCCGCTCCATGGGCGTGGAGCCGGCGCGGTGCGTGGTGATCGAGGACAGCGCCTACGGACTCCAGGCAGCGCGCGCTGCAGGAATGCGTGCCTTCGGTTACTGCGGCGGACTGACTCCGGCATCGCGGCTGGAGGGGCCCGACACCACGGTGTTCGACGACATGCGCAAGCTGCCCGAGCTGCTGGCGGCCATCACCTGCTGAGGCAGGGCGACCCGCCGGATAGAGTCGACCGCATGCCCGCGCCTTCCATCCTCCGTGACGTCTTCCATGCCTTGCGTGCCGAGCTGGGCGAGGAGGACACCGGCATCACCTTCGACAACGGCCCGCTCCCGCTCGACCGGATCGACGTCATGGTCTACGGCGCGGCAGCCCCTTCGATCACCACGGTGTTCGCGACGGTCGGGATGTCGGTCGAGCCCATGGCACCGCGTGACGGCCGGGCCGGCGGCCGGGCCGAGCTCCGCCTGCTTCGGCAAGGCGCCGTGGAACCGCGCGATCAGGGGCTCATCGCCAGGCAGTTGGCGAACCTGGCGACGTATCCCTGGACGGTCGGGCGGCCGCTCGGCTGGGGCGAGACCGTGAGCTTCGACGACGACGTTCCGACCTTCCCCGGCTGCCGCAGTGTCTTCCTGGCCGGACCGTGGGGCGGACGGGCAGGCTCGATCGCCACCACGACGGACGCCGTGCGGGTGATCAACGTCGTGCCGATCAGCGACGCGGAACGGACGCGGGCGCTGTCGGTGCACCCGGAGGCGTTCTTCAGCGACCTGCTCGATGCACGGAACATCTTCGCGCCGCCGACCGTGCAGGGATGACGGCGGGCCACTCGAATCGACCCGCCGCGCCCCCTGACCGGTCCTGAGTCCCGGCCCGTCCGTTACCCGATCCCGGCTCGTCGCGCCTGCAGTTCGGAGCGGATGAGTTCCAGGAGACGGCCCGACCAGTTACGGCCGAGGCCGGCGTTGTCGCCCCAGAAGCCGGAGTCGGCGTCGTTGTAGATCAGGGTGGCGTCGCCGGTCGTCAGAAGGACCTCGGCCAGGTAGGGATGCTGGGTGTACTTGGCCCGCAGCAGGCCGGTCATGACAGAGACACGCGCCTGCTCCCAGCCGTCGCGGCGGGTGACATCGGCGAGCCCGCAGGCGGCCGCAGTTGTCTCGGCGCATGCGATTGCGGCCCGGGCGTCGGGGTCGGTGGTGGACAGGGCCCAGTACGCGTGGGTGACGCTGGGATAGGTGACGCCGTCGACATCGACAGGCGCAGGATAGTCGTGGCGCAGTCCCTGCTTGCCCGGGTCGTCCGACGGCTTCAGCGGATACGAGTGGGGCAGATGGACGGCCGGCGCGAACGAGGTCGCCGGTCCGTCCGCCGGGACCCGCGAGCGCCGTTCGGCGATCCACCTCGCCCGGTCCTCGAAGTAGGCGACCGCCTCGTCGTACGTCTCCTGTGTGACCGGCTCGTCCGGCCAGGCGTCCACCTGCCCGCCCGGCCCGGCCAGCAGGACCTGGAGCGGCCAGTCCTTCCGGTCCATGTCGCCGAGCGCGTAGTGGCGCTGGGTCCTGGGGATGGTGAGGTAGGCGGCGCGGGCGGCGGCCCGCCTCTCCTCGGTCCGGTCGGCGAGGAACGCGTCAACGGCGGCCAGGCACCGCTCCGTCGAGTCGGGACGGTCGTTCAGCTGGTCGATGGTGTCCCGCACCTCTGCGAGCAGCAGCTCGGGGGTGAGCCAGGTCCGCGGCTCGCTGAACGTCCAAGCGGCCAGCTCGTGGCCGGACGCCCTGCCGCCGTCCGGGAGTTCGGTGGCGACCCGGCCGCAACGCAGCTTCTTCTCGAACTCGTCGAGGGTGACCAGGCCCCAGCAGTCGATGAGGCCGTCCGCGTAGATGAACAGGTCGGTGAGGTGGTAGTCGCCGTTGCGGATGAAGGCGTGCCGCCAGGTCCCGGGTATGCGTATGCCGTCCGCCATGCGGTAGGTGATCTTGTTGCCGATCATCGCGCCATTGTGCCGGACCCGGCAGGCGGGTCGCCGGTGCATTTTGCTCCGCCGGTCTCAGAGCGTGTCTGAGATCGGGTTACGGGGTGATTTTCCGTAGTGGTCGGGGTCCTTGGCGGGTGGCGGGTCGGCCTCGGGTGAGTCGGCGGAGTATCAGGTCGGTCATGGCCCAGCGGATCATGGTTTCGGAGTGGGCCGGGTTGCGTTCGTAGTCGCAGGCCAGGCGGCGGCGTGTGGTGATCCAGGCGAACGTGCGCTCCACCGCCCAGCGCTTCGGCTGGACCTTGAAGCCGCGCTGTCCGGGGTCCTTGCGGACGATCTCCAGCGTGCGGTGCAAGACGGCAGAGGACCACTCGACGAGTCGGCCGGCGAAGCCCTGGTCGGCCCAGATCTTCTCGATGGTTGGGTGGTCCAGGCGGGTCCACAGCAGGGAGCGCTTGGCTCCGTCGCGGTCCTGGACGCTTGCGGCCAGCACGTGCACGGCCAGGAGGAGGCCGAGGGTGTCGGTGACGATGAACCGTTTGCGGCCCTTGGTCTTCTTGCCCGCGTCGAAGCCGCTGGTGGACTTCGGCACCGTGTCGGCCGCCCGCACGGACTGCGAGTCGACCAGGCCCGCGGACGGCTCAGCGGAACGGCCGTCGGCCTCGCGGACCTTGACCCGCAGCGCGTCGTGGACGCGCTCCACGGTGCCGTCGTCGTGCCACCAGGTGAAGTACCAGTACACCGTCTGGAAGGGCGGGAAATCCTTGGGCAGATACCGCCACTGGCACCCGGTCCGCGCCAAGTACAAGATCGCGTCCACGATCCGCCGACGCGGGTGCTTCTCCCGCCGCCCGCCCTTGCGACCCGTCCTTGGAGCAGGCAGCAACGGCTCAATCAACGCCCACTGTTCATCCGTCAGATCAGACGGGTAACCATCCCCAGCAGCACTCACACACCACTCAACGAGTCACCCATACAGCCGATACGGCGGATCTCAGACACGCTCTCAGGGATGCCCGTCCCCGTCCGCTGTCCGCGTTGCTGGGACGTGTACGGCCGCATCATGCAGCGAACCCTCGCGCTGACCGGCGCCATCTGGCACCTGGACGAATAGCTCCGATGTGGTTGGTGGTTCGCCTACCGATCGTCGAGGGGCCGGCCTCATGTGGCTGTCAGTGGCGGCCTGTTCAATGTGGCTCATGGAGAGGGATACGCAAAGGCGTGGGTTGTTTTGGGATGTGCTGGCGGGGCGGGTCCCGCCGCCACCCGCAGCGGTGGTTCTCGGCTGGGAACTGCTCGGGGTGGACCCGGAGCAGGGGACCATCGAGGTGGCGTTTCAGGCAGGTGATCAGTTCACGAACCCTGTGGGCGTGATCCAGGGCGGGTTCCTGGCTGCGATGCTCGACGACACCCTGGGCCCGGCGCTGGTCGCGACGTTGCCGGAGAACCAGTTTGCGCCGACTCTCGATCTCCACGTTCAATTCCTTCGTCCCGCCCGCCCTGGACGGCTTCTGGGGCGTGGCAGGGTCGTGCAGCGTGGCAAGGACGTGTGTTTTCTTGCCGGTGAGCTCATCGGCCCCGACAGCAGGCCGGTGGCTGTGGCGACCGCGACCGCGCGAATCCAGACCATCCGTTAATGGTCATGGGCGATCAGCCCCGACCCACGGCCAGGCGCTCACGGTTCAGGTCCTGATACCGCCCAAGAGATAAGAGATAACGGGACTTGTTTCAGGCCGTGCTGGACCCTTGGACGCCGCCCGCGCCGACCTCTACGCGTTCGACTGGCAGGAGGGCCTGGCCCGTAACCCCGTCGCCGTCCCGGCGTCAACGCAGGACCGGGGCCCACACCAGGTCGATGCTCCGCGGGGCCGCGACGATTGCGGTTGGCCCGCTGGTCCGCTGGGACTGGGGGGTGATCGCCCGGATGTTGCGTGCCGCAGGCGTCCGACAATTGTATGCGTCTCTAGTCCCGCCCTGGCCGGGCCGGCGGACAGCATGGTGTGCCGTGGTCAGTCCAGGAAACCGGTGGCTTCGAGGTGCGCCAGGAAGCTTGCGACGATTCGTGGCCGCGGGACATCGGGAACCGCGGTGTCCGGCAGGCCGGCCTCCAGGCCCCACTCCGTGTTGAATGTGATGGCCCTGCCCTCGGGGACGATGTGGTTGCCCAACCACCGGACGAACTCCGCTGCGGCATGCGCCGTGCAGTGCTCCAAGGAGATCCCCTCGAAGGCGAGCTTGGAGGTTCCTTCCAGTTTCTCCTCGCCCAACGTGAAACCGAAGTACAGAGCCGACCCGCGCACCGGTCCGTCCTGATCTGCTTGCAGACGCACGAACGCGTCGGGATCGCGCTCGCGCAGCCTGGTCTCCACCAGCTCGTAGGTCAGTCCCCAGGTATCGCCTTCAATGGGCGTGAAGATATACGTGGTCCGCAGTTCTGCGAGTTCGGCTGCTTCCATGGCCTATGTGTTCCAGAAGGGATGGTGTTGTTGTATCAGGGCTGGTAACGCGCATAGCGTTGGTGACCGTCTCCACTCCTCGCACCTGCCTGTTCCGAGGGTCGTTGAGAGCCGAGTTATATGTGATGATTTCCTTGCGGTCCTTCTCGTAGAGGAAGTCGTACTTGGCCTCGACAGCCATGCTGTCCCTGTCCCGGAAACCGTCCACCATCAGGGTGTTGTTCAGGCTGATTCCAGGGCGGATCGGCACTTCGTACTCGGGGTAGCCGGCCACACGCTTCTGATAGGCCACCTCGGCGGGTGCCGCCCCCGGACACATCGCCGGGGCGCAAGGAGTTGAGCCAGGTGGGCGGCATCGGCAGCGAAATCGGCTGGGCACGCGGCCCCTTCAGAGGCCGGTATCCCACCGGTCCGAGAACGGGAACGCACGGCCGGGCTCCGCTTCCCGTCCCGCGAACGGTGAGCCGCGCCGACGGCACCCCTTGTGGGCGAGCCCGGCCTGTGGGATATAGGTCTGGACCATTGCCGTCGTCCGTGGAGGCCCGACCGTGCAACGTCCCCCCACACACCTTGCGTCGGCCTGCGTGGCCGCGCTTCTCCTCACGGCCTGCGGCGGTGAGGAGAAGGACACCACGAGCCCCAGCACGCCCTCCGGGGTGACCGCCCAGGCGGGCAGCGCCACGTCCGTTCATCTCATGTGGGAGCACGCCATCGACGACAAGGCGGTTGCCGGATACGAGGTGTTCCAGAAGGGCGCCAGGGTCAAGAGGCTGCCGGCCACCCAGCAGATGGTGGACATCGACCGGCTGAGCCCGAAGACCGTGTACAGCTTCACCGTGCGGGCGCGGGACGCCGCCGGGAATCTCTCGAAGCCGAGTGCCGCGATCGCCGTCACCACCCCGGCCCCCACGCCGCAGGACAAGAAGGCGCCGACGCGGCCGGCCAAGCTGCGGGGCAAGGCCGACGGAGGCCGTGCGGCCACCCTCACCTGGGAAAAGGCCGCCGACAACATCCGGGTCAGCTCGTACGACATCTACCAGGAGGATTCCCGCATTCACAGCGTGCTCGGCGCCGAGACGACCGCGCGCCTCACCGGGTTGCGGCCCGGCACCATCTACACCTTCACCGTCCGGGCGCGTGACGCCGCCGAGAACTCCTCGCCCGACAGCAATGCGGTGGACCTCACCACCGCTCCCGCGCCCGGCGACGAGGTGCCGAGCACCGCGCCCACAGACCTGAAGGCGATCGCCCGGAACAGGAACGTCGATCTGACGTGGACCCCACCCGGGACGGGCGGCCCGGTCAAGGAGCACCAGCTCTTCCTGAACGGCAAGTTGGCCACGACCATTGTCTGGGGTGCCGCGCCTCCCGCCGGGACTGCGACGTACACCTTCGCGGTCACGGACAAGCCCGGCACCCGCTACAGCGTCAAGCTCCGCGCCAGACTCCCCGACGGGAAGTGGGGTGACTTCTCCGCGCAGCGCACGGTGGTGATCGGCTAGCCCACTGCCGCGGTCTGTCTTCCGGGCTCGCGCAGCTTGTCCCGTATCCGGATCCGTCCAGGGAAATGCCTGGCTCACGGCGTGATGGAAGCACCGTCCTCGGCGGCGTGGAGGTCGGGCGAAGAAGGCCAACTAAGGCTCGCGTACAGGCACGTTCAAAGTGGGCCCCCGCCACCGGATCGCTTCCGTGGCGAGGCGCCTTCGTTCGTGTGCGCTCAGCCTTGCGCGGCGAGCTCCTCGAGGGCCGTCCAGCCCTCGGAGCGACGCGCAGGGTCGGCCCTGCCTTGTCCTTTGAATCGCGGACGTGGATGGTGCCGGGGCGGGCCGCGGCCTCAACGCACTCGCCGCCCGACCCCGTTTCGATCGGAAGCACTTGGATTCGACGTTGCGACGATGCCCGTGCAGCCAGGATCTGCTCCAGCTGGCCCGGCCCGGCAGATGCCCCGCAAGATTACCTACATCGCCCCGGCGGCGGAACGGTATACGGCCCTCTTCGAGCTTGCGGTGGAATGCCCGGGAATCTCCCAGTATGAACTGATCAAGCGTGCGACTTCTTCGGTTGGCGCCGCGTGGGCAAGGACCGTCCGGCGAATCGATGTCACCGATGGCGTCTCGGCGCCTTCGGTCGCCTCGAATATGCAACTATGTATCCGGTCGCGAGAAACAACCCCAGAATGCCGATACCGGTGAACGCCAGGATTTGAAGGATTCCCGAACCACTCGAAATTCCAGCGATGGAACCTGCGACTCCGGTGAACGCTCCAAGGACGCCAAGGATGAGCGTTCTGTGGTTTCCGAACAATCCGTCGACGAGAAGCCTTCTGCCCGGACCGGTCATGTTATCCTCCCTGTTTCCAGGCGCTCTACTTCCAATGTACTCGTCCTGGGTCCTTGGGAGCCATAATCTTTGCATCGGGTCGCTCCGAGGCATTCTGGGCCGGCGTGTAATAGAAATCCAGACCTGTGGCGACGACACTGGCAGGGAATCCGAAGACCTTCCCTCCGAAACTCCCAACCTTATTCACCAGGGTCGGCTGGCGGTGCCTTCCGCCGCCGCCGGATGTCTCCAGCAGCGAGGACCCCATGCCGGCCGCAAAGGCAGGCGTGCCACCGATGAAGTACGACCTTGCATTGGCCCAGTCCCTCTTCTGTACGCTGTCGGCGCTGTTCAGCCAGGATCTGTAACCTATGAACTCGGCGACCGGCTTGATGGTGCCGCTGCCGAACTTGCCTCGTGACGCGTTGTCGAGCCTGGTTTGGATCTCCTTGTCGGAGAGCTCCTTGAGGGAGATCCTATTTCCGCTCTCCTGTCCGCGTTCCCTGCGTATCTGTCGTGCCTCTGCAAGGGAGACCGGGGCGGTCGGCAGGAATCCGATGTCGTAACTGTCGCTCATGTCCCGCAGTGCCCAACGGAGGGTTGAGTCCGTTTGATCGGCATCTTCAAGAGCCTGGCGCGTTCTTTCCTTGTACGAGGAAATGGTAGTCTCGTAGGCCTTTCTGAGGTCGCCAATGTCATCCGGTTTCACCCTGTTGGGGTCCACAAAGACCGACCCGTCGTTCGGATTCACCAAGAGGTGTTCGTGGCCCTCCAGGCCGTTCGTGATGTTGTCGAGTTCCCCCTTCGCGGAGCGAAATGAATTGAGACAGTTGTTCAAAAATTTATGGACGCTGCCTGCCTCGCTCTCCGCGTTGTCTATCTGATTTCTTATTCCGTTGAGCGCTGTGAAGGCCGTTTCAGCCGCCTCGCCTTCCCAGTCTGATTCCCGGAGTCCTTTCGCCACCTCGTTGTTGAAGGTCCAGCCGGATTGATGAACGAGTTTGGGTGAATTTGCCCAGGCGTCAACAGCTGCGGAAAATTTGTCCAGATTCACAGTCTTGAGGTCTGTGTAGGTCAGCGACATGCCGCCCCCTAAATGACGTCGCCCGGTTTGTAAGTGCCCTCACCACGGAAGCTCTTCTTTCGCTCCTCCTCCTCGTTCCCGAAGGAATTCGCCGATGATCTCAGAGCCTTCGCGAGCCCTTCGTTTCCGATCTGGCCGCTTACGTATTTTACGCCCTTCTTCCAGGAATCAATAAATTCGGTGAACGCCTCGTCAGAGGAGAAACCTTTCATGGATCCGGATATCTCGGAGGTTTTCGACACTGCGATCGTGTGGGCGTCACGGAATTCCTTGGATGCCTTGTGCTCAGCTCTTTCCGCGCGGCCCCGGAGGAGGGAAGGTGTCACATGAAGCTTCTTCTTGGAGCCCTGGCCTCCGCCGTCGTCGGCTTGATTGAGCCGCATTTGTGTGGCGCGCTCCGCTTTCGCCGTCGCCATGTGCTGGGCCCACTCGTCGTCAAAAGACATGTCTCCCCCGTTCAACGCACGCTGAGCGGGCGCCCGTTCGCCGTCCGTAGGGGCCCGCAAATGCACGCTATCCGACGAGTCGGCTCGATCGTCGTGGGGCGGCGTATCCGCTGCGTATGTGCTTCGTATGTTCTTCGTATGTGTCGCGTATGGAAGGACCGCGCGCCGCTGGCCTCGCACGGCTTCCGCCGTGCGCTCACGGCGCGGCGAGCCCGACGAGTGTGCGGTGAGCCGTGCCCGCCGACGGCTACTTCTCGTAGGTGCCCCTGGTCGTGGTGCGTGCGCCCCCACTTCGACGTGCGTGCACGTCGGCTGCCGTGTACGTCGGATGACGAGCGCAGCGCAGTGCGGGCGCTTGCGCTGTCCGTACCTCTTGAGGGGTGCCGCTGCAGGCAGTGAGCGCGGTCAGCGCTTCAGCTCCCGCCCGCCGAACACCCCCGCCCCGTCCGCCCGGCCCCACCACTCCTCCAGCCCCGCCTGGTCCAGCGTCCGCCAGTCCGGGGTTCCCTGCACCAGGGCGTGGCCCAGGCTGCGGCCCAGGTTCACCATCGTGCGGCCCGACGTGGCGCGGGCCTCGTCGTATGTGCGCAGGGCCGCACGCCAGTCAGCGGTCGTGGTGAAGGCGGATTCCAGGGTGGTCGCGTCCTGGAGGGCCTTCACCGCGCCCGCGCCCGTGTGGGGGCGGGCGACCGCGGCCGCGTCGCCCAGGAGGAGGAAACGGTCGGTGGGGACGCGGGGAGCCGTGAAGTCGTACATCGGCTGGCTGAAGACCTCCGCAGGGGCGGTCTGCCTGATCAAGGCGCCCCAGTAGGGCGGGAGCCGGGTCTCGGCGATATGAGCGAGGCGGTGGTGCAGGGCCTCGGTGAGAGTGCCGGGTGGGAGGCTCGTGGGGGTGGTCAGGTGGGCGTCCAGGCCCGGGGGAGGGGTTGCGTAGAGGATCCAGTTGACGCGGTGGCCGCCCGCGCCGTCCGGGATGCGGTAGACGATCATGTGGCCGCCGCTGAAGACCACATAGATGCAGTCAGTGGTGTTCCAGAGGGAGGGGTCGGCCAGTCGCGAGACCGGGAACGCGCCGCGCCAGGCCAGGTAGCCCGCGTACTCCGGGCGTACGTCGGGGCAGGCCGCCGCCCGCACCACCGAGCGGTAGCCGTCGGCTCCGATCACCAGGTCGAAGGACTGGGTGAGTCCGGGAGTGCGGACCTCCGCGGCGGTTGCGGACGCCTCCACCGAGTCGACTGTCGTGCCCGTACGGAACCGCACCGAGCCAGGGACCCGCGCGCGCAGCTCCCGCCACAGCGGACCCCAGTTGTACGTACGGAACGGGAAGGGCAACGTGCCGATGTGGCGGCCGAGGGGATTGCCGCTGTCGCCGTCGCGGACATACCAGCGGCGTTGCGTCAGTTGGACCCAGGGCATGGCCGCGTCCAGATAGCCGGCCGCCTCCAGCTCGGCGTAGCGCGCGTTGTGCACCGCCAGGCCCACACCGCGGTCCGCCAGGTCCCCCGCGGACCGTTCGTACACGGTGATCTCGTCAACTCCCGCACGGTGTACGGCGAGTGCCGCCGCGCAGCCCGCGATGCTTCCGCCCACAACGGCAACCCGTAATTTCCGCATGCGCTCATCGTCGCAGCGCAACACCCCCGGTGCTGTGCGGTACCGGGGGTGTCGGCCGGACTGTGTCGGCCGGACGGTGTCGGCCGGACTGTGTCGGTCGGCCGCTGTGCGGTCAGCCGACCAGCTGCTCGTACGCCGGCAGCGTGAGGAAGTCCTCGTAGTTCTCGTCGAGGGCCACCTTCAGCAGCAGGTCGTGCGCCTGCTGCCATTTGCCGGCCGCGAAGGCCTCGTCGCCGAGCTCCGCGCGGATCGCGACGAGTTCGTCCGCGGCGATCTTGCGGGCCAGCTCCGGGGTGGCTCGCTCGCCGTTCTCGAAGACGACACCCGCGTTGACCCACTGCCAGATCTGGGAGCGGGAGATCTCCGCGGTGGCCGCGTCCTCCATCAGGTTGAAGATCGCGACCGCGCCGAGGCCGCGCAGCCACGCCTCGATGTATCGGATGCCGACCTGGACGGCGGCGACCAGGCCGCCGTAGGTCGGCCTGGCGTCGAGGGAGTCGATGGCGATCAGGTCGCCGGCCGCCACCGAGACGTCCTCGCGCAGGCGGTTCTTCTGGTGGGGGCTGGTGCCCAGGACCGCGTCGAACGAAGCCATCGCGATCGGCACCAGGTCCGGGTGCGCGACCCAGGAGCCGTCGAAGCCGTCGCCCGCCTCGCGGTCCTTGTCCGCCTTGACCTTCTCGAAGGCGACCTTGTTGACCTCGGCGTCCTTGCGGGACGGGATGAAGGCCGCCATGCCGCCGATCGCGTGCGCGCCGCGCTTGTGGCAGGTGCGGACCAGCAGTTCGGTGTACGCCCGCATGAACGGGGCGGTCATCGTCACCGCGTTGCGGTCCGGGAGCACGAACTTCTCGCCGCCGTCACGGAAGTTCTTGACGATCGAGAAGAGGTAGTCCCAGCGGCCCGCGTTCAGGCCGGCCGCGTGGTCGCGGAGCTCGTAGAGGATCTCCTCCATCTCGTACGCCGCTGTGATCGTCTCGATCAGGACGGTCGCACGGACGGTGCCCTGCGGGATGCCGATGTAGTCCTGGGCGAAGACGAAGATGTCGTTCCACAGACGGGCTTCCCGGTGGGACTCCGTCTTCGGCAGGTAGAAGTACGGGCCCTTGCCGAGCTCGATGAGCCGCTTGGCGTTGTGGAAGAAGTACAGGCCGAAGTCGACCAGCGCACCGGGGACGGGCCGGCCGTCGAGGTGCAGATGGCGCTCCTCCAGGTGCCAGCCACGCGGGCGCATGACGACGGTCGCGAGCTCGTCGGCGGCCTTGAGGGCGTAGGACTTGCCGGAGCGGGGGTCCGTGAAGTCGATGCGGCGCTCGTAGGCGTCGATCAGATTGAGCTGGCCGAGGACGACGTTCTCCCAGGTGGGAGCGGAGGCGTCCTCGAAGTCGGCGAGCCAGACCTTCGCGCCCGAGTTCAGGGCGTTGATGGTCATCTTGCGGTCCGTCGGTCCGGTGATCTCCACACGGCGGTCGTTGAGGGCCGCCGGGGCCGGGGCGACCTTCCAGGAGTCGTCCGCGCGGATGGCGGCGGTCTCCGGAAGGAAGTCCAGGGTGGACGTGCGGGCGATCTCGGCGCGGCGTTCGCCGCGGCGGGCGAGGAGCTCGTCACGCCGGGGCGTGAAGTTCCGGTGCAGCTCGGCCACAAAGGCGAGGGCCGCGTCGGTGAGTACCTCGTCCTGCCTCGGCAGAGGCTCGGCATCGACGATGGCCAGCGGGGACGGCGCTGGTGCGGACATGAGCTGTCACTTCCTTCAGCGGGCGGTGCCCGGCGGCCGCCGGGCTCAGAGATACGGCACTCGGTGCCGCAGGAGCCGAGATGCGGTCGCGGGCGCGTCTGGAGAGTCGGGCGCTTCTGACCAGTGGATAGTAGTTTCCTCATGGTGGAAGTTCAATGGTTTGTTGATATCGAGATTCTCTGAGTCGACAGACCATGGCTCTGAGTGCCACGCCGTTCACTCAAGGTGCGCCAGATCTTCCGCGGTGTCGATGTCGTACGCCTGGGCCACGTCGCCGCACTCGACGAGGGACAGCGCGCCCTCATGGGCCTTCAGATAGGAACGGGCTCCGCGATCGCCGGTCGCACTCGCCGCGATGTCCTTCCAGCGATGCGCGCCGAACAGAACGGGATGCCCGCGCTCCCCTCCGTACGCGGCCGCGGTGAGCGAGTCGGGGGAGCGGTACGAGGCGCGGACCCGGGCCACCGCCGCCGCGCCGATCCCCGGCTGGTCGACGAGAGAGACGAGGGCCGCGTCCGCCGCCGTGGCGGCCAGGGACTCCAGACCCGCGCGCAGCGAGGAACCCATGCCCTCCTCCCACTCCGGGTTGTCGACCAGTACACAGCCGGAGAGATCCGCCCGCTCGCGCACCCGGTCGGCCGACGCCCCCAGCACCACGTGCACAGGGCCGCAACCGCCCTCGCGCAGTACGCGCACCGCATGCTCGACCAGTGGTCTTCCCCGGTGCTCGAGCAGCGCCTTCGGGCGTCCGCCGAGCCGGCGGCCACCTCCCGCCGCAAGCAGCAGTCCGGCGACGATCGGTTCCTTCGGTGGTTGTGCCATAAGGACTCCTTACCTCATATACGGGCGAAGCGCTGCGCCGTTCGTGTGCCACCGTCAGGCTTTCGGAACCGCCCGGTCCGAGCGGGTCGTCCAACGTGGAGAGCGCAGGGTGACCTTGGATAAGGTGCATCTCCAACACTGAAGTTCGCCATGGGGGACAAGAGTCGATGAGTGGGCGCGGGCACAAGGGAATGGTCTTCCAGCCGCTGGGCGAAGACGATCCGAAGAATGTCGCCGGGTACAAGCTGGCCGCGCGCCTCGGCGCCGGCGGCATGGGCAAGGTCTACCTCTCGTACACGCCCGGCGGACGCCCCGTCGCCATCAAGGTGATCAGGCCCGACTTCGGCCAGGACCCCGAATTCCGCCGCCGGTTCGCGCAGGAGGTGCAGGCTGCGCAGCGCGTGCAGGGCCTGTACACCGCGCCGGTCATCGACGCCGACCCCGACGCCGAGCAGCCCTGGCTCGCCACCGCCTACGTCCCCGGGCCCTCCCTCGCCGACGCGGTCGTCGAGCACGGCAAGTTGCCGGTCGAGACGGTGCTGTTGCTGGTCGCCGGTATCGCCGAGGCGCTGCACATCATCCATGGCGCGGGCATCGTCCACCGCGACCTCAAGCCGGCCAATGTCCTGCTCGCCTCGGACGGGCCGCGCGTCATCGACTTCGGCATCGCCCGGGCCGCCGACGCCACCTCGCTCACCAGCAGCGGCGTCACCATCGGCACGCCCTCCTTCATGGCGCCCGAGCAGGCGGCCGGCAGCCATGTCACCCCGGCCACCGACATCTTCGCGCTCGGCCAGGTCGCGGCGTACGCGGCGACCGGCAGCCCCGCCTTCGGCGAGGGCACCTCGCACGGTGTGCTCTACCGGATCGTGCACGAGGACCCGGACCTCACCGGACTTCCGGAGCAGCTAAGGGAGTTGGTGACCCGCTGCCTGGCCAAGGACCCGGAGGCCCGTCCGTCGGTCGCCGACCTTCTCGCCATCTGCCAGTCCGCCAACGCGGAAACGGTGCTGCGTCGTCCGGAGGAGTGGCTGCCGGGCGCGGTCGCCGCCGAGATCACCACGCGCAAGGCGGCCCCGGCGCCGCCGGTGACCCCGCCGGACGGTCAGCCGGCCGTCGCGGCGCAGGGCCAGAACCCGGCGCAGGGCCAGAACCCGGCGCAGGGCCAGAACCCGGCTCAGTCTCCGAATCCGACTCAGGGACAGAATCCGGCGTACGTACAGAATCCGGCGCCGACGCAGGCGCCCATGGCGCAGCCTTACATGCCGCAGAACCCGGCCACCGGGCCCGTCCCGGGGGCGCAGGCCCCGATGCCCACGCCCACTGCCGCCTCGGCCCCGGCGACGCCGCCGCCCGGCTTCGGCCCGGCGCCGCAGCCCCAGGCCTACGGCTACCCGCAACAGCACGCCACCCCGCCGCCCGGCCACTCCTACCCCCAGCCGGTGCAGCCGTACGGGACCGTTCCCACGCCCGTCGCACCTGCCGCGCCCAAGAAGAAGACCGCCCGCAATCTGGCCATCGCCGTCCTTGCCACGGTGGTACTCGGCGCATTGGCGGGCGGCGGTGTGTACGTCGCCCTCTCCGGCGACGATGAGAAGAAGTCGTCGCAGAGACAGAGTCAGGAGAAGGGCCAGGGCTCGGCGGACGCCACCCCGCAGGCGGACACCACTCCTTCCGCCGACACCACGCCCGACACCCCGGGGCAGGAGGAGACCTCCCCGCCCGCGGAGCCGATTCCCGACCCGGTCCCCAAGACCTACACCGATCTCGAACTGGTGGACAACTACCACATCACCTTCGGCGACGATCCGGTCAAGCCGATCGAGGACTCCTCCAACTCCGATGTCGAGTACGAATACGACCTCAGCAGGATGGAGGTCGAGAACGGACGGCTGATCCTGCTGCGTGCCGGGCAGGCGGGGGATCTCGCCACCTGCAAGAGCGAGACCCGGTACGCCGAGCAGCTCGATCTCGTCAACCTGTCGAAGGGCGCCAAGTTCTGCGTCCTGACCAACTCGGGGCATGTGGGCCTGGTGACGTACAAGGGGAAGTCGGCCGATTCCGATCCCAGCAGGTTCGTCACCCTCGATGTGACCGTCTGGCGCAATGCGCTCGATGTTGTGCAGCCGACTCCCTGAATTCGGTCGGTGGAGTGGCGCGCACCGCACCGGATGACGTTAACTTGCCCGCGACCGACAGTGTCCGACCATCAGCTGACGGTCGTCGAACCGGCACAACGACGTGCGAGGGGGAGGGCATTGTTGCGGAGCGCGAGGCAGACGCGGGTGACAGGCAGCGATGAGGGCCCGAGGGAGACGGAGCTGCGCGCTGCCGTCTCCCGGCTCCGCCGTGAACTCGCCGGATATCCGGCCGAGTTCTCCGACCGGGGCATCGCCGAGGACGAACTGGCGGTGCTGGCCGCGATGGTGGCGGGCGGCGATCCGGAGATCCCGCGGATGCGTCGCTCCCTGTTGCTGATCGCCGGTGCGGTCGGGTCGGTGAGCGCACTTGCGCCCGCGCTGATGGACGTACGCAACGCGGTCGATCTCTTCGGTGAGGTGCCGCCCCGGGGGCGGGTCTGAGGGGCGGCCGTTCGGCCGAGGTGGATCGACCCCCTCCCGCCCCTTCCCGCTGTATCGATGTGCGGCTCCGCCGCGTGGGGACTCCGCCCCGGACTCCGCGCCTCAGGCACCGGCGGGGCTGGAGTTCCCGCCCGTCGGGCGGGAAATTCGGCCCGTCCGGCGATGGAGGACACGCCCGCAGGGCGCCCAGGGGCGGGGCGTAGCTCCAGGGGAACAGGTCAGCGCCCGATGAGGCGGCGTGCTCTCGCTGTCGCCGCCGCCGGTGTACGCGAGTCCACCCCCAGCTTCGCGCAGATGTGTGTTCCCGTGGGGGCGGCGGTGTCTCTCCCCTGACCTGACCTGACCTGACCCGCCACTCCCCGAAACCGGGGCTCCGCCGGAGCCCGCAGTGGGCCTCGCCCCGCCTCGGAGAGTCCGCAGTGGACCCCGGGCCTCGGAGGGCCCGCACTGGACCCCGGCCCGCACTGCGGGCCTTTCGCCGCCGCTCCGCGGTGAGCGAGACGTGCCCCGGCCGTCAGGCCTACGCCGGGTTCTGGCTCGCCAGCGCCGTCGAGAGGTCCTGGGCGACCTCCTGGAGGACCGGGACGATCTTCTCCATGGCCGCCTCGGTGACCCGGCCGGCCGGGCCCGAGATCGAAACCGCCGCCGCCGTCGGGGAGTTGGGTACCGAGACTGCCAGGCAGCGGACCCCGATCTCCTGCTCGTTGTCGTCGACCGCGTAGCCGGCGCGCCGCACCTGCTCGAGCGCCTCCAGGAAGCCCTCGGGCGTTGTGATCGTCTTCTCGGTGGCGGCGGGCATGCCGGTCCGCGCGAGCAGGGCCCGTACCTCCTCCGGCGGGGTGTGCGCGAGCAGTGCCTTGCCCACGCCCGTGGAGTGCGGCAGGACACGGCGGCCCACCTCGGTGAACATGCGCATGGAGTGCTTGGACGGCACCTGGGCGACGTACACGATCTCGTCGCCGTCGAGCAGCGCCATGTTCGCCGTCTCGCCGGTCTCCTCGACCAGGCGGGCGAGGTAGGGGCGGGCCCAGGTGCCGAGCAGCCGGGAGGCGGACTCGCCCAGGCGGATCAGCCGGGGGCCGAGCGCATAGCGGCGGTTGGGCTGCTGGCGTACATAGCCGCAGGCCACCAGGGTGCGCATCAGCCGGTGGATCGTGGGCAGCGGCAGACCGCTGCTGGCGGAGAGCTCGCTCAGCCCGACCTCGCCACCGGCGTCGGCCATTCTCTCGAGCAGGTCGAAGGCGCGCTCCAGGGACTGCACGCCACCGCTGGAGGCGGACTTGGCGGCGTCGGTGGTGCTGGCGCTGGACGTCGGCACGTGGGCGGTCCTTTCGGGCAGGCAGGGCAAGGCAGCAGCCTACCGGGCAGCTGCACAGGGCACATCGCTCTCGTCAAGGGGTCCGTGCCGGTCAGGGCCCGTTTGTCCCCGTGTCGGCGTCGCCCCCGGCGATCTCCTGCCGGCGCCCTTGGTCGAAACAACATTCTGCGCAGTGAAAGTCTACTTCCACTTCGTGGAAACGTCCAAGGAGGCATCGCGGGGCGGAATGTGGTGCCGCGCCCATGATCCCTTCGCAGGTCACGGGGGTGGCGGCCATGCTGGTGGGGTCTTGACGGGCCGGACTCGGGGGTGAAGACTCCTTCAACAGTTCGTTGAATTTCGCTGTACGGGATTGGAAGTGAGGGCACGGGTGTCCGATGTGGACGTGAACCTGGTACTGCGCTCGACGCGCGTCATCACCCCGGAGGGGACGCGCGCCGTATCGATCGCCGTCGCCGCCGGGAAGATCGCGGCGGTACTGCCGTACGACGCCGAGGTGCCGGCCGGGGCCCGGCTGGAGGACTTCGGGGACGATGTCGTACTCCCCGGCCTCGTCGACACCCATGTCCATGTGAACGACCCCGGCCGCACCGAGTGGGAGGGTTTCTGGACCGCCACCCGCGCGGCCGCCGCCGGCGGCATCACGACCCTCCTCGACATGCCCCTCAACTCCCTTCCGCCCACCACCACGGTCGAGAACCTCGCCACCAAGCAGCAGGTCGCCCGGAACAAGGCGCACATCGACGTCGGCTTCTGGGGCGGGGCCGTCCCGTCCAATGTGAAGGATCTGCGGCCGCTGCACGATGCCGGTGTCTTCGGCTTCAAGTGCTTCCTGTCGCCCTCGGGCGTGGAGGAGTTCCCGGAGCTGGACCAGGACCGGCTCGCCCGGTCGATGGCCGAGATCGCCGGCTTCGGCGGACTGCTGATCGTGCATGCCGAGGACCCGCACCACCTGGCCGCAGCACCGCAGGAGTCCGGCCCGAAGTACGCCGACTTCCTCGCCTCCCGCCCGCGCGACGCCGAGAACACCGCCATCGAGGGCCTGATCGCGCAGGCCAAGCGGCTCAACGCCCGAGTACACGTACTGCATCTGTCCTCCTCCGACGCGCTGCCGCTGATCGCGGCCGCCAAGCGGGAGGGCGTCAGGATCTCGGTCGAGTCCTGCCCGCACTTCCTCACCCTCACGGCCGAGGAAGTCCCGGACGGCGCAACGGAGTTCAAGTGCTGTCCGCCCATCCGTGAGGCCGCGAACCAGGACGCGCTGTGGGAGGGCCTGGCCGACGGGACGATCGACTGCATCGTCTCCGACCACTCGCCCTGCACCACCGACCTGAAGACCCCGGACTTCGCCTCCGCCTGGGGCGGAATCTCCTCCCTCCAGCTGGGCCTCCCGGCGATCTGGACCGAGGCCCGGCGCCGCGGCCTTTCGCTGGAGGACGTCGTCCGCTGGATGTCCGCGGCCCCCGCGAAGCTCGCGGGACTGGACGACCGGAAGGGCGCCATCGAGACGGGCCGCGACGCGGACTTCGCGGTCCTCGCGCCCGACGAGACCTTCACCGTGGACCCGGCCGAACTGCACCACCGCAACCAGGTGACGGCGTACGCGGGCAAGACGCTCCACGGCGTGGTCAGGTCGACGTGGCTGCGCGGCGAACGCATTGTCGAGAACGGCACCCTGGCCGAGCCGACCGGACGACTGCTCGAAAGGAACAACTGATCGTGTCCATCCCTTCCTTCACCGGTGACGCCAGCCCGTTCGGCGGCGGCGACCCGTACGCCGACTACCGCACGGCCGACTTCCCGTTCACGCACTACGCCGACCTCGCCGACCGGCGTCTCGGGGCGGGCGTGACCGCCGCCAACGACGAGTTCTTCGCCGAGCGCGAGAACATGCTCAAGCCCGAGGCCGCGGAGTTCGACCCGGAGCACTTCGGCCACAAGGGCAAGATCATGGACGGCTGGGAGACCCGCCGCCGCCGCGGTGTGAGCGCCGCGCAGCCGCACCCCACCGACGACGACCACGACTGGGCGCTGGTACGGCTCGGTGCGCCCGGAGTCGTACGCGGCCTCGTCATCGACACCGCCCACTTCCGCGGCAACTACCCGCAGGCCGTCTCGGTCGAGGCCACCGCCCTGTCCGGGTCTCCGTCGCCCGAGGACCTCCTCGCCGACGACGTGAAGTGGACGACGCTGGTGCCCCGTACGGCCATCGGCGGCCACGCGGCGAACGGCTTCGCCGTCGACGTCGAACAGCGCTTCACGCATCTGCGTGTCAACCAGCACCCCGACGGCGGCATCGCCCGACTGCGGGTGTACGGCGAGGTGGCACCGGACCCCGCGTGGCTGGCCGCCCTGTCCACGTTCGATCTCGTCGCGCTGGAGAACGGCGGCCAGGTCGAGGACGCCTCCGACCGCTTCTACTCCCCGGCGACCAACACCATCCAGCCGGGCCGCTCCCGCAAGATGGACGACGGCTGGGAGACCCGTCGCCGCCGGGACAAGGGCAATGACTGGATCCGTTACCAGCTCGTGGAGCAGTCCGAGATCCGCGCGGTCGAGATCGACACGGCGTATCTGAAGGGGAACAGCGCGGGCTGGGCGGCGCTGTCCGTCAAGGACGGCGCGGACGGCGAATGGGCGGAGGTTCTGCCCCGCACCCGTCTGCAGCCCGACACGAACCACCGCTTCGTGCTGGACACGCCGGCCGTGGGCAGCCACGTGCGGATCGACATCTTCCCGGACGGCGGCATCTCGCGACTGCGTCTCTTCGGCTCCCTGACGCAGGAGGGCGCGAACCGCCTGGCGGCCCGCCACCAGGAACTGGGCGGCTGACGACACCCTCCCCGTCCCGCCCCTTCCGGCTGTATCGATGTGCGGCTCCGCCCGGAACCCCGCGTCTCTCCCCGGACTTCGTCCGGGGGGGGAGACGGAGGACAGCGCCCGCAGGGCACTCCGGGGCCTGGGAGCTCGCCTCCAGCTCGGGAAGGGGCGGGTGGGGAACAGGCCTGCCGCAGGCGTTACGCCGCGTGGCCGCCGTCCACCGACATCTCGGCGCCGGTGATGTAGGCCGCCTCGTCGCTCGCCAAGTACGCGACCAGTGAGGCCACTTCGCCGGGCCGGCCGAACCTGCCCAGAGCCGTATCGGCCTTCTGCGGCTCGGCGTACGGGCCGTCCGCCGGGTTCATGTCCGTGTCGATCGGCCCCGGGTGGACCAGATTCGCCGTGATACCGCGGGCGCCGAGCTCCCGGGCCAGCGCCTTGGTCAGGCCGGTCAGCGCGGACTTGCTCATCGCGTAGAGCGTGCCGCCGGGGCCCGGTACGTACTTCGTCATGCAGGTGCCGATGGAGACGATCCGGCCGCCTCGCTCCATGCGGGAGGCGGCCGCCTGCGAGGCGAGGAACACCGCCCGTACGTTCACGTCCAGCACCCGGTTCACCGCATCGGCCGACAGGCTCTCGATGGGACCGAGTACGCCGACGCCCGCATTGTTGACCAGGATGTCGATGCTCCCGAGCCGTTCCACGACCTGACCGACGATCGCGCCGGCCGCTTCGGCGTCCGCAGCGTCGGAGCGCAGAGCGAGCCCGCGCTGCCCCGTCGCCTCGATCTTGCGGACCACCTCCTGGGCGGCCTCCTCTCCCTGAACGTACGTGATCGCTACATCGACGCCCTCCTGGGCGAGCCGCAGGGCGATCGCCGCCCCCATCCCGCGGCTGCCACCGGTCACCAGAGCCGTCCTGGCCATGTCGTAACACCTCTTGTCTGCTTGTCAGTAGTGGTTACGACTTCAATGAAATCGGCCCTGCCTCCTCGGTGCTGGCGGCAAACGGACGTTGAATCCGCGTGTGACTCTTCAGCAAGAGATCGTCGGCAACGCCATGCAGATGGCGGTCGTCAGCCTGCAGCCCGGCCAGACCGTCTACTGCGAGGCGGGGAAGTTTCTGTTCAAGACCTCCAACGTGACGATGGAGACCCGCCTGTCGGGGCCATCGGGGCCTTCGGGGAGCGGTGGCAGTGGTGGCAGCCGTGGCGGGCAGCCCGCGGCCGGCGCCGGCAGCCTGCTGCGCCAGGCCATGGGCACCGCCATACAGGTCGGCCAGCGCGCCCTCGCCGGTGAGTCCTTCGCCTTCCAGTACTTCACCCCCACCGGCGGTGAGGGCACCGCCGGCTTTGCGGGCGTACTCCCCGGCGAGATGCGAGCCCTCGAACTCGACGGCACGCGCGCCTGGTTCGCGGAGAAGGACGCCTTCGTCGCCGCCGAGTCCACCGTCGACTTCGGTATCGCCTTCCAGGGCGGCAAAGCGGGACGCAGTGGCGGCGAGGGCTTCGTCCTGGAGAAGTTCACCGGCCGCGGCACGGTCATCATCTGCGGCGCCGGCAACTTCATCGACCTCAACCCCGCCGACTTCGGCGGCCGCATCGAGGTCGACACCGGATGCATCGTCGCCTTCGAGGAGGGCATCCAGTACGGCGTCCAGCGCGTCGGCGGTCTCAACCGCCAGGGCCTGATGAACGCCGTCTTCGGCGGCGAGGGCCTCTCCCTCGCCACCCTGGAGGGCAACGGCCGCGTGATCCTCCAGTCACTCACCATCGAGGGCCTCGCCAATGCCCTGAGAAAGGCGCAGGGCGGCGACAAGCAGGGCCCGACCGGCGGGCTCTTCTCCACCAACGCCGGTTAGCCCGCTCCGGCCCGCTCGCGCCGATCGATGAATGTCCCGGCGCGAGCGGGGTCTGAGCTGATGACGGGAACATCGCACACCAGGACCCCGAACACCGCCCATCAGCGACCCCGAACACTGCACACCGTCCAGGACCCCGAACACCGCACACCGTCCAGGAACCCGAACACCGCACATCAGGAAGCAGGCACGTGTCATGGCACAGCTCTCCATCACCACTTTTGTCACCCTCGACGGCGTGATGCAGGCGCCCGGCGGACCGAACGAGGACCCCAGCGGCGGCTTCGAGCTCGGCGGCTGGTCCGTGCCGTACGGGGACGAGGACTTCGGCCGGTTCATGACAGAGGTCTTCGACCGTGCCGGAGCCTTCCTGCTCGGCCGGCGCACGTACGAGATCTTCGCCGGCTACTGGCCCAAGGTGACCGACCCCGCCGACCCGATCGCATCGCGGCTCAACTCTCTGCCGAAGTACGTCGTCTCGACCAAGCTCGAGAAGGCCGACTGGGCGGGCACCACCGTCATCAGTGGTGACCTCGCCAACGAAGTTGCCGCAGTCAAGGAGCGCACGGACGGCGAGCTCCAGGTCCACGGCAGCGGCGCCCTCGCCCACTTCCTCATGGCGCACGACCTGATCGACACGCTCAACCTGCTCGTCTTCCCCGTCGTTCTGGGCACGGGCCGCCGCCTCTTCGCGAACGGCGCGGTACCGACCGCCTTCCGGCACACCGGGGCCCGCACCACGGCCGCGGGCGTGGCCATCCACACGTACGAGCTGGCCGGCCGCCCCGAGTACGGAACCTATGAGGCCCCCTAAAACGGTGGGCCCTCACGTACCCGGCCGGGTACGGTGATCGCTCCAGGTGGCAGCCGACGACGTCTCCACGCCCGAATCTGAGACATCGCCGCTCCCCGGAGGCTCCCGCACGTGACCTCGATCGCCGTACCCGCCGCGCTCGCGCCCCGCCGGGCCTGGCTCACCGATCTGCCCGTGCTGCTCGTGGCCGTGGTCTGGGGCGCGAGCTATCTCGCGGCGAAGGGCATCACCACAACGCACACCGTCGTTGCCGTGCTGGTGCTCCGCTTCGCGCTCGTCCTGCCGGTGCTCGCGGTGGCCGGACACCGCAAGCTGCGGGCACTGACCCCGGCCCAGTGGCGCGGCGCCGGCCTCCTCGGGCTCGTACTCGGCGTGATCTTCCTGCTGGAGACGTACGGCGTTGTGCACACCTCCGCGACCAACGCAGGGCTCATCATCAGCCTCACCATGATCTTCACGCCGCTCGCCGAGGCGGTGGTGACCCGCAACCGGCCGCCCAGGGCCTTTGTGGCCGCGGCCGGGCTCTCCGTGGCCGGTGTCGTGCTGCTGACCCAGAGCGGCGGTTTCACCACACCATCCCTCGGCGATCTGCTGATGCTGCTGGCTGCTCTCGCCCGTACCGTCCATGTGCTGGCGATGTCCAGGATCAAGGCGGTGCAGGGCGCGGACTCGCTCTCCTTGACGACGGTCCAGCTGGGCAGCGCGGTCGCGGTGTTCGCGGTCCTGGCCGCCGTCCCCGGCACCGGGGCCTCGCCCTGGACGGTGGCCCTCGGTTTCGGTCCGCGCGAATGGGCCGGGCTGCTCTTCCTCTCCGTCTTCTGCACGCTGTTCGCCTTCTTCGTGCAGATGTGGGCGGTACGCCGCACCTCACCGTCCCGCGTCAGCCTGCTGCTCGGCACGGAGCCGTTGTGGGCGGCCGCGGGGGGCATCGCCATCGGGGGCGAACACCTCGGCGCGCTCGGTCTGCTGGGCGGGGCGCTGGTCCTCGCGGGCACGACGTGGGGACGCCGCACCGCCGACCGGACTGCTTGCTAGGTTCGGGCGCCCGGACTGCTCGGCGTCCCCGGGAACCGGGGGCTGACCCACACATGTCGCGCTCCGCAGCCGTCAGGCCCAGGCTGGAGGTGAGGGAGTTTCCCCTGATCCCGCAGCAGGCCGGCACATGGAGGGTCAGCGCGGTGATCGATCACGTCACGGCGCAGCTGGGGTGACCGTACGCCCCGTTCGGAGTCCGACATGAATCTCCTGCTTCTCGGCGCGACGGGGCTCACCGGCCGACAGGTGGTGGCCCAGGCCCTCGACGCGGGTCATCACCTCACCGCGGTCGTCCGCAATCCGGACAGACTTCCCCCGCTCGACGACCGGCTGACCGTGCTCGTCGGTGACGTCGCCGACGAGCAGGAGGTCGCCAGTGCGGCTGTGGGCAAGGATGCGGTGCTGAGCACGATGGGGACGGGAAAGAGCCTCACCTCCGACATCGTCAGCCGGACCGTGGACGCGCTCGTCCCCGCCATGCACGATGCGGGAGTCGATCGCCTGATCTTCCTCTCCGCCTTCGGCGTCGACCGGACCTATACGCAGGCGTCGTTGCCGCAGCGGTTCTTCTACCGCACGCTGCTGAGGAAGATCTACTCCGACAAACAGCGGGCGGACCGCAAACTCCTCGCCGGCGACCTCGACGTGACCCTGGTCTATCCGGTGTCGCTGACCAACCGGCCGTTCACCGGCACCTACCGCGCCGGTGACCTCTTCGACTTCACGGGCATGCCCCGCATCAGCCGCGCGGACGTTGCCCACTTCATGGTTGCGCAGGTCAACGACTCGACCTGGTCGCGCCGTATCGCCATCCTCACGAGCTGACACGGCCACGGGACCCGACGCTGCGGCGGCCGCAACGCCGCCGGAGCTTTCGTCTGCCCGGACGGTCTGGTCAACGATCTGCGCGGGATGAACAGGGTCGAGGTCCGCCCCGGACGCGCGCCCGGCACGCTCCGGCCGACCATTAAGCGCTCCGGCCGCTCCGGCTGCCCCCTAAGCGCTCCGGCCGATCCGGTCCGAGGCCACCAGGAACACCAGTCCCACCACCGTCAGCACGATGTTCGCGAAGAGCTGGTAGCCGTCGGGGATATTCAGCAGCTGCAGGCCTCCCCAGACGCGGAACCAGCCGGTGAACTCATGGACCACGCCGACCGCGCCCCAGACGAGCAGGACAAAGCCGACCGCCTCGAAGATTTTCCTCATACGTGGAGCCTTGCGTATGCGCGACAGCCCCCGCGTCGGCCGTCGGAATGCGGGCGCGCGCCGAAAGTCTGAAGCCGTGCGACTTTGGTAGCTTCCCTCGGCCAGGGGGGCCACACCCTCGCCCCACCTGCGTAGTTTTGTCGATATGACGCGCACGGAGTACCCCTGGCTGCTGCCCTCAGCCATGTCCGACCCTCTGGACCCGGACCTCACCGGCAGCCGCGGCA